>CAZWQJ010000411.1:0-2920 GCA_964635825.1 uncultured Victivallales bacterium | reverse complement strand
AGGGGTCAGGTCTCAACATTCAACACACTCTCCACCTGGTCCCGCCATCGCCGAATCTGCGGGTCCGCCGCAGCCCGCTGCTCAAACCGCTTGATCGCCATGCTCACGGCGGCGTAGTCCATCCCGCCGACCGCCTTCCCAATCTCGGCCAGCGTCATCCCGCCATATCGCCTGGCCGCCCACAGCACCAGCGGGCGCGCCCAGTCCCCACGGCAGTTGCCAAAAACGCCCCATGGCTGCCCGCGCACTCCTTCCACCGCTTCGACAATCGCCCCGAATGCCACCCGCCGCCGGAGCTCGCGTTTTCCGCTGGTCTCACGCCCCCCTCCCCCCAGACGCTTCAGTCCATCGGTAAAGCGCTTGCTGCCGATTCCAATAGCGCCCGCGAGTTGCTCAAGGGCGTCGACTTCCGTTCCATGCGTCAGGCGGTACTGCACATCGCGGCGGTATTGGGCCTGGCGCCGATTCACCACCCGGTGCGCCCGTGCAAGCAGAACTTCCGTACACAGCCAGTCGGGAGCCGTCGCCAGCCCCGCATAGGCGCGATAGGAACTCCATGGGTAGCTACGCAACTGCTGCAGTCGTCGTGTCGCCAGCTCCCGGCTGGGCGCTTGCCAGCCCAGCACCTCGGCGCGCTTGTCACGCTTGCCCAGCCCAAACCAGGCCGTCGATAGGGGATTCAGGTGGACGTACAGACTCAGTGGGTAAGCCCAGGTGGAATCCTCCACGGGGACTGCCCGGAACCGCCCTTGCCAGAA
This sequence comes from uncultured Victivallales bacterium, assembly GCA_964635825.1. Taxonomy (GTDB): domain Bacteria; phylum Verrucomicrobiota; class Kiritimatiellia; order UBA8416; family JAIOPI01; genus CAZWQJ01. The sequence continues at coordinate 2,162 of CAZWQJ010000411.1, read as the reverse complement.
CGGGCCAAGCCGCTGATGCCGCGCGTTGAACCAGGCCGCATGGCTCAGATGCAACCACTGCATCGCCTGGCTCAGATTCGCTTCCGGCGTCTGCACCACCAGGTGGTAGTGCGTGTCCATCAGCACATACGCATGGATCCGCAGGAAGTATTGCTCGGAAACGCCCGCCAGCAACTCCAGAAAGTGCTCCCGGTCCCGCGCGTCCCGAAAAATATCCCCGCGCTCCGTCCCCCGATGAAAGACGTGATACCACCCATCCCGAACATCCCGCCTCAAAGGCCGCGCCATGCCCAGACTCTATTCCACCACCCCCAACCGGCACAAGTCCTGTGTTGAGTGTTGAGACCTGACCCCTTTGTCAATGATCCCCGGCCGTACATGGAGCTTGACCCAAGGCGACAAATGGCCCAGAAGACCCGTTTGTGAGGTCGCCCGTGCTGGCTGCGCGGCATGGCCGCGAATAGAGGAGGACAGCAAATGAATCCAGCCGGAGCACCGTCATCGTTGGCGCGCATCGAAGCGCTACTCGCCTGCCCCGGGTGCCGGGGCGCCCTGCGCGTCGGCGATCAACAGGTTGTATGTGCGGGTTGTGGCACCACGTATCCGATGCAGGACGGCGTACCCTTGCTGGCACGCCTGGGGACCCCCGTGACCGAACAGGAACCGCCGCCGCCGAAGGGACGACGCACCAGCGATCCCTATCAGAAGCAGTATCAAGACCTCCGCGAGGCCGCGCAGTATAACGCCGATTACCAGCAGAAGCTCTTCAAGCGACTAAGCACGGCGCGGGAGTTCAGCCTATTGCGCCGGTTGCTGGCCAGCCAGGGGCACCAGCAGACACTTCTGGACGTGCCCTCGGGCGGCGGCCGGCTCAGCGCCCAGATGGCGGCTTTCACCGATCTGCTGATCGAGGCGGATATCGCACAGGGCCAGGTCCTCTATGGCCGGCAGCATAGCCACCTCGACACGCCCCAGATATGGATGACGGCCTCCGCCTTCTGCCTGCCTTTCCGCGACAACAGCGTCGACGCCACCGTGTGCTGCCGGCTCAGCCACCATCTGCCGACGGCCACGGAACGCGAAACCCTGCTGGCCGAGCTCCTGCGAGTGTCGCGGAAGTTTGTGCTGATGACCTTCTTCGATTACCGCTCGGTCAAGAACCTGCTCCGCCGTGCGCGCCGCCCGTTCGATGGGCAGCCGCCGAAAATGACCATGAAGATCGAGGAAGTGGCGGCCCTCGCCCGCCGCGGTGGGGCCACGCTCGTGCGCTCGCCGTACCTGGCACCGCTGTCGTCTGGCCATCGCTACGCCCTCATGGTCAAGGACAGGCCGGGCGCGTGACGGCGGCCACCCAGCGCCGCGGGTTCCGTGAACTCGCGACCATCGCCGTCCCACCCGCCGCCGTATTGGAACCCCAGGCGCCACCGGCCGCGCATTTCCACATTCTGAAGCTGGAACCGAACACGGTCGTGTGGATCGGTTCCTGCACCCAGGGCCGCGGATCCGCCATCTACAAGATGTACCGCAACCGCAGTGCCGCCAGTTGGTGCCGCGAACACGCGTTCCGCTTCCGGGTCGAACGCGAGTTTCAGTCTCTGTCGGCCCTCGTGCGGTATGGCATCCGCTGTAGCGTCCCCGATTTCTGGACGTTTGGCCGCGATGCGGACCATGGCCGATTCGAGATCCTCTGCATGTGCGTCATCCCGGAAGCCACCCCCATGAATGAGTTGGTGGCCGCCGGACGTGCCCGCGAAATCGACTTCAGCGAGCTTTACCAACTGGTCCGGCGCATGCACCAGAAGGGCTTCTACCACGGCCGCCTCGACCTCCGGAATGTGTTGCTGGGGCACGACGAGTCCGGGAACCCCCGCAGTCATATCATCGACACCCCCCAGGCCATCGAATTTCCACACGATATCACGGGAACCAAAATGGCATGGATGGATTTGCGCCAACTGACCCGGGACATCAAGGTCCGCGTGGGGCAGGAGCATTGCCGGCCGCTGCTGGCCCGCTACGGGATGGACGAAGCGGGAATTTCCGCCATGATGCGGGACCTCGCGGGGCGCGGCCGGCCGTTGCTGCAACGGAACCTGCTGCGCTTTGGCTTCGGACTCCGCGCCCAGGTCGCCGCCTTGCTGGCACGCACACCGTCCCCGACT
>CAZWQJ010000410.1:0-2930 GCA_964635825.1 uncultured Victivallales bacterium | reverse complement strand
GCACCAGGTGCGCCCGGTCACCGTCAAGGTGGTCACACGGGTCGATGGCACACCGGTGCTGGCGCGTTACCTTGAGATCACCAACACCGGCGACAGGCCGGCCGCGCTCGGGTCCATCTCTCCGTGGTCCGGCGTCCTCTGGGACACAAACACCACCCAGCCCCATCACCACTCCAATCTCAATCCCGCCTTCGAGGAGCGTGACGGACGGTCCAAGTTCTCCCTCGGCTATCTGGCCAGCGATGAATGGGGGCATGAGGGCAATTTCGTCTGGCAGCCGCTGCCCAAAGAGAACTTCCGCATCGAGCGGACGCAGCACGGGCGCTCCTTCGGCTCGCCCTATTACATCCTGCGGAACGAGGCGACCGGGGAGCTCTTCTTTCTGGGGCTGGCCTGGGGCGGCAACTTCTTCGCCGAGTTCGCCTACCGCCACGACGCGCTGCTGTCGTTCCGTACCGGCCCGCTCGCGCCGGCGCCACTGCGCCTGATCGCCGCCGGGGAAACCGTCACCAGCCCCGAAGTCCATCTCGGCCCCATGCACGGTTCGTTCGATGAGGCCGTGGCCCTCTGGCACCGCCACCTGCGCGCCAGCGTGATTCCGCCCCGGCCCAAGGGCAAGGAGATGTACACGGTGGCCGGCCGCGTGGTGGAGGAGAAGGGCGACTGGATCAAGACGGAGATCGACATCGCCGCCGAAATGGGCGTGGAAGCGTTCATGGTCGATGCTGGATGGTACGGCAACGACTTCGCTCGCTGGTGGGATCACCGCGGCGACTGGTTCGAGGGTGACTGGCTGCCGGGCGGCATCCAAGGATTGCGGGAACACACGCACAAGAAGGGCATGCTCTTCGGACTGTGGCATGAAGCGGAGGCGCTGAGCAGGAAAACCAAGGTGTTTGAGCAGCATCCCGACTGGATCCTGAAGACCGATGCCGGGCGGGAATGTGCCGAGACGCTGGACCTCGCCAACCCGGATGCGGCGAAGTATTTCGAGGATTCGATCGTCACGATCATCAAGGGGTTCAAGCTCGACTTCTACAAGCTCGACTACAACGTCATGCCCGGCGAAGGGGGCCAGACCGTGCGCGACGGCTACGCCGAGGCGGAGATCTGGCGTCACACCGAAGCGGTCCACCGGGCTTACGACCGCATCCTGAAGGAGTGCCCGGGCGTCTGCCTCGAGAACTGCGCGGCCGGCGGCGGACGGAACGACCTGGGCATGCTCTCCCGGTTTCACTACGCCTGCCAGTCTGATTGGAGCGTGCTGCCCTATAGTCTCCGGTGCATCAATGCGCTGAGCCTGTTCATTCCGCCGGAGGCGCTGGTCTATTACCACAACCACATCCAGCACGCCCACCAGGTCGGCGACCTCGACACGCACCTGCGCGTCACGCTCTTCGCCGTGCCGATCTACGTCGGCTTCGGCTCGCAGGGCGCCGACCGCTCAACCGAGTATTTCGAGAAAGCCAAACGCTACATCGCCCTGCACAAAGGCTTCTGCCGGCCGGTGCTGGCGGGGCATGCGGTCGTCCATCATCACACGCCGGATATCGGCCTGTTTGCCCCGGCCGAGTGGTGCGTGCTGGAGTACGCCTGTCCCGACCGCAGCCGCGGCTACGCGGGGGTGTTCAAGCTCCTGAACGGCGCCGGCGAGTACCGCCTGCGCCTGCGCGGCGTAGATGCCGGCGCCGACTACGAGGTGACGCTCGACAACGCGTCCCAGACGTTCCGGATGTCCGGCCGCGACCTGGCGCTCAACGGCCTGCCCGTGGCCCTGGACAGCGCGCTGACCAGCGAACTGGTGATGTACGAGCGGAAGGAACGCCGATGAACGCACGCGAACGATTCCTGGCAACCGCCGGGTTCCGGTCCGTGGACCGGACATTTCTGCTGGCGCCATGGACGTGGACAAGCACGATCGCCCGCTGGGAAGGCGAGGGCCTGCCCGCCAATGCGAATGTCGTCGACTATTTTCACACCGACCAGGAACACGGCGCGCCAGTGGCGCTTCAAGGGAAGTACGGACCACACCTATGGCCGCCACTGGAACGCCTCGTGTTGTCCGAAACCGACGAGTTCCAGATTGTGCGTGATGAAGAAGGCAACACCGTCAAGCTGTTCAGGAATGATCCCGGTCAGTCGATGCCGGAATGGATCGAGTACCCGATGAAGGACCGGGCGGACTGGGAACAGATTATCAAGCCGCGCCTCGATCCGAAAATCGCCGGCCGCTGCCCGCAGGGCGCTGACCTGCAGCGTTACGCGGACGAAGTGCGCAACCGGGATTATCCGCTGGGGCCGTGGTGCGGCTCGTTTTATGGCCATCCGCGCAGTTACCTGGGTGTCGAGCGCATCTCCGTGATGTTCTATGACGATCCGGACCTGATCCATGAGATGTGCGACCACCTCGCCGAATTGGCGGTACAAACGCTGACCCCCATTCTTGGCGCTGTGCAATTCGATTATGCTTTCATCTGGGAGGACATGGCGGGCAAGGGCGGACCGCTCTGCTCGCCCGCCACCTACCGGGAGTTCTGCCTGGAGCCGCTCAAGCGCGTCACGGCCCTGCTTCACCACCATGGCGTCAGACACATCATCGTGGACAGCGACGGCAACAACGACGTGCTGATTCCGCTCTGGTTGGAGGCCGGTGTGACCGGTCTGCGGCCTTTCGAAATTGCGTCCGACTGTGATCCTGTAGCCACGCGCCGGAAGTACGGAAAGAACCTGATCATCCAGGGTGGCATCGACAAGCGGGCCCTGGCCAGAGACAAGCAGGCGATTGAGCGCGAGGTGCTGTCCAAGGTGCCCTGGCTGTGCCTGCAGGGCGGTTACTTTCCGCAAGTGGATCACTTGGTGCCGCCGGACGTCTCGCTGGAGAACTACACGTACTATTCCGGGTTGATGCGCGCGGTTGTGGAAGATCCCGA
>CAZWQJ010000409.1:0-2941 GCA_964635825.1 uncultured Victivallales bacterium | reverse complement strand
TGAGCGTTGGATGTTGGATGTTCTCCGACCTTCGCACGTCCCTGCCCCTGGCCGCCCTTATATTCCTCAGCGCCGCCGCGTCCCCAGCCGAAGCCCCACCCCCACCCGCCCCGCTCACCGTCGTATCCACCATCTTCCCCCTCTACGATTGGGCCCGCATCGTCGGCGGCGATCGCGTCCGCGTGACCCAACTCCTGCCCGCCGGTGTCGAGGCCCATAGCTACGCCCCGCGCCCATCCGACCTCCTCACCCTTCACCGCGCCCATGTCTTCCTCTTTCTCGGCGACGACCTGGAGCCCTGGGCTCATGACCTCATCGGCGGCATCGACAACCCCGCACTTCGCGTGATCGAGGCCGGCCAGGCCGTACCGCGCACCGGTGACGATACCGCGGAGGCCCACGACGCCCACGCCGAGCACCTCACCGCGGATCACGACCATGAGCATGATCATGCGCACCACGGCCCCCTCGATCCTCACGTCTGGCTGGACCCGGTCCTGGCCCAGTCCCTCGTGGCAGCCATCGCCGATGGCCTTGCCGCCGCCGACCCTGCCGGCTCCGAAACCTACCGCGCCAACGCCGCGCGCTACCAGGCCGCCCTGCAGGAACTCCACGCTCGCAACACCGCCACCCTCGCCACCGCGCACCACCGCGAAATCCTCTACGGCGGTCACTTCGCCTTCGGCTATTTTGCCCGCCGCTACAGTCTCACCCACCGCTCCCCCTACACCGGCTTCTCTCCCAATGCATCCCCCACCCCCACCCAGATGGCGGACCTCATTCGCGCCGTGCGCAGTTCCGGCCAGCAAGTCATCTTCCACGAAGAACTGCTCGACCCCCGCGTCGCTCGCGTCATCGCCGCCGAAACCGGCGCGCGCCTCGAACTCCTCCACGCCGCCCACAACCTCACCCGCGCCGAACGCGATCGCGGCGATATCACCTACCTCTCCCTCATGAATGACAACCTCGCCAAACTGCGCCTCGCGCTCGAGGCCGAATGAGCCTCATTGTCGCCCGCAACCTTTCCGTATCCTACGGCTCCGGCCTCGCCCTCGAAAACGTGTCCTGGCAGGCTGGCGCCGGCGAGTTCTGGGCCATCGTCGGGCCCAACGGCTCCGGCAAAACCACCCTCCTTCGCACCATCCTCGGACTCCTCACCCCCTCCGCCGGGTCCCTCACCCTCTTCGATGAACCACCCACTCGCTTCCACGCCTGGCACCGCCTCGGCTACCTGCCCCAAACCTCCGGCCAGGCCACACCGCACTTCCCCGCCACCGTCCGCGAAATCGTCAGCCTCGGCCGCCTCGCCGGCAAGCGCTTCCCTCGCTGGATCAACCACGCCGACCGCGTCGCCGTCCAGGAAACCCTCGAACGCCTCGGCGCCGAAGCACTCGCCGACTGCCGCATCGGCGAACTCTCCGGCGGCCAGCGCCAGCGCGCCCTCCTCGCCCGCGCCCTCGTCAATCGCCCTCAACTCCTGCTCCTCGACGAGCCCACCATCGCCCTCGATCCCGAAGTCCGCAACACCTTCTACGACCTCCTCCAGGACCTGCACCGCCGCGATGGCGTCACCATCGTCCTCGTTACCCACGACAGCGCCACCGCCGGACGCTACGCCGACCATCTCCTCTACCTCGACCGCACCACCGTCTTCAGCGGCACCTTCGAAAACTTCTGCGCCTCCCCCGAAATGACCCACCGCTTCGGCGAGTTCGCCCAGCACACCATCTGCCACCGCCACGACCACGCCGAGGCCACCTCATGACCCCCGCCCTCCCCTCCTCACTTCGACGTTCAATGTTGAATGTTGCGTGTTGCATGTTTCCCCTTCTCCCCCCATGAACGAGCTCCTCTCCACCCTGCAGTTCGCCTTCGTCCAGCGTGCCCTGCTCGCCGGCACCTTCATCGCCCTCGGCTGCGGCCTGCTCGGCGTCTTCCTCGTCCTGCGCCGCTACGCCATGATCGGCGAAGGCCTCTCCCACTTCGCCTTCGGCACCGTCGGCCTCGCCCTCCTTCTCGACTGGGCCCCACTCCCCCTCGCCCTCCCCCTCGTCGCCCTCGCCTCCCTCGTCATCCTTCACCTCCCCTCCCGCAGCGCCCTCTATGGCGATGCCGCCATCGGCATGGTCTCCGCCGTCGGCGTCGCCATCGGCGTCCTCCTCGCCAGCCTCGGCGGCGGCTTCAATGTCGACCTCTTCAGCTTCCTCTTCGGCGACATCCTCGCCGTCAGCCGTGCCGAAACCTGGATGGCCCTCGCCCTCGCCGCAGGCCTGATCCTCATCGTCTCCCTCTCCTACCACGACCTCTTCGCCGTCACCTACGACGAGACCGGCGCTAAGGTCAGCGGCGTCCGCCCCGAACGCATCAACCGCCTCCTCGCCGTTCTCACCGCCCTCATGGTCGTCCTCGGCATCCGCGTCGTCGGCACCATGCTCGTCTCCAGCCTCCTCATCTTCCCCGCCGTCACCGCCCTCCAGATCTGCCGCGGCTTCCGCGCCTCCCTCATCACCGCCGGCGCCGTCGGCGCCTTCTCCGTCGTCGCCGGCATCCTCCTCTCCCTCGCCCTCAACACCCCCGCCGGCGCCATGATCGTCCTCGTAAACGCCTCCCTCTACACCGCCGCCCTCGCCTACACCTCCCTCCGCCGCCAATAGCCCCCTCCCCCTCGTCCTCGTCCTCGCCTGAGACGCCAACCGACGTTTGAATGCAAAACGCGTTCATGCCGATAGCGAACCGCGAAACATCGACAAGGAGCGGCGAACGGCAAAGTCCCGTCCGAACTTCGCCAATCTGCGGTTCTGCTGCATTGCCGCACATGGCAGGCGCCCCTCCCCCTCCTGGGTGGCCCGGCCGCTCCGCGGGCGGGCACAGCCTGCCCTCCCACCCCGCCGCGGTAACATCTTCTTAGCGCTCGCCCCTTCTCCCTTCTCCCTTCTCCCTT
>CAZWQJ010000408.1:0-2949 GCA_964635825.1 uncultured Victivallales bacterium | reverse complement strand
CGTCATTGACCGTCACGGGCGCCACCACGGTCGGCGCCGGCGGCAGCGGCCGGTTGAACATCACCGTGGGGAGTTCGGCTTCGGGGCTGACGGTCGGCAGTTCCCTCTCCGCCGGCGGCAACGGGCTGCTCAAAATCACCTTCGCTGCGAATCCGAGCGGCATGACGCTGGGCACGGCGCTCAACCACACGGGCGTTCACTACGGGCTGAAGTGGGCGGGCGACCGCGTGGCCACGCTGACCGCGCTGGGCACGAAGCTGACGGTGGACGACACGACGAACCTGACGGGCGAGTTCAACAACGCGGCGAGCATCTTCTACGACAGCGACACTCTGACGACGTATGTCGGGTTTTACGTGCGGCCTCCGGCGCCGGAGATGGATGTGCAGGGCGGCAGCCCGCTGGCGAGCATCGCGGACGGGGCCAACACGCCGACGACGGCGGACTGGACGCACTTCGGGTCGGCGACCGTGGGCGGCGCCCCGGCGACGCGGACCTTCACGATCGCGAATACCGGTGACGCCGGCACGAGCCTGAACCTGACCGGGGCTTCGCCGTACGTGGTCGTGAGCGGCGCCAATCAGTCGGAATTCACCGTGACGCAGATCCCGGGCAATTCGGTCACGGCCCCCGGCACGACGACGTTCCAGATCACCTTCACGCCGACGGACTCGGGCACGCGCGTCGCGACGCTCTCGATCGCGAACAACGACTCGGACGAGAACCCGTACAACTTCTCGATCCAGGGCACGGGCGATGCGACGCCGGCCCCGGAGATGGATGTGCAGGGCGGCAGTCCGCTGGCGAGCATTATGGACGGGGACGGCACGCCGAGCCTGACGGACCACACCGATTTCGGCGATGCGGTTCTGAGCGGGCCGACGGTGACGCGGACCTTCACGATCGCGAATACCGGCACCGCCAACCTGAACCTGAGCGGCTCGCCGTATGTCGCCGTGGGCGGCGACAATGCGGCGGAATTTGCCGTAACGCAGCCGTCATCGTCCACGATCGCGGCCGGCAACACGACGACGTTCCAGGTCACCTTCACGCCGTCAGTCACCGGCCTGCGCTCGGCGACCCTCTCGATCGCGAACGACGATGGGGACGAGAACCCGTACAACTTCTCGATCCAGGGTGCGGGGATCAACCCTGAAATCGCCGTCGAGGGCGGCAGCCCGGCGCAGAACATCCCGGACGGGGACACGAGCCCGAGCACGGCCAAGGGCACGGACTTCGGCACGCTCGATGTGGTCAGCGGATCGGCGAATCAGACGTTCACGATCAGCAACTCGGGCGTGGGCAATCTGGAGCTGACGGGCTCGCCGAAGGTGGTGGTGGGCGGGGCGAATGCGGCGGACTTTACGGTAACGGCCCAGCCGTCCAGCCCCGTGGCGGCATCCGGCAACACGACCTTCACGGTCCAATTCAATCCGTCCGGGTCGGGGCTGCGGACGGCGACGCTGTCGCTCGCGAACACCGACGTTAACGAAAACCCGTTCGACTTCGCGATCCAGGGAAATGGCACCGCCACGCTGTACTTCAACGTCGCCAACGGCGACTGGCATACCGCCGGGAACTGGAGCCCGACGCAGGTGCCCATCAGCGTGGATACGGCGTACATCAACTCTGCCACCCCCGGCTCCCGCACCGCGACGATTGCCAGCGGCAACAGCGGCGTGGCCGATGTGATCCGGATCGCGTATATCACTGGTGCTAACCCCGCAACCTATAATGGAACCCTAAACGTAGATGGTAGCCTGATCACGGAAGGCAACGTTCAAGTTGGCTACTCCTGGCGGTTTGATCGATACGCCATAGGCACGATCAACCAAGGCGCGAGCACGACCGTAAGCATTGGCGGAATGCTCACGCTCGGCGGAGGAGAACAGGATTACCGCGGAGTTGCGTCGGGCACTTACAATCAGGGGGCGGGCGCGTCCCTCTCCGTCGGCGGCGACATCAACATCCAGAAAGGCACCTACGTCGTGCCGGAGACGGGCATCCTCACTCTCGGGCCGACTAAAAGCCTGAACATCGGCTGGAACAATTATGGCAACGGTTACTTCACGTACAGCAACCCGACCGCAACTCTGACCGTTCCGGGCGACGTGAATATCGGCAGAACCGACTGGTGGGATCATAGTTCCTACGGCGAATTCACCCAGGGCGCCAACACGACGGTGAGCATTGGCGGATCGCTCACGCTCGGCGGAGTAGTATCTGGCAGTAACCACGGCGGAGCCTCGACCGGTGTTTACAACCTCGGTTCCGGTACGTCATTGACCGTCACGGGCGCCACCACGGTCGGCGCCGGCGGCAGCGGCCGGTTCAATCTCAGCGGCGGCACGGTGGCCTTCACGGGCAACCTCTCGATCGGCGCGAACAGCCAGCTCAACCTGAACAGCGGCGCGGTGAATCTGCCGCGGCAGACGACAGTGAACACCGGCGGCACGTTGACGCATACGGCGGGCACGCTGCGCTTCGGCCTGGCGGGAACGGGGGCCGGCACGAGTCACGACCGGGTGACGGTCAGCGGCGGCACGCTGACGCTGGGCGGCGACCTGGAGGTCGAACTGGAGAGTGGGTTCACCCCCGGACCGACGGACAGCTTCACGATCGTCACCGTGAGCAGCGGCACGCGCTCGGGCGTCTTCGCCAACGCGCCGGTTTCCGGTAGCCGCTACAGCCTGGGGTTGGGCGCCGGCAGCTTCATGGTCACGTACAGCGGCACCACGGTGGTCTTGAGTGACTACCAGGGGAGCCCCGCGACGGTGATCAAGTTCCAGTGAGGATGGAAGCGGCGGGGGCGCCGCTTCTACGGGCAGATGTAGACGCGACGCCCCTCCTTCGCCAGGAGGCTTCGGAGGGCAAGCCTCGTCGCGTTGCGATGTCAGCAGTAACAAGGAGAGATTGGCCATGATCAGCAAGTTGTGCCGTGTTCAACCG
>CAZWQJ010000407.1:0-2977 GCA_964635825.1 uncultured Victivallales bacterium | reverse complement strand
TCGGAACTCCCTCGCCCCCGTCGCGGGGGAGAGGGCCGGGGTGAGGGGCCGCGACATCGCGGAGAATCGCAGATTGCAGGGCCAAACCACCATGCCCACGTAAGTCGTGGGCTATGCACGTCGTAGCGACTGCGGGGCGTTAGACGAACCGAACAATCTCGAGCAAGAAGCGGCGAACGCTGAAGTCCACACTTCTGACTTCTGCGGTTCCTTGCTTGCCGCGCCGAAGCTTCGGAACGTAGGCGGGTTCGGGATTCTGCGGTTCTTCCCGCTCGAGAAAACGCTGAAAGATGCGCCCCTCGCCCCTCGCCCCTCGCCCCTCGCCCTTATCGCCCCGCGCCGAACAAATCCATCTGCGCGCCCGGGTCGCGCTCGGGGCGGGCCCGTTTGCGGGCAATCTTGGGCTGGCCCTGCTCGCTCAACTCGCCCTCTTCCAAGTTGGCGAGTATCTCTTTCGCGCGGGCAATGACCGGCGCCGGCAGCCCCGCCAGCCGCGCCACCTGGATCCCGTAGCTCTTGTCGGCCCCGCCCGGCACGATCCGGCGCAGGAAGACGATGTGGTCGTCTTTCTCGCGCACAAGCACGTTGTAGTTCTTCACGCCCGGCATCGTCCTCGCCAAATCGGTAAGCTCATGATAGTGCGTGGCGAACAGGGTCTTCGCCTTCACGCGCGGCTCGTTGTGCAGAAATTCCGCCACCGCCCACGCGATGCTGATGCCGTCGAAGGTGCTCGTGCCGCGCCCAATCTCATCCAGCACGATCAGGCTCTTCGCCGTCGCGTTGTGCAGGATGTTCGCCGTCTCCTGCATTTCCACCAAAAACGTACTGCGCCCCCGCGCGAGATCGTCACTGGCCCCCACGCGCGTGAAGACCCGGTCCACCAGCCCGATGACCGCCTCGCGCGCCGGCACAAACGACCCGATCTGCCCCATCACCGCGATCAGCGCCACCTGGCGGATATACGTGCTCTTGCCCGCCATGTTGGGGCCCGTGATGATGATCAGCTGGTTCGCCCGCCCGTCGAGCAGCGTATCGTTGGGCACAAAGCGTTCCGCCTCCGGCATCGCCTCCACCACCGGATGCCGCCCTTCGCGGATGTGCAGTTCGTCGCCATCCGTCAGACGCGGCCGCACGTAGTGCATGGCCAGCGCCCGATCCGCCAGCGCCGCGAGCACATCCAGTTCCGCCACCGCCGCCGCCGTTCGCTGGATGCGCTCCGCCTCCCCCACCACCCGCTCGCGCACCGCCTGGAACAGCTCATACTCCAGCGCGATCGCCTTGTCCTGCGCCCCCAAAATCCGGCTCTCGTAATCCTTCAACTCCGGCGTCACAAAGCGCTCCGCATTCACCAGCGTCTGGCGCCGCGCGTACTCCGGCGGCACGTTGGCCACTTGGCCCTTGGACACTTCCAGGTAGTAGCCGAACACCTTGTTGTGCCGGACCTTCAGCGTCTTGATCCCCGTGCGCTGCTGCTCCCGCGCCTGGTACTCCGCCAGCCACTGCCGCCCTTCGCTCGCCGCCTGCCGCAACGCATCCAGCTCCTCGTGATAGCCCGCGCGGATCATGCCCCCATCGCGCACCGTGATCGGCGGCTCATCCGCGATCGCCGCCTGAATCGCATCCACCACCTCAGGCAACGGCGTGATCGCCTCCCGCAACTCAACCAGCCGCGCCACCGTCGCCCCAGCCAATCGATCGCGCACCAGCGGGATCCGCCCCAGCGAGACGCCCATACCCTGCACATCGCGCGCGTTGCCGCTGCCCGCCTGGATGCGCGCAATCAGGCGCTCCAGATCGCGCACCTCGCCCAGCGCCTCCACCATGTCTCCCAGCAGCCCGCGGTTGGTGACAAACGCCTCCACCGCCTCCTGGCGACGCAGGATCGGCTCCAGCCGCGCCAGCGGATGCAAAATCCAGTCCCGCAGCAGGCGCCCGCCCATCGCCGTGCGCGTCACATCCAGCACCCGCAGCAGGCACGCCTGGTTGTCCTTACCGCGCAGCGGCACCAGGTCGAGGTTCCCAATCGTGGCGTCATCCAACAGCACGTGCTCACCCGATTGCCGCACTTGCAGCGCCCGCACATGCTCAACGTGGCGGCGCAGCGTTTCGCGCACCTGATGCAGCGCCGCCCCCGCCGCTCCCACGATCGCCCGCCGCCCCTCGCAGCCAAACCCTTCCAGCGAGTGCACCTGGAAATGCCGCACCAGCGTGTCGCGTGCTGCATCGTAATCGAATGTCCAGTCCTCGCCCCACGAGACCGGCAGCCCCACGATCGCCGCGCGAATCCCCTCATCGTCGCGCTGCGCTTCCGCCACCAGGCACTCCGCCGGCGAGGCCCGCCGCAAACTGTCGCGCAACGCATCCGCCGACTCCAGCTCCTCGGCGGTAAAATGCCCCGTGGATAAGTCGATGAGCGCCACCCCGTAGCGGATGCCGTCGCGGTAGATCGCGGCCAGATAATTCGTCTGCCGCGAATCCAGGATATTCTCTTCCAGCACCGTCCCCGGCGTCACCACCCGCGTGATCTCGCGCCGCACAATCCCGCGCACCGCCCCCGGTTCCTCCACCTGCTCGCAGATCGCCACCTTCAGCCCCGCGCGAATCATCTTCGCCAGGTAGCTGTCCACCGCGTGAAAGGGGACCCCGCACATCGGCACGTGCTGCCGCCGCGTCAGCGTAATGTCCAGCACCGGCGCCGCCGTCTTCGCATCCTCAAAGAACATCTCGTAAAAATCGCCCAGGCGAAAAAAGAGAATGACATCTTCCGGCAGCTCCGCCTTCACGCGGCGGTACTGCTTCATCATCGGTGTGTTGGGATCTGTCATTTCCGGCAAGCCAAACCGCTATCTAACCGCGCCCCCATGGGGCTTGTCAATGCGGCGCCTGGGTGTTCGGTGTTCGGTGTTCGGTGTTGAGCGTTGAATGTTCGATGTTCGATGTTCGATGTTCGGCGTTCGATGTTGGATGATCGATGTTC
>CAZWQJ010000406.1:0-3012 GCA_964635825.1 uncultured Victivallales bacterium | reverse complement strand
CGAGCAGATCGCCGGTGCGGCTGTAGAGCCGGGTGGCGAAGGTGTGGCGCAGGCCATGGGGGCTGATGGCCTTCTCGATGCCGGCTTCTCGCAGCCAGTGGGCAAAGCGATAGCCCACTTGCCGCGGTGACACGCGGGTGCCGCGCTGACTGAGAAAGAGCGCCGGGCAGGACTCGCCCTGTTTCGTGCGCCACTGGAGATAGCGGCGCAGGATACCGCGCAGGTGCGTGTTTAGGAATTTGACCTGCGGCTGTCCACCCTTCGCGCGGCGCACATGCAGGTGCTTGGCGTCCAGGTCCACATCGGCGAGATCGAGGGCGACCAGCTCCTGCAGGCGGATGCCGGTGGCCAGAAAGGTCTCGATGAGGGTGCGGTCACGTGTGGCGAGTGGGCTGGTCCGTCCAGTCAGCGCTTTCTGCAAACGGCGCACCTCCGCATCCGTGAGGAAGGCGGGTGGCGTGCGTGGCGCCCGCTGGAGGTGGATGCCCAATGCGGGATTGTCGGGAATGTGACCCGCGTCATGCGCCCACGTGAAGAACGCGCGGAGGGCGGCACGTCCCCGGTTTAGCGTCGCCGGCGCTTTCGGCGTGCCGGTGGGACCGATGGTGAGTGCCGGGTCGGACAGGATGGCGGTAAGGTGCGTGGTGGCAATGGTCGTCAGCGTCTGACCATCCAGCCGGGTGAACACCTGCTGGAGATCATGGGCGTAGATGGCGATGGTCTTCTCCGACCGCCCCTGCGTCCGTTGGTGTGTGTAAAAGGCGTCGAGCGCCTGATCGAGTCTCATGCGTGAAGTCCTCCTTCTGTGCAATTCATGCACGAGGTGGCGAAAGGAAGTCAAGTCTATGCCTGAAGATGAAGTGCTCTGCGACGAGGGAGATGCGCGCGCGTCGGCAGGAGAGCCGGTGGATGACGTGTTGTTCGCTGAGGTCATGCACGATGCGGCCCAGTGGGGAGAAGCGGTACTCCTCAACCGCGATGGCTCGCCGCGCCGGTACTGGGCACACCAGATCGATGATTTGCATTGCCCCTCGCGCAACATCATCCATCTCGATGGCCGAGATTCCGGGAAAAGTATTAGCTTGACGACCGATGCGCTCCACTTCGCCACCACGACGCCGGGAGGTCAGGGGCTGATCGCCGCGCCGCACCAAGGCCATCTCGATTCCTTGATCGAGGAGATCGACTACCAGATCGAGACGAGTGAGATGTTGCGGGCGTTGGTGGCGCTCAACCAGTTCGGTAAGCTGAAGATCATGCGCAAGCCGTATTACCGGATTGAGTTTCTCACCGGGTCGGTGCTGTATTTTCGTCCAGCCGGGGTGTATGGCGATGCCTTCCGGTCGTTGCACGTGGAGCGTGTCTGGGTCGATGAGGGGGCCTGGCTGACGGAAGCCGCCTGGAAGGCGTTGCGCCAGTGCCTGAAGGCCGGCGGGCGCCTGCGCATCTATTCGACCCCGAATGGATTGCGAAACACGACCTACTTCCGTCTGACCAGCTCGAAGCAGTTCACCATCTTTCGCTGGCCCTCCTGGGTGAATCCCCACTGGACGGACCAGCGTGAGCGTGAATTAGTCGAGTTCTACGGGGGCAAGGATACCGCCGGCTGGCAACACGAAGTGGCAGGTGAGCACGGGAAACCGAGCTACGGCGCCTTCATTCAGGAACACTTCGATGCCGCCTGCCAGGACATCCTGGAGTATCGCACCGTGCGGATAGGGAGCGATGATCTCGCCGGCTGCCAGGCGAATCAACACCTGTTCGATGCGCTGGAAGCCATGCTGGACCTGACCCCGCAAGCCGGCGTGTTCTGGATCGGCGCTGACCTGGGGTATACGAATGATCCCACGGAGATCGTGGTGTTCCAGGATGCGTCTGGCGAGTCGGCGGCGACCCGCCTGGTACTGCGCATTCACTGTGAGCGTGTCGCCTATCCGATCCTCTCGATGCTGATCGCCTTGCTGGAGCGGTATTACGCGCCAGCGGGGATCGGCATCGACAATGGGGGCAACGGCGGCGCGGTGGTGCAGGAACTGCTCATGCTGGATGCCTATCGCTCCCTCAACCTCAGCGGTCGCCTGCGCGGGATTGACTTCGGTGGGGTGACGGTCCTGCCCACGCCGGATGGGGGTGAGGTGCGCAAGCGCACGAAGGAACTCATGACCTCACTCATCAACGGGATGCTGCAGCGCCGGGAGATCCAGTTTCCTCACGCGGACCTGGAACTGCAGGACCAATTTACCACCCACACCTACACGATGACCAACAACGCCATCGTCTACTCGAAAGGTAACGACCACATCATCGACGCGGTGCGCTGTGCGGTGCTGGTGCGGGAGATGGGGCGGCTGGGGCCCAGCGGGCGGCTGTTCGTCCCGCCATGGACGCCGCTGCTGACCGACCCGATCTTCATTTGAAAGCGAGGCTTGTGATGACACGAACACGTCGCCCGGCTACCCCCCAGGCGCTCGGGGTGGTGACGCAGCCCACGCCCCAGGCGTCGGCCGCCACGATTGACAGCGCCGCATTCGGCGCCGTGCTGCCCTCGGACGCCATCCCGGCCACCTGGGACGAACGCGCCCGCAAAGCCTGGACCTATTACGTCGAAGAGCCGCTGGTGAAAAACTGCGTGAACTCCTGGCGTTCCTTTGCCGTCGGAGACGAGATTCGCCTCACCAGCGATGACGCGGCGGTGAAGGAGGCGCTGGCGGACCTGCATGATCGGTTGGCGCTGTCCGACTTCATCAAGGACATGGTGTTGCAGCTCCTGGTGAAGGGCGACGCGGTGGGGTTCAAGCGGTATACCGCCGATGGGCGGGAGATCGAGGAATTAGCCTGCGTCAATCCGGTCTCGGTCAAGGTGAAATACGCGAACGGCCAGTTGATCGAAATGCGCCAGTATCCTGAGGACATGCCCGCCGCCGGCGAGGGCCTGCTACTGCCCGTTGAGCAGGTATTGCATCTCCGCTGGGATGCCCCGCCGTTTTCCCCGCGCGGCAATAGCCTGGTGCT
>CAZWQJ010000405.1:0-3016 GCA_964635825.1 uncultured Victivallales bacterium | reverse complement strand
ATCCATGATCAGGTGTTTGGGGCCGCTCTGGAACCAGTCCTTGGGCTGCGACAGGCAATCGGCGCGGGACTGCAGCAGAGGCACCAGCCACCAGACGGACAAGGCGAGGAAGAGGGCGACGGCCGCGAGGAGCCAACCCCAGGCGCGCGGGCGGTGGCGGGCGAAGCCGTGGAACGCGAGCAGGGCGAGCAGGGGTGCGACGGCAGCGGCGAGCGCCACGGTGTGCGCGTAGAAGACCGCGCTGGAGGCCAGGCCCAACACGAGCGCCGCGAGCGCGGGCCGGCGGTTCGACAGGATCGCGTGGGCGGCGGCGGCCATGACGACGATTCCGACCGCGCAGGCCGGGAAGAAGACATTGCCAAAATTCCAGAAGTACGCGATCGACGTGCAGAGGTGCCAGTACAGGAGGCCGAGGGCAAACAGGATACCGGACACGCGGCGCGTGGGCGCGAAGGGGCGCAGCGCCAGCCACCAGAGTATGGGGCTGAGAATGCTGACGCCCACGAGGGCCAGATAGAAGAGCCGCGGTAACGGCAGACACGGGAGCAGGAGATGGAGAACTTCAAAGCCCTTCTTGCCCATGCTATTCCACAGGCCGACGGGATAGCCGGCCATGTTGTAGGGATCGTAGCCATAGAGACCACCGACTCCCGCGGCGGCGTGGGCGGTGGCGTAGTAGCGGGAGACGTCACCGCGGAAGGGCACGTCCCCGCGCGCAAAGACGGCTGGGGGGTATGCGCGCAGCACGAGGGCGAGATGGAGGAGAAGCCCCAGCGCCAAGGCGGCCATTCCCAACCTGGTCCACCGCTTGCGTCCGTTCGTCATGTTCATGGGTTTGCTCCCAGGGGCATCGCGGTGCCCACGATCTCAATCCGGTGAGCGCGATTACGGAACTCCTGGATCAGGATTCCGTCGCGAGCGCCGGCTTCCGGTTCGGGTTCATCCGTGGGAACCGGGTACACGACCAGATCGCAGCCCGAGGCGATGGCTTCGCGCACGGCATCAGTCCGAGAGCCTTTGGTCTCTGAGATACGCCCCGGCGGGTGCCACTGCAACCGCTGAAAGTAGAACGCATGGTAGTAGGGGTAACCGAGGCCGGCAAAGAAGATCCGCTGATCGTGATGGTGGGCATGGAGCCATCGCATGGCTTCGCGGTAGGGGTAATACTGCTCGGCGACGTTGGCGGCACTGCCCCCCCACCCCGGTTGTTTGGAGCCATCCACATTCAGGGGCGATAGCCAGGCATTGGCGCCGGCAAGGACGCAGACGACCAGCGCGGCGACGGTGCGGGTATGACGGGCCAGCCAGGCGAACCCCCAGGTGGCCGCGCAGATGAGCGCCGGCACGACGACAAGGTTGTAGCGACTAAACCCGACATACTGGGCCTCGTCCACGATGAAGAACAAGGCACCAGCTGCGGTGACCATCAGTGCCAGGAGGATCGCGGGCCCGTTTTCGCGGCGTCGGCAGGCGATGACGCCCCCCAGGAGCGCCAGCACGGCGAGCGCGCCAAACTGCTCCCAATAGGACACCCCGAGGGTTTGCCAGAGCGACACGTCGAAGGTATTCTGCAACGTGCCGCCGTATTCGCGGAAGACGCTTCCCATCCGGCGATAGACAATGTAGATGGCCAGCGGCGCGAGCGTGGCACCGGCGAACTGCGCCTCCTCCAACCAGGCCTGGCGCAGACGGAGCCGCGGCAACGCCAGCAGCAACCGACAGGCCACGACGGCGCCCAGTAGCGGCACCACAGTTTCCTTGATGAAGCCCACGGCCAGCAGGGCGATCCAAGCGGGATGCGCACGCACCTGTTCGATGGGCGCACGCAGCAGCGGCACGGCTGCAAAGCCCACAACCGTCATCGCCACGAGGGCCGGCAATTCCAGCGCGAGGGTGGAGGTGTAGTAGAGCAGCGTGGGGATCGTGGCCACGGCGACACCGAAGCCGATGCGCAGCGCGCGGGGTACGTCGCGGAGGGAGACGGTCACGATGAAGCCCAGCGCGCAGACGGACAAGAACGGAACCATCCGGAACAACGATTCCTGGTAGAAGGCGCGCTCCCATGGGAACAAGCCCTGCGTCAAGAGGCCCTGCAGCCAGCGCGTGAGATAGGGATAGCGCAGCAGACTGCCACCAAGGTGCGGGTTGGCGCTGCCGCCGACGGTGGCCAGCGCGAGGACGGCAGCGACAAGAAGGCGCGAATCGGCAGGCCGTTCCAAACGACCCGCGGCGACGATCCAGGCGATGGCTCCCAGCGTGAGGACCCAGATGGGTACGGCGGTTTCGCAGAGGTGAACAATCTGCATGATGTGGTAGTCCTCGTCCCCCATCCACGGGACGTCGATGGCCAACGCGCGCAGATTGACGATGGCGAGGATGAGGACGATCCACGCGGCGTCGCGCCACTGCAGGGCCGACGGCGTGCGCCAGGTCAGGGTGCCAGCGGCCGACGAGGCCCACGCGATGGCACAGGCGACGAGAACGGCGAGGCCGGCGAGTTGCGCCGGCACGGAGGGCACGGTGGTCCAGTACGGTGCGGCCAGAAAGGCCA
Organism: uncultured Victivallales bacterium; assembly: GCA_964635825.1. Lineage (GTDB taxonomy): Bacteria > Verrucomicrobiota > Kiritimatiellia > UBA8416 > JAIOPI01 > CAZWQJ01. The sequence goes on along the minus strand of CAZWQJ010000405.1, from coordinate 465 downwards.
GGGCCATCAGCGCGACGAGGGCCAGTCGCACGCGAACGGCGGGGATCGTGACGATGCGCGGTGGTACGGCCGCGAGCCCGGGGCCGATCAACGCCAAGAGGAGGCCGAACACCTTGGCCAGGAGTGTGGGCCCCAGGGCCAGCAAGAGCCAACCCGCCAGCGCGAGGAGGTGGTGCCGACGCAGGCGGGGCCATCGCAGGCGCTGTGTCGCCAGTAGCCACGCCAGCACCAGCAGCGTCCAGACACCGACGAGGGCGCGGTAGCCGGTGAAGAACAGGTTATCGGCGCGGTCGAGGTTGTAGTCGAGCGGCATGTCCGTTCGAACGGGGAGCAGGCGCGCGACAGTGGCCGAGGCGTGACCTTCGTGGACGGCGGTGATGAGCGGGTGTGCGGCGAGCGCATAGGCCAGCCAGAGCGCCGCGAGCGCGCCCAGGGCCAGTACGATCAGACCTGCGGCGATTCGAG
>CAZWQJ010000404.1:0-3051 GCA_964635825.1 uncultured Victivallales bacterium | reverse complement strand
CGTCAGGCGCCTTTGAATTCGGAGACGAGTTGGGAGACGGTGGCTTTGGCGTCGCCGAAGAGCATGCGGGCGTTGGGTTTGAAGAAGAGCGGATTTTCGACGCCGGCGAAGCCGGGTTTCATGCTGCGTTTCAGGACGATGCAGGTGCGGGCCTGGTCGACCTCGATGATGGGCATGCCGTAGAGCGGGCTGGACTTGTCTTCCTTGGCGGCGGGGTTGACGACATCGTTGGCGCCGATGACGATGGCGACATCGACGGTGCCGATGATGGGGTTGATGTCGCCGGGCTCGACGAGTTGCTCGTAGGGGACATTGGCTTCGGCGAGGAGGACGTTCATGTGGCCGGGCATGCGTCCGGCGACGGGGTGGATGCAGTACTTCACTTCGGCGCCGTTGGCTTCCAGGAGCATCCCGAGTTCGCGAACGGCGTGCTGGGCCTGAGCGACAGCCATGCCGTAGCCGGGGACGAAGACGACGGAGGCGGCGGCCTCGAGCACGTAGTAGGCGTCCTCGGCGCTGATGGGTTTGACGTCGCCGGTGACGGCGGCGCCGGCGCCGCTGGTGGTGCCCGAGCCGAATCCGCTGAAGAGGACATTACCGAGGGAGCGGTTCATGGCCTTGCACATGATCTTGGTGAGGATGATGCCGCTGGCGCCGACGAGGGCGCCCGCGACGAGGAGCACGTTGTTGAGGATGATGAAGCCGGCGGCGGCGGCGGCGATGCCGGAGTAGCTGTTCAGCAGGGAGATGACGACGGGCATGTCCGCGCCGCCGATGGGGATGACGGAGGTCACGCCGAGGACGAGCCCGACGACCATGACGACGATGAAGGCGGCGTAGGCGGAGGTCCCGGCCTCGGGGTTGTGGCAGAAGATGGCGGAGGCGAGGAGGATGACGGCGATGATGAGGGCGTTGGCGACTTGCTGGCCCTTGAAGAGGATGGGTTTGCCGGTCATGCGTTCGGAGAGTTTGAGGAAGGCGACCATGCTGCCGGAGAAGGTGACGGCGCCGACGACGGCGGTGAAGACCATGGCGATGGCGGTGAAGAGGGGGCTGCTGGGGGCGCCCTCGCCGAGGGTGGTGTAGTAGCCGGCCCATTGCATGGACTGCCACTTGTGGAATTCGGCCCAGGCGACGAGCATGCTGGCCAGGCCGCCGAAGCCATTGAAGAGGCCGACCATTTCGGGCATGGCCGTCATCTTGACGGCGTAGGCGGTGTAGGCGCCGATGGCGGAGCCGACGATCATGCCGGCGATAATCCACTGAAATTCCATGCCGGCGAGCAGGCAGGTGGCGATGATGGCGATCAGCATGCCGACGCCGGAGACGAGGTTGCCGGCGCGCGCGGAGCCGGCGCGGTTGAGCATCTTCAGTCCCACGATGAAGAGGACGGAGGCGATGATGTAGAGGTAGTTGATGAAGGGTTGCAGCGAGGCGATCATGATGGCTTTTTGTCCCCGTCCTTGCGCTTGAACATACCCAGCATGCGGTCGGTGACCAGGTAGCCGCCGACGACATTGATCATGGCAGCGGCGACGGCGATCACGCCGAGGGCGGTGACGAACGGCCCGCCGTGGGGCTGGCCGACGGCGACTAGGGCGCCGACGATGGTGATGCCCGAGATGGCATTCGAGCCGGACATGAGCGGCGTGTGCAACTGCGACGGCACCTTGGCGATCAGTTCCACGCCGAGGAAGATCGCGATCACGAACACGAAGAACAGCAACCCGAGCATTGGACTCCTCCCTCTAAACTGACGCGTCCACAGGCATGGAACAACCGCAGATGAACGCGGATGAACGCGGATGAGGAACCAGCGGCTGGGACCAGCGCGGCCCGGTGTGATCAGCGTTCATCCGCGGTTCCACTTCCGTCCTAGATTCCCAGCGCTTTGCGCACGGTTTCGTTTACGACCTGGCCGCCATGGGTGACGAGGCAGCCCTTGATGATTTCGTCCTCGCGGTTCAGGACCACGGCCTTGGTGGTCTTATCCCAGAAGTGTTCGATAAAGTTGGCGAGGTTGCTGGCGTACATCTGGCTGGCGGGGACGGCGACGTGGGCGGGGAGGTTGCCGAGGCCGAGGATGCGCACGCCGCCGAGATCGACTTCGGCATCCAGGCGTGAGCCCTCGACGTTGCCGCCGGTTTCGACGGCCATGTCGACGACGATGCTGCCGGGCTTCATGCCGCGGATCATGTCGGCGGTGATGATGACGGGTGCCTTGCGACCGAAGACCTGGGCGGTGGTGACGACGATGTCGGCCTCGGCGCAATGCTTGGCCATGGCGGCGCGCTGGCGGGCGAGTTGCTCCTCGGTGAGGGCCTTGGCGTAGCCGTCCTTGGTCTGGCCGGTTTCGCCCAGGTCGACTTCGACGAATTTGGCGCCGAGGGACTGGACCTGCTCTTTGACGACGGGGCGGGTGTCGAAGGCTTCGACGCGGGCGCCGAGGCGCTTGGCGGTGGCGATGGCCTGCAGGCCGGCGACGCCGGCGCCGATGATGAACACGCGCGCGGGCGGGATGGTGCCGGCGGGGGTCATCATCATGGGGAGGATTTTGGTGGAGCGTTCAGCGGCGAGGATGACGGCGACATAGCCGCCGAGGCTGGCCTGGGAGCTGAGGGCGTCCATTTTCTGGGCGATGGTGGTGCGGGGGATGAGCTCCATGCTGATGGCGGAGATCTGGCGTTGGACGAAGGCGTCGACGAGATCGCGGCGGCTGAAGGGGTCGAGGTAGCTCAGGTGGATGGAGCCGGGGCGGAGGGCGGCGATGTCGTCGGGGGTGGGTGGGCGGAGGCGGGCGACGAGGTCGGCGGAGGCGAGGGCGGCGCGGCGGTCGTGGGTGATGCGGGCGCCGGCCTTTTCATAGGCGGCGTCGGCGGCATGGATGGCGGCGCCGAGACCGGCTTCGATCTCGACCTCGGCCCCCAGTTGGACCAGCTTGCGCACCGACTCGGGAACGAGCGGGACGCGCTTCTCCGTCGCCAGCGCTTCGGCCGGCACCACGATCTTCATTCGCACTCTCCGCAACCCGTCCCTTCTGTCTCTGCAGGC
>CAZWQJ010000403.1:0-3054 GCA_964635825.1 uncultured Victivallales bacterium | reverse complement strand
GGCTCAACCCCATTTTTCGGAGGGGGTTTGGCTTTGATCGGCGGCGGGTGGGGGGTATACTGGGGAATCATGATCCCCATTGGCTGAACGCGCAACCCGAGGACACCCCATGAGCGATAATCCGATCGATGCCGGCGCCGCCCCTTCCGCTCCCGCAATGGCCCCGTCGTCCGACGTCACGCCACCCCCGGCCGCACCGGTGGGGGCGGACGCGGTGACCGTGCTGGAACCCTCGGCCGTGCAGGCGATGCCCCCGGCGCGGATTCTGGAAGAGGCGGTGGCGCAGCTGCGCAAGCTGAGCGAGATGCGCGAGCAGGAGATCAAGCGCAGCGAGGCGCTGATGGCGGAAGTGCGCGAACATGTGCAGCGCCACGCGAGCGTGAGCCGGCGGCTGACGATCCTGAGCGCGGTGGTCCTGGTGCTCGTGCTGTCCCTCGCGCTGGGCGTGCACCGGCTGCGCAAGGAGCAGTCGCGCACGCAGACGAATATGCAGGAGGCCGCCACCAAGATCGACCGCCTGAACAGTACCGTGCTGGACTCGTCCATGCAGCAAGGCACGCGGTTTGACGGGATCACGACGTCGCTGGAAGAGACCACCAAGAAGCTGGGCGAGGTGCAAAGCGGGGTGGCGGCGACGGTGGACAACTCGCTGCAGGCGGTCCGGCAGGAGCGCGAGGCTGTACGCACCGAGGTGCGCCTGACACTGGACAATCAGAATCGCCAGATTGTGGAGCGCGAAGTGGCCCTGCGAGATGAGGAAGCGCGCATCCTGCTGGAGGCCGAACGCGCCCGCGTGGAGCGCGCCCGGATCCTGCGGGAGACGATCGACAAATTGACCGCGCTCTCCGGCGAGGCCAAGGCGCTGGGTGCGGCGGCGGCGATCTCGGCGCCGGAAGCGGTGCCGGTTGCGGCACCAGTCGTGGCCCCGGTGCCGGCCGCGACGCCGCAAGCAGATGCCCCGGCGGCGGTGCCGGCGCCGTAGGAGGCCGTCGTTGGCGGGCACTATCGCGGGCGGATGAATGCCGTAGAGGGCCGTCAGCGCCGAACGCGCCAGACTTCAAAGGTGGCCCCATGCGGAGGCGCGGGCTCCAGCAAGGGGGCGGCCTCGGACGCCATCATCAGCTCGCGCTCGGCGGGGGATAGCAGCACGTAGACGGTTCCCGGGCCGGGCAGGGTGGCCAGCGTGTCCGGCGTGAGCGCCTGCATCAGGCTGTCGGCGCCGGGGATCGGGCCGTAGATCCAGCAGCCCGTGACCAGCGGCAACGTCGTCAGGTAGGGAATGAAGTCCAGGACGCGCACGGTGTGCAGGCGCATGCCTTCCTCAAGCGGGTAGCTGACCGACGCGAGGGCCTGCCCCCCGGCCTGCTCGATGGCGTGCAGGCGCTCGGAGAGGGAGGCCATCTCCGCGCGCGTGGTGGGGCCTACGGCGGCAAAGGCGCGCACGCGGGCGGGGGTGCTTGCCATCACCGGTACGAGAAACAGCACCAGCAACAGCAACAACTCCGCGGCGAGGGCGCGGATGCGCGAGGGTGCGCCGCCCCGCCACGGCCACGCGCAGTCCGCCAGCGCCGCCAGCGCCGCACCCATGGCGGCGGCGGTCGGGATCCACAGGAACCAGCGCAGGAAATCGACTAACTGCGGGCGCGGGCCGCGCTGGACGGCGCAGAGGATGAGCCCCGCCAGTACCGCCACGACCAGAATCGTGACGGTGCGGCGGTGTTGCGTCAGGATGTAGGTGGCGCGCGACGGGTAGTGGCCTGTGCGCACCAACCAGGCGAGGGCGGCCGTGGCCGGCAGCAGCGCGAGCAGAAGCAGGCCGCGGAAGGCGGGCCGGCCATCGCCCACCGCCTTTTCCAGAAAGAAGAACACGCCGGTGTCCTCGCGCGCCTTCAGGAGGTTGAACAGCCAGTCCGCCGCCTCCGCCAGCACAAACGCGCTGCCCGAGGCGGCGGCGCGCGGGTTGGACATGCAGTCGCGCAGCGGCAGCAGCAGGAGCAGGGCCAGCGCGAACGCGAGGGTGCCGCGGCCAAGGATGCGCAGGCGGTTGCGGTTGCCGCGGCACAGGCCCTCGATCCAGAGGCCGGCAAACAGGAAGGCGGCGAGCAGGGCGGCGGTGTAGTGCACCAGGAAGACGCCCAGCAGGACGGCGACCTGAAGCGGCAGGCGGTAGCGGCGGGTGCGATCGACGGCGATGGCGAGGGCCACGGGCAACAGGGTGGCCGCCAGCAGGGTGGCGTTCTTGCCGGAGATGGGCAGGACATAGGGAAGCGTGCGCTCCATGTAGACGAAGGCCAGGTAGAAGGCGGCGACCACCGGGAAGGGCAGCGCGCGGCGAACCATCCACCGGTTGGCCAGCCAGGCCCAGGCCAGCGGCACCGCGCAGGCGATCGCCAGATTGAGGGCTTTCCAGAGTGTGAGGAACGCCAGTGGCGGGAGCAGGTGCGCGGGGAGCGCGAGCAGGAGCGCGTAGCCCGGGGGATAGCCGGCGTGGAAGGCCTGGGGGCCATAGACGGTGTTCGAGAGCTCGCCGGTTGCTGCCAGCGCGCGCGCCAGGCAGGGTACCGCAATCGAGTCGTGACGCGGCAGCAGCCAGGAGTCATTCAACAGGACCGTGTACCCCGCGAGCGCGGCCAGGTACAGGGCGGCGTTCGCCATCCCGTGCCAACCCGCGCCACGCGAGGCGGAGCCGTCGCCCACCGGCCGGCGTCGCGTCCCCATGGCCACTGCGGCCACCGCCAGGCTCGCGCACCCGCCCAACACCGCCGGCGTCAGCCGCAACCCGACGACATGCACCAGGTACGCCGCGGCCAGATAGACCAGTGTCGCCAGCGAGGCGACCATCGGCAGCCCGCGCAAAATCTCCATGACGTGACCCGCTCCACCACCCTGCTTTTCCAGATCGATCTCCCGCTCCCGCACACCCATCTCCACCCCTGCCGCGGTTTGCGCTTGCTTGCCACCGCCCTTTCGCGTTTTACTGGAAGACTGCCGCTGACGCAATTGCCCGATGGTGTAACGGTAGCACAACAGACTCTGAATCTGTTTGTCTAGGTT
>CAZWQJ010000402.1:0-3070 GCA_964635825.1 uncultured Victivallales bacterium | reverse complement strand
CCTGCAGCGCCTGGATCTGCCGCTGCGCCGATTCCGGCAAGGGGGCCGCCTCATCCGCCATGCTCATCCCCGCCAACGGAAGCACGAGTGCCAAGGCCCCGAGGCCCTGCCGCATCAACAAGCGCCACCCCCGTACGGACCCTGCGCTACCCGCCATGCGGCCAACCAGCTTCTTCATCGGGCCTCCCTGACCAATTCGCCGAGCACGTTCGAGCAAAACAATCTCGCAGCCTCTCCACACGCAACGGGCCGGGCCGGAAACATCCCCGGCCGTCTATTCCATTGGGCTGCCGGCGCGATGCTGGCACAAATTCCGACTCCGCTTCAATGATTTGTTCAGACGCGTTCCCACACGCGCATCGGCAATTCGGTGCGGCTCACCGGGACGGTTCGCCCGACGTGCCCGCCTCGGCAAGTTCCGGGTAGGGCGAACCCTCCGGGTGAGCCGTTCTTCTCCTCGACGCACCGTATCCCTGATGCCCCCGCCCGCAACCTCGGGTCGTCCATCTGGAGGGTCGGCGGCTCGCCGACCGCGTTCACGATCCCACGAACATCTCACCACACTAGTGTTGCGATGGCGTTCGCCCATCATGAGCGCCATGCAAGGTCTCACGCGCCACATTCTCCACAATCCGCAGGTTGATATCCAACACCGCGGACCCATAGTCCAGTTGGCGCCGACGCACGTCGCCGAAGGACAGGCGCTGGTTGTCGTCGGTGATCAGCAGACCGCCCAACGCGTAGCTCTCCAGCGCGTCCGTATCCAGGCGCACCGCGGCACGGATGGCGTCCGCGCTCATGTTTCGCCCCTCGGGAAGCCGATCGAGCCCCGGCCACACGTCGCCCAGTTGCCCGGGCCCGCCGCCATGCCGCCCCAGCAGGATGCCCGTGCGTCCGGGCGGATCGACCCACAACACCGCATCGGGAAACACCGCGCGGAAGGTGGCGACCACGTGGAACGCATACTCCGGCGGCAGAATATGGAAGGGCACCCACTGGGCCACGATGGCCCCCGGATTCAGGCGCTTGGTCATCAACTGGTAGAATTCCAGCGAGTAGAGCGCATTCACCCCCGCGAAATGCGGCGGCATCGGCTCCATCGTCGCCACGTCATAACGCTCCGTCGTGCGCCGCAACCACGCGCGTCCATCCATCACCACCGCCCGCACTCGCGGATCCTGCAAGACGCCCGCATTGCGCTCGAACAGTGGCGCCATCCCTATCACCGCCGGGCTGATCTCCACGATGTCGAGCGCGCCCGGCCCCTCCTGCCGCACACCATTGGCCGTCTGGCCCGTACCGAAACATATCACCAACGCGCGCTGCGGATTCGGATGCATCAGCATCGGCAAACGCCCCATCCACTCCATATAGTGCGAGGGCGCGCTTTCGGAAGAGGCCGTGAACCCGTCAATCACCAGCGCGCGGTCGCTGTTCGTGTACGCAATCGTCGACACCGTCGCGTCCGGCCCCTCCGCATAGGCCAGGATCTCGTAGGGCATGCGGCTCCCGCCCCCCTGAATGCGCTCACGCCCAAGTCCCGACGCCCCCCGCACCGCCACCGCCAGCGCCAGGACCCCCGCCGCCACGCCCACCACGCGCGCCAGGCGCCCGTTCGCCACCGCCGCCAGCACCACCACCAGACTCCCCGCGAGCCAACCCGTCCGCGCAAAGCCCACCCACGGCAGGAAAAACCAGGCCCCCAGAACCGCCCCCGCAATCGCCCCAAATGTATTCAACGCATACAGGTTGCCCCAGTGCGACGGCTCGCGATGCTCATCGAGCAACCACGGAAACACCGCCCCCAGCAGCACCATCGGGATCCCCATCACCACCAGCGCCGCCACCAGCCACGACGCCATCGTGCTCCAGTAGCCGTTGCGCAACCCCAACAGCACGTCGAAGCGCTCGATCAGCGGCGTCGCCAGCAGGATCGCCACCCCCGCCACCGCCAGCAGGTGCCCCGGCCGTATCCGCCGCCGGCGCAGCACCGGCACCAGCCGCGCCCCCACCGCAATCGCCACCAGCACCGGCGTCAGCATGATCGCAAAACTGTCGGTCGTATCCTGAAACGCCGCACGCAGCGATCGGAACCACGCGACCTCCAGCAGAAACGTCACGAATCCCGTGGTAAACACCATCAGCGCCATCAGCCGCCGCGATGGCGGCGCCGCAACCGCACCCGCATTTCCCGCACCCGCATTAACCGCGGGCGAAAGAGCCCCCGCCGCCGGCGTCGCCACCCGCCCATCGCGCACCGCCAGCCGCGGTGCCAACGACCACGCCCACAGGAATATCCCGATATTCACCACCGCCGCCCACTGCGCCGCACTCTGGATGCCAAGCGCCGGCACCATCAGAAACGAGGCCACCAGCAACCCCAGCGCCGCCCCCGCCGTGTTGAGCGCGTACAGCCGCGACAGCGCCCCGCCCCCCTGCCGCGCCACCAGCCCCAGCACCGGCATCGTCGCTCCCATCGCCAGCGTCGGCACCCCCAACAGCGCCAGAATCCCCACCAGATGGATGGCCGGCGCCAGCCCCGCACTCACCCCGTACGCCGCGCCATCCAGCGCCTCCAGCCCGCGGAACCCCAGCGGCATCAGCAACCCCGACACCCCAATCAGCAATTCCAGAAGCCCGTACGCGCGCAACGGCTTGGCCGGCTCTCGCCGCCGCAGCACCCGCCCCGCCAGCCAGGCCCCCACCGTCATCCCGCCCATCGTCGCCGCCAACGTGATCGCCGTGCCCCGCGCCGATACCCCCACCGCCAGGCACGCCTGAATCTGCCAAAGCAGTTCCCACGTCAGCGCCGCCGCGCCGCCGCACAGCACCATCAGCGCAATCGCCAATTGCCGCCCCTCCTCACCCGCTCCTGCCCGTGTCGTTCCGTCCGTCATATCCATCCCGCCTTATCCCAGACTTCCCCCCCCCTGACAACCGCCGATCCCGCGCGCCAGGGCAAACGCATCTCCCAGAACTGCTGATCGAGTTCATGACGGTTGCTTGCGATCCACACCGGTCCGCCTGAGCGGTGATGACGCCGCGATACAGGTGACATGGCCGCCACGAT
>CAZWQJ010000401.1:0-3075 GCA_964635825.1 uncultured Victivallales bacterium | reverse complement strand
GGCGACGCCGAAGGGCACCCGTTCCCGGCGCTGGCCGTCTGCGACGGGGGCGCGAGGCACTTCCTGCTGGAGGCCTCGCTGCAGTACGAGCGGTTCACGCCGATGTGGCTGCTCAACGCCGAACGCGACGTGGTGGGGGATTCCAGCCCGGATGCGACCGGTCTGAGCGGGGGCGCGGCCATCGGGGAATCCATCTTCGCGGAATACGCGGCCATCGCGCGCGATCCGCGGAAGCAGCCGCTGCTGCTGGAGCCGGGCGCCGAGGTCGTGCTCAGTCATTTGTTCTACCAGATCCTGCCCGACACGGACCTGGAGGATCTCCACGACGGCTACCTGGCCGTGCTAGGGCGTCGGGAGACGCTGCACGGCGGGACCTCGCCGCTGCTGCACGATGCCCTGTACTGCACCTGGAACTACGGGTTCATGGCCGACATCAGCGAGGAAATCCTGCGCGGGCAGTGCGCGTTCATCGCCAAGAATCTGCCGGGCGTGAAGCATTTCCTGATCGACGACGGCTACCAGCTCAAGGAGAACACGCCCACCTACGACATGGGCAAGTTCTATCCGGACCCGGACGCCAACATCGACCCGCTCCGCTTTCCGAACGGCATGAAGGCGGTGGCGGACATGATCCGCTCGCACGGGCTGATGCCGTCGCTCTGGTGGAGTCCCGCCATGGGCCGTCTCAACCGGCTCGTGACCGAACATCCGGAATGGTGTTGCCTCGACCGCAACGGCGGGAGCTGGAGCATGGACTCCGGGCCGCACCGCAAGGCCGCGCTGGATTTCTCCGTCAAGGAGGCGCGCGACTTCGTCGAGTTCGTCCTGGACACGATCTTCGTCAAGTGGGGCTTCACGGGGATGAAGCTCGACTTCTGCACCTATCCGTTCGATTCCAAGGATATCGTCTTCCGCCACGGGGAGGCGGTGCGCTGGTGGAACTGGTTCCTGGCCACGGTGGCGAAGTTCATCCCGGTCGGCGGGATCTTCCAGCTCTGCGGCGGGTGTCCCAACGGCAATCCCTTCCTCGGGCGCTGGTGCGACAACCACCGCATCGGTGGCGACATCGGCATGGGGGAATGGGCGCAGCACGTGGCCACGAGCCATTCGCCGCTGCCGATGTTGCACGTGCCGGGCCGCGCGACGCTCCTCATGGACGTGGACAGCGCCGGCATCCGCCAGGACCTGACCGACGATGAGAACCTATCGCGATTGAACTGGTGCTACATCACCCAGGGCCTGATGGGCCTCGGCGGTGACCTGACGACGCTGTCACCCCGGCAGGTCGGCTGGCTGCGGCGCATCACGGACGGCTGCGACCGCGGCCACAAGGTGCGTTGCCCCGACCGGCGCGCCTTCTTCGGAACACCGCTGCCGAACGCGCTGGTCGTGGATTATCCCGCCGGCAGCCACCGGGCCGCCGAGGGCGTGGTCCAGGAGATTGCCTACTTCAACTGGGACGACGAGCCCTGCACGATTGGCTACAGCCTGTCCCGGCTCGGGGTGGCGGCGGATGCGGTGATCGTCGATTTCTGGACCGGCGAGACGGTTCCCGTCGCCGGTGGGCAGTTGGCGACGGCCTTGAACCGGCGGGCCTCGCGGCTGTTCCAGGTGCGGGGTACTGTCAAGAATGGAATGAAACCATAAAACGGGGAATCGGTTAACGAAAATGGCGACGAGACCGCCTCGCTCACGCTGCCGCAGATCTGGAAGCTGATGGACGCGATGATCCGCGCCCATGGCAGCGGCCTGCCGCGTTTTGCGAGATGAGGAGTCCGGGCAGGGTACGAGTCTTTCGGGTGGAGGTGTCACCATGGTTTTTGTGCGCGGCCGGAAGCTGACTCTTTCCATACCGGGTGGCTGCCCGCCGGTACGCCTCGCCGCCGAGGATGTCGCCGGCGACTTTTCACGCCGGCTGGGCATTGAACCGGTGCTTGTGGAAGATGAGTCCTATTCCTGGCGCCACCACCCCGACCGGCTCACCGCCTGCTGGGAGGCCTACATCCAACGCCTGGCCTCGTTCAAGAATGTCGTCTGGACGATCGGGTACAAACCTGGCGTTGACTGCGGCCGTGCGCTCACGCCTGGCGGGCGACTCTGCGGCGGCGCGGAAGAATGTCAGCCGGGCGATCGTTTGTTTGACGCAGGCCATCGCCTGGCGGGTGGGCAGTGGGGAAAAGCGTTTCGGCGCCTGGTACTCAGGTGAGAAGAACCTGTCCCTGTCCGAACTGCTGGACGCCTGCCGCCGCCTGCGCACCGCGCTGTGAGGAGGCGGTTTCAATAGCCACCATCCAATCAAGGAGAGAACATGATGAAAAGATGCATGACGATGACGATGCTCCTGGCCTTCTGCGGAACGGCCCTCCGCGCCGCCGACCTGCCCACCTGGCAACTCGCAACGCAGGAGGCCGGCACGCTCGCGAACTGGAGCGCCCCGGCCGATGCGGCCGGCCGGCGGTTCCGTTCCGCTGAAGGCGGCCAGACCGCCACGCTTTCCGTGCCCGCCTGGTGGGGCGCGGGGTTCCGCCCGCCGGAAGGGACCGTGTATGTGCTGGAGGTGGTGTATCAGGACGTTGCCACGAATCCGGTCGTCTTCCTGAGCCACGGCGGTGTGGGTAAGTACTGGGGGTTGACCGAACTCCATCGTTTCGGCGGGGCCGGCGACGGCCAATGGAAGACGGCCCATATTCCCTGTTCATGGGATCTGGTTTGCCGCAAGAACAACTTCAAGGATCTGACCGACCGGACCGAGTTCGGCCTGCAGAGTGCGACGCCGCTGCCGGTGGAAGCCATCACGGTGACCGTGGCCGGGCCCGACGCCGCCGAGCGCTACCGCCGCGAGACGCGCGAATGGGTGGCCGGCGCGCAGGCGGCGAAGAGGGCCACGGCCTCCTGTGGCGAAAAACAGCCCGCCTTGCTCGAAGGCGAATGGGCCGCGAAACCGGCGGTTCCTTTTGTGCGCACCTATATGGCCGCGCTGCTGCAAAACGCGACTCCGCAACGCGGTGAGACCGGGTGCCCCCTGGAACTGCGCCTGGCCCAGAATGAATACGAGACCGCGGGGTTCGCGGTGTA
>CAZWQJ010000400.1:0-3083 GCA_964635825.1 uncultured Victivallales bacterium | reverse complement strand
TGCGCTGACGATGCTTGAAACACTGACGACGGGCGGCACGCCGCCGTTTAGTCGGGTGTTGATCGCTCCGCGCGTGGCACGGGCTTCCAGCCCGTAGCCAGGACCGGCTAAATGGGGGCAAAGCGGCTGCGGGCGAGACGCCCGTGCCAGGAACGAAGAAGGGAGGAGGGGAAATGAGACCAGCCAGAGGTGTAGCAGGTTGTGTGCTTGGTGTGACGGCGGTGCTCTGGGCGGCAGCGCCGTGGACTGCGGCGGCAGCCACGAACTATTGGGTGGTGGGCAGTGCGGACTGGGATACGACCAAGACGAACTGGCATTCGAGCAGTTCATACAGCGGCGGTGCAGGAAACGGAGGCGGCACCCGGACCTACAGCGACGGCGACAGTGTTTACTTTTCGGGCAGCGATCCGGACAACCGCTTCGTAAACGCAATCAACATTGTCGGTGACGTGGCCCCTGCCTTCCTGCAGGTCCAGAACGGGTATGGATGCGGTGTGAAACTGAGCGGCGCCGACATCACCGGCGCGCTCAACATGCGCGTCGACATCCAGAACACGCTGCAATTCCTGCGCGCGTTTTCGTTCAACGGAACGATCACGCTGAACGGCTCCCCGGGCAACAACTCGGCGAACTTCCACTTCATCCCCACCGCCCCCGCCACTCTGACGCAGGGATGCGCCCTCCCCGCCAGCGCCGGCGGACGCCTTTATGGCAATACCAATGCCAACTGGAGCGGCTGCGCGTTCACGGTGGCGTCGAACGGCACGCTGGAAATCCCGACAACGGGCGGCGTCAAGTCGAATTTCACGGGGCTGGTCGTCCAGTTGACCGGCAACGCGAAGTTCGTTCTCGCTTACGACTACCAGGACAGCGGGCGGGGGTGCTTTAACGGCCGCTTCACGGGGTCGTCGCACTTCCTGACGATGAGTGAACCCACGCAGCAGAGCAATCGGAAGAACTACATCACCGGGCCCGGTAACTGGACGATCGCGGGCCTGATCTTCAACTACCCCGGGTTCAAGTGCGACATCCGCGCCTCGAACATCTGCGGCGGGTCGCTCGACCTGCAGTCCGGCACCATGATTCTGGCGGCGGGCACCACGCAAACCGTCTCCGCGTTGACCATCACGGGCGTCGTGAGGACCGCCGTTGGAACCTACGGATCCACGGCCAGCGGTGCGAACTTCCCTGACGACGTGCGCTTCGAAGGGCTCGGTGTGGTGGAACTTGCCGCCGGCATCGTGCCCGAGGTGAGCATCGCGGCCAACGATGCGGACGCCGCGGAAGCCACCCCGGCCACGGCCCCGGGCCAGTTCACGGTCACGCGCGACACCACCAGCGGCGAGTTGGTTGTGAACTACACCGTCACCGGGACGGCCGCCGCGGGCGACTACGTGGAGACGCTGAGCGGCTCGGTGACGATTCCCAACGGGCAGGCTTCCGCAGCGATCGACATAACGCCCGTGGACGACGCCCTGGGCGAATATCCTGAGACCGTGACGCTCACGCTCAGTCCGAATGCGTTCTACACGATCGGCACGGCCGCAGCCTCGGTCACTATCGCGGACAACGACGCCTTTCTGGCCACGGTGACGATCGCCGCCAGTGACGCATGGGCCGGCGAGGCAGGGCCCAATCCCGGGCAGTTCACGGTCACGCGTGATGGGACCGTTGGCGACCTGATGGTGAACTATGCGCTCACGGGGACGGCAGCGGCGGGAGACTACTCGGAGATGCTGGGCGGCTCGATTGTAATTGCCGACGGTCAGGCGTCGGCCACGCTCGATGTCACGCCGGTGGACGACGGCACCGTCGAATCTGGCGAGACCGTGATCCTGACGCTGGCGACCCATGCGACCTACCTCGTCGGTGCGCCGAGCAGCGCCACCGTCACTATCGGCGACAACGATGGGCCGTCAGCGACGCGCTACTGGGCCGTGGGCGACGGCATCTGGGACGCGACGTCGATCAACTGGTCAACGACCGCCGGCGGAGCGCAGTCCGTCAGCTTCAGGAACGGCGACAGTGTCCGCATGTCCGGCTTAGACCCGGACAACCGCAAACTATGCGCGATCAACATCGTTAGCGATGTCTCGCCGGCCGGACTGCAGGTGGAGGCGGGGTTCGGGGCCGGGGCCTCGCTGGGCGGGGCGGACATCGTGGGTGCGCTGAACATGCAGGTGGGCAACCAGAACTCGCTGCAGTTCGTGCGCCCCTTCTCGTTCGTCGGCACGGTCACTGTCGGGACTCATGCGACCGACCTGTCCCACTTCTACTTCAGACCCACCGCGCCAGCCTCCCTTACCCAAGCCGTGCGCGTGCCCGCCGGCAAGACGGGCGCGATCTATGGGAACTCCCACGCCAACTGGAGTCAGTGCGCCTTCACGCTGGAGCCGGGGGCCTGGCTCCAGATCCCGGCAACGGGGGGGGTAACCTCGAACTTCACGGGGCTCGTTGTGACCCTGGCTGGCGATGCCAGTGCGCGCATCGAATACTACTACCAGGACAGCGGTCGTGCCTGTTTCAACGGGCGCTTCGACGGCCCGTCGTATTTTCTGACCCTGAGCGAACCGCCCCAGGAGAACAACCGGCTGAACTACATCACCGGACCGGGTAACTGGACGATCGCAGGCTTGATCTTCAACTATCCGGGTTTCAAATGCGACATCCGTGCCTCGAATATCTGCGGCAAGTCGCTTGATCTGCAGAATGGAATCATGATGCTGGCCGTCGGAACGACGCAGCAAGTGTGGTCCCTGACCATTGCGGGGGTGGCGAAGATGACGCCGGGAACGTACGGTTCCTCGGCCAGCGGGGCGACCTATCCGGACGATCTGCATTTCGCGGGTCTGGGCGTGGTCCGCCGCCTGGCTCCCCGAGGAACGAGCTTCACTCTAAGGTGAGGTTAAAGCAGGGTGAAGATTGCCTATGGGGAGTGAGCTCATGTCACCAACCAATATTCCCGTGCAGCATTCCGCCCCGTTGCGGTATAACAGTCTGGGGTGCAGCGGCACCGGTATGCGCGTACGCCAGACCTGATTCCTGAGCCCCTTATCATGAAACAACCCAATATCATCTTCATC
>CAZWQJ010000399.1:0-3083 GCA_964635825.1 uncultured Victivallales bacterium | reverse complement strand
CCGGAAACCAAGATCCGCCAGGGAGGCGCTCAGATGCTCGGCGGCCGGCGCATCGCTTCTCCCGCCCGGCCGGCACTGGTCCCCAACATGGATTCGGCCCTTCAGAAACGTCCCCGTGGTCACCACGACCGTCTTTCCGGCGATTTGACTCCCATCCTCGGCCAAAATCCCGCGCAGGCGGCCATTTTCGAGCCAAAGACCGCTCGTCATGGTTTGCAGAACCGTGAGGTTCGGGGTCGATTCCACGACCGCCTGCATCCGGATTGGGTACGCGAATTTGTCGCATTGGACGCGCGTGGCCTGAACGGCCGGGCCCCGCTTGGTGTTCAGCATGCGGAACTGCAGGCCAGTGGCATCGGCATTGCGGCCGATCTCTCCGCCCAGGGCATCGAGCTCGTAGACCAGATGCGACTTGGCGATGCCGCCGACGGCGGGGTTACAGGGCATGGTGGCAAAACCGGCTTCTGGAATGGTAACCAGCGCGGTCTGCGCCCCCGCACGTGCCGCCGCAAGGGCCGCCTCACAGCCAGCGTGCCCGGCACCCACCACAATGACATCAAAGATACGCATAAGAAGCCGACTTTCAAAACGAGCGACAAGAAGAGATCCGCGTTCGGACAGCGAACGAACGCATAGTTATCAAGCACCGTTGCGGACGTGGAACCGGGGCTCCTGCTGTCTGTTGACGGGATTCTCCGAATTCATCGACAGCTTGTCAACAGGGGCTACACCGCATGTGACACCAGCGCAAGCGCGCGGGTGCAACATGCGCCTTCCAGCCAACGCCGAGGGTAGGCGTTGCCTGGAAGGCCGAACCAGACGCTTCGTCGGTTCGGGGCAGCCCCGAAGCGTGGCGCGAAGCGCCTCTGCTTCGGCCCTGCGGGCGAATGTTGCACGAGGGGCTCGTGCAACATTCGGGCTACTTACCAATACAGAAGCGGCTGAAGATGCGATCCAGCAATTCGGTCGCATACTCGCGCCCCGTGACCGCACCCAACTCCTGCAGGGCCACCCTCAGCGCCTGCGCGGCCAGGAGTGAACCATCCACATCGGTGCGCTCCATCAGGGCCCCGGCCTCTTTCACCGCCTCCAGCGCCGCCTCTGTGGATACTTTATGTCTTTCGGATATCGTGACTTGCGCGGTGTCGTCCGCATGCAGTGCCAAGGCCTCCGCGATGGCGGCCCGCACCAACTCCACATCGGCCGGACTGAGCAGCGAAACGGGCAGGGCGGTCAATCCGCCCGGTAGCATCCCGGGCTCCACCCGGCAGCCGAGGTCGCGCTTGTTCAGAATGGCCAGCGTGGTGCCCGGGTCCGAACGCTCCAGGCGCTCCTTGTTTTCGGCGCTCAGCGGAACGGAACCATCCAGCATGAGAAGGGTCAAGTCCGCGCGGGCGACCATCCCCGTGGCCCGCCGGATGCCCTCCTGTTCGATCGGGCAGTCAATCTCCCGCAAGCCGGCCGTGTCCACCAGACGCACCAGGATCCCTCGGATCGTGAGGCCCTCCTCGATGGTGTCCCGAGTGGTGCCGGGGATGGGGGTGACGATTGAGCGGTCGCGCCCCAGAAGTTGGTTCATGAGGGTCGACTTGCCGGCATTGGGTTCGCCGGCGATGACGACCAGTGCGCCTTCGCGCAGGAGGTGCCCATCGTGCCAGGTGGAGAGCAGGTTCTCGAGTCGGGCGCGGGCGTCGTCGATGCGGCGGCGGATCTCGACGGGGATGGTCTCCGGCAGCTCCTCCTGGGAGAAGTCGATGGAGGCCTCCAGATCGGAATTTGTACAGATTAATAAGTCATATATATCGTTATACAAAATACTTAGACATCCATCCAATTGCCGTATGGCTCCTGAAGCGGCGCGATCGCTCTGGGCGTGGATGAGGTCGCCGACTGCCTCGGCCTGGAGGAGATCGAGGCGGCCATTGAGGAAGGCGCGGCGAGTGAATTCGCCGGGTTCGGCGAGGCGGGCGCCGGCATCGAGGGTGGCGCGCAGGATGCGGGCGGCGACGGCGCGGCCGCCATGCCCCTGGATCTCGACGACATCTTCCCGTGTGTAACTATGCGGGGCGCGAAACACGAGGACGAGCACCTCGTCGATCGGGGCGTCCTCCCCGCGTCCATGGACGTGCCCGTGGAGAACGCATCGCGGAACGGCCTGCGACGGCGCCGGGCGGGTACGCACCAAGGCATCCGCCACCCGCAACGCCTCCGGCCCGGAGATGCGCACGATCGCAATACCCGCCTCTCCCGGCGCAGTCGCGATCGCGGCAATGGTCTCCTGGCTGGATGCAGTCGTCATGGTCGGCGTCCTGGTGACATGCGCGGCATTGTAAGAAAACGCCCGCAGAATTGCCACACGCCCGACCGCCGGCCTTCAACGTCGAGGGAATGCGCGCATCTCCACGAGCCGTTCGCTCCCTCGCGCTTGCCGCACACGGGCCCCCTTGTTATACGTCTTTCATGTACCGTCGCGTCGCGAGTGTTTGGCCACCCCCGCACCGCACCGTCTACCAACCCGGCCCCAACTGACGGACGCCCATGCCAACAGAAACACACGCCCAGATCGCCGGCTTCATCTGGAGCATCTGCAATCTTCTCCGCGGACCTTACAAGCGCAATGAGTACCGCAAGGTCATTCTCCCGCTCACGGTCCTGCGCCGTTTCGATTGCATCCTCGCCGCGACGAAGCCCGCGGTGCTCAAGGAATACCCGGCCATCAAGGCCAAGCCGGAGAACATCATCCGGAATAAACTCTGCTCGATCACGAAACACGCATTCTACAACCTCACCAAGTTCACGGTCGCCAAACCACCCGATGGCAGCGGCCTCAACGGTCTGCTCGACGACCCCAACCAGCTTGCGCCGAACCTCAACACCTACATCAACGGCTTCTCGCCCAACGTCCGCGCCATCATGGAGCGTTTCAAGTTTGGCGAAGAGATTGCGAAGATGGCGGAAAAGGATCTGCTCTATCTGGTTGTCAAACGCTTCGCCGAAGTCGATCTGTCCCCCGACCGCGTGGACGACATCCAGATGGGCTACGTCTTCGAGGAACTCATCCGGATCGGCGCGGAACAATCCAA
>CAZWQJ010000398.1:0-3091 GCA_964635825.1 uncultured Victivallales bacterium | reverse complement strand
CCTGCGCGCGGCGGGCAAGGCGCCTGACCAGGGGGCGTACGAGAAGCAGTAGGGGGCGGGGAGAGGGTGTCGGGTGTCGGGTGTCGGGTGTCAGGTGGGCCGACGCCCGCGGTGGGTCGGATGGAACGAGAAAGAGAAACGTTCAACGCCCAACGTTCAACGTTCAACATCCAAGCGAGGACCGATCCGGAGCTTGGGCCTTGGGCGTTGAGTGTTCCTTTTTAGTGAATTTGTCTCACTGGAGGGCCGACCTCCCGCCTACGCCGGGCCTACGGCGGGCAAGCCGTGTCGGCCGGGACAGAGCCCGGCCCTCCAGGGGAGCCTCGACTGAGACGTCCTCGTCCTCTGCGTAGGGGACCTCGCACTCGAATGCTGAAATGAGAACGAAGACGTGGGCCCGTCTCAGGCCAAGGTTCCGCGTTCCAACTCATCCAGCCATGCGAGGGCCTGTTGGCGGTAGACGGGGTCGGATTCGAGGGCGACGGCGTTGTGGTCGCCTTCGTAGGCGAAAAAGCGTCGGGGCTCGCGGGCCCGCTCAAAGAGGCGCCGGCCGTGATCGATGGGCACGGTTTCATCCTGCAGGGCGTGGGCGATCATGATGGGGCAGCGCAGGCGCGGCAGGCGTTCCCAGGTGTCGTAGCGGAAGCGGGCCAGCCGCCGCACGGGCAGGAATGGGTACATGCGGGCGCCCTGGTCGGGTGCCGACGTAAATGTGGATTCGATCCAGAGGGCGGCGGGGGTGACTTGTTCGGCCAGCCAGGCCGCCACGGCGCCGCCCAGAGAATGACCGTAGACGAGGATCCGGCTGATGGCGATGCCGCGCGTGCGCACGAGGTAGATCCACGCGGTCAGCGCATCCACATAGGTGCCTTCCTCAGTGGGGCTGCCGGTGCTGCGGCCGAACCCGCGGTAGTCGAAGATGAAGACGGCGATGCCGAGGTCGTGGCAGCCGCGCAAGGCTTCGACGCGATCGCCGATGTTGCCGGCATTGCCATGGCAATTGAGCAGGACCCAGCCGCGATCGGTGCCGGGGGCCGGGGGCACGAACCAGGCGCCGAGCTGTTGGCCATCGGGCGTGGTCAGGGTGATGTCTTCGTAGGCGAGCCCGGCATCGGCGGGTGTCTGGGCGATGGTTCGCGAGGGGACGTAGACGAGCTTCGCCTGGCGGAAGAAGAGCAGCAAGCAGAAGCCCACATAGGCCGCCGCGCCCGCCACCAGGATCGTCAGTAAAATGCTCATGGGTGTTCAGGCGGATGCAAAGAGAACGGAAGCGCGGATGGACCGGATGGACACGACGCGGTGTAGCCGCACCCGAAGAGGATTGGAACAGAAGGAAACGAAGGTAACCAAGAGAGGTCTGCCGCCGTCCGCTGGCCCCGCGTGAGCAGGCCAGCGGACGGCGACACCCTTCGCTTCCTTCGTTACCTTCTGTTCAAGAATCTTCTCTGAAAATGAAGATGGTGAGCGCACGCAGTCCAGATGGCGTGGGAGAACCCGCCCGCGGTGACGATGTCCTCCGTCATCAGCGTCCATCAGCGTCCATCCGCGGTGCATCTGCTCCGGTTGGATTTGTCGTTTCCGTGCGTTCGGCGGCTTGCCGTTTCGCCAGATCACGGATAGCGCGAAGGTCCAGCTTGCCGGAGCCGAGCAGCGGCAGTGCGTCGATGCGCATGAAGCAATCGTCGCGCGGTTTCCAGAGGTTGGGAAGGTCGCTCTGGCGGACGGCATCGCGCATGCGGCCGACATCGCCAGCCTCGGCGGTATAGAGGACGACGAGTTGCTCGCCCTTGCGGTCATCGGGGATGGAGGTGACGGCCAGGCTGCCCATCGGAGGCTGGACGGATTCCATCAGCCGTTCTTCGATCAGCACATGTGGAACCATTTCGCCGCCGATTTTGCTGAAGCGGGCGAGGCGGTCCACCAGGAAGAGGAAGCCGTCCTCATCGAGGCGTCCGATGTCGCCGGTGTTGTACCACCCGTCCTCCACGGCCTCGGCGGTGAGGGCGGGCTCGTTGAGGTAGCCGCGCATCACGTTGGGCCCCTTAACGAGGACGAGCCCTTCCTGCCCCGGGGCCAGCGGCTGGCGGGTATCGGGATCGACGATGCGGATGGCGACACCCGGGATCGGATGGCCGATGCTGCCGGGCTTCGAGCCGGCCTGGGTGACACCATCGTGGGCGACATCGGGCAGGCTGACCCCGACGGCGGGCGAGAGTTCGGTGGTGCCGTAGCCCTCCTGCGGGCGGATGCCGAAGCGTTCGAGGAAGGCGTCGGCCAGGCGCGGCTTCAGTTTCTCGGCGCCGGTGACCGCGCAGCGCAGGGACGCGAAGTCCTCGCGGGTGGCGCGGCGCAGATAGCCGAGGAGGAAGGTGGGGGTGGCCAGCAGGACGGTGAGGCGCTCGCGGCGGACCAGGGCGGCGATGGCGGTCGCGTCGAGCGGGTTGGGATGGAAGCAGGCGCTGAAGCCGAGGATGAGCGGGCACCAGAGTGTGGTGGTGAAACCGAAGGAGTGGAACAACGGGAGCGCGGCGCACATGCGGTCTTCGTGGGTGAACCCGAAGACGGAACCGAAGGACTCGATATTGGAGAGGATGTTGTGATGGGTGAGCATGACGCCCTTGGGCTGTCCGGTGCTGCCGGACGAAAAGATGATGGTGGCGAGGTCGTCGGGGCCACTGCGGCGGTGAGCCATGAGTGCGCGGGCGGGGGCGAGGGCGGCGAGCGCGAGGGCGGCCAGGCGTCGGCCCGTGCCGATCTGCGGCAGGAGATCCTCCAGATACACGACGCCGGGGGGCGCTTCGAGGGTGGGCATTTTTTCGAGGAAGGCGCGCGCGGACAATACGGTGCGGATGTGGCTTTGGGCGAGGGCATGGGCCAGCGCCTCGCGCGAGGCGGTGAAGTTGAGGTTCACGGAAACGCGGCCGGTGAGCGACACGGCGATATTGGCGAGGGCGCCACCGACGGAGGCCGGCAGCAGAATGCCGACGTGTTCCTGCCCGCGCAGCCGGGGTTCCAGCAGGCGCGCGAGGGCGATGCCGCCGGCCAGCGTGCGGCCGAACGACAGGCGCTTGCCGCTGGAATCCGAGATGGC
>CAZWQJ010000397.1:0-3091 GCA_964635825.1 uncultured Victivallales bacterium | reverse complement strand
AGGGCAGCCACAGTCCCGGCATGTTCGCGCCGATGCAGCGAAACTCCTGGTCACCATCATAGAGCTTGTCGCCTTGGCGCGTGATGAAGTGTAAAACCGGCTCGGTCGCTTGGATGCCTGCCAGCGGGGCCAGAAGCAGGGCGGTGAGGAGGCTGTGGACGTTCGTCATCGGCCTTTGGATGCTGCCGGGATCGAATGCATGGAACTGTTCCGGCGCTGAAACTCTTCCAAATCCACCGTCCGCCCCGTGACGCGCGCCTCCTCCGCCGCGAAGCCGATGAGATGGCTGTGGACCGTCGAGTCCAGTCCCGCCTCGATCGGCGCGCCGGGAGGCTTGGTGAGCTCCCCATAGAACGCGTTGACCAGGCCCGAATCGCCGCCGCCGTGCAATTCGTAGCCCCCGTCCTCGGCCTGCACCGTGTAGCGCACCGGCTCGCCCTCGTGCGGGAAGAAGATCAGGTGCGCGCCGAAATGCTTTTGATACGTCTCGCCGCCCTTGAGCACGCCGCGCGTGCCGTAGATCTCGATGTGCCGGCCGCTCTCGAACGCCGTCATCGTGAACGTTCCGGTCAGGCCCCCCTCGAACTCCATCGCCAACACCTGCCGGTCCACCGCATCGTTGTCGCAAAGATAGACGCACCGCCCCCACGGGCTGGTCCGCAGCCACGCAACGATTTCCTCCGTGCTTGCGTCCTTGGCTCGGTCAAAGGCCATCGGCAGCCACACCTCCCGCATGTCGGTGGTGTAACGCAGCGCGTTGTACGGGCAGGCATCGCCAACCGGGCAGCCGTCCGTGCACCGGGCCGGGGCGCCCGCGGGCGCGCGTTCGGGCCGGAAGAACTCCAGCGAGCCGAAGCTTGCGACGCGCAGGCAGCGTCGCCCCACGAGCCAGTGGATGATGTCCGTGTCGTGACAGCATTTGGAGACGATCATCGGCGAGCTTTTCCCGACCACTGACCATTGGCCGCGGACAAACGAATGCGCCTGGTGCCAGGGCATAACGCCTTCATTGGCCTGCACGGACACGATCTCACCGAGCACACCGGAGTCGATGATCTCCTTCACCTTCCGGTAAAACGTGGCGAACCGCAGGACGAAACAGACCATTACGCGCCGGTTCACCTGCCGCGCCAGCCGCTCGATCGCCAGCACTTGATCGACGCGCGTCGCGATGGGTTTCTCCAGGAGCACGTCGTAGCCGAGTTGGAGCGCGCCTGTGCAGTGAGCAAAGTGATCGTTGTCCTGCGTCGCCACGATCATGACGTCCGCGAGCTTGCCCGCCGCCAGGAGCGCCTCTGCACTGCCAAAGCCGCGGAAATCCGGCCGGCCGGAGATCTGCCGGAGCTTCTCGACGCGCGCCGGCACTGGGTCGGCACCCGCAACGATCTCGAAGCGGTCCGGCCGACGCATGGCGAGGGTGGCGTATGTCTGGGCGCGCGCACCGCACCCGATACAGGCGAGTTTGAGTGGTTTGTTCATGTCAGTCCTATTCAGGTTGAGGTCTCATCCGCCGCTTCGAAGAACGCGACGACATTTTCCCACGGCGTCTCCGGGCCGAGCACATGCGCCGGCGCGAGGATCAGCCCGCCCCCGCAGCCCACGTCGCGGATGCGCGCGCGGACTTCCGCACGCACCTCGTCCGGCGTGCCGAATGGCATGGTCCGTTGCACGCTCACCGTGCCCCAGAACGACAGGCGGTCGCCATACTTTCGCTTGATCGCCGCCGGCTCCATGCACTCCGGTTGCACAGGGTTGAGGATGTCGATGCCGGCTTCGATGAGCTCCGGGACGGCCAGTTCGACGTTGCCGTCGGAGTGATAGAAAACGAACGAGCCCGGGTTCGCCGCCTTTACCGCGCGCACCGTCGCGGCCAGCCGCGGTTTCAGGAACTCGCGCCACGTCGGGAGGCTCATCAACAGGCCGTTCTGCCCCGCGATGTCGTCGCCGGTGATGATGATGTCCACGCCCGCCCGTGCGAATTCTGCTGCCGCGTGCTGCTGAATCGCCGCCGTCCGCTCGAAGAAGTAGTGCGCAATCTCCGGCTCGCCTGCCATGTCCATCATCAGGTCTTCCATGCCGCGGATATACCACGACTGTTCGAAGACTGATCCCGCGAACGCCGCCACCGCGAAACCTCCCCGGTGCAGTTCCTCGACGCGCTCCCGCAGGCTGGCGTAGCGATACGGCTGGTCGAGGTCCGGCCAGGGAAACTCCTTCAGCCGCGCAAAGTCCTGCACGCCGCGCAACGGCGACTCGACGTGGGCAAAGTGATAGAACCCGCCGGCGCGCCACCACACGCCCCATTCGTCCACCTGGCCGTTCGCCAGCGCCGCCCCGGCCTCGGCCTCCGAGCCGAACCATTCGGTGAACCGGGAGCGCGGCAGCGTCGTCGGCTGGAACGTGGCGCTGGTGATGTCCATGCCAAAGAAATCGCGCGGCGACTTCGGCGCGCAATGTTCGCCTAGCATCCGCTCGATCGGCGGCGTGTAGCCGATGGCTTCCTCATAGAGCAAGCGCGGCACCCGGTCCGCCGGCCGGTGCGCCAAGGCAGCCAAAACTCGTTCGCGTGAGGTCATGAGATTTTCAATTTCAGTGGTGCGCTGGGTTCAGCAGGCTTTCCCGCGTTTCCCCGCCGGACCGTGGGCAATCGGGTTTGCGCCGACCCAACGCTCGTCCACGGGCTCAACGGCGGCAAATTCGTCTGTAATGTCTCCGGCCATGCGGTGCCGGCCAGCCGGCGGACGGAATTTCTCAAAACAACTCTAACAGGTACAGCTAATTCTTCAAAAACTTTCGCCACCCCGGAATCTAACACAAAAAAGACCCTGAGATGTGTATCAGGATCAGGGCGTTGCCCCGGGCTAGTATGTGGGAGGCCCTTGGCCTCCAAATCGCCCGCCCGCCACCAGCGCCGACGGCGCCAGGACCTCCGAGGGCGAACTGAAATCGTAAATCCCGGCTCCGAGATCCCGGCGTGATGTGGACTGGAACCGAGGGCCACCTAAACACCCCAGCCATCCTTGGTTCCTACCGCTTCGGCCCCTGGCCCACCAGCAGCCCCTCCCGCTCGAGCAGCCGCAGCGCCGTTTCC
>CAZWQJ010000396.1:0-3093 GCA_964635825.1 uncultured Victivallales bacterium | reverse complement strand
CAGCCTCGCCCTCCATTCGGGGTGATCGATAAATGCGATGGAACGTCAAGTGGAGGGCGAGGCTGTGCCGAGCCGTTCCCATGGCGAACCACAGGCGACCGTGTGCGAATGGGCAGCAGGGTTAGGCGAGGATCAGGGTTGCACCCACGCGCTTGCGCGGGTGCAACATGAGGGCTAGACTCCGGGGCGATGCGGGATACCCAAGCACGCGGTCTTTTTCGGGGAACCGGTGCGGTGGCGGCGGTACCGCAGACGCACTGGAGCGCCGTCGCGCGCACGAAAGGATGTTGTCACCATGCCCCGCCAGCCCTTGCCCATTTTTGACGCCGACCACGGACAACTCTCGTCACTGTTCAATATGGAGCCCGTCGCGGAACGACTCTGGAGGGATGACGAGTTGAGGGCCATGCTGCAGCACCAACTGACCGCACCGTTGCGCGTCGATCTGATCAACATGGATAAGGACGCCGCCGTCGGGGTCCGAACCCTGGCCGACGCGCAGGGCCTGACCCTCAAGAGCTTCGGCGACCTCCTGGCCCATCCCCATCCGCCGATCGAGCTGCTGAAGATCACGAAGGACTTTGCCAAGGCCTGCCGCCTGAGCCCGCACAGCTCGCTGCCGCGCGAGATCGCCTCGGTGCTCTACTTCGCCAGCATCGCAGCCGCCCTGGTCCGCTGCCAGCGCCGCATCACCGGGCTGACCAATGGCGCCTTGCAGGAAGGACTGCACTGGGTCCTGGCCCGCCCCTGGCTGGACGCCCCGACGCGCGCCCTGATTGAAGCGTGCCTGCCGCTCCTGCCCCGCCATGAACGGGAGCCGGCATGACCCACGCGAAGCCCGCGCCTTCCTCCGCTGGCTCCCCGCCCATCTCCACGTCGGCCGGAACCCAACCGCAGGACGCACTGCTGCAACGCGGAGTGTTTGATGCGCCTTCCACGCCGGGCACGCTCGGCCGTCTGGACCGCTTCGAGATCCTGCGCCTGCTGGGCGAGGGAGGCATGGGCCAAGTCTACCTGGCGCGCGAGCCGCTTACCGAGACCCTGGTGGCGATCAAGGTCATGAAACCCCCACTGGCCGGCGACCCCCAGTTGGTCCACCGCTTTCTGACGGAAGCGCGGCACATGTACCAGCTTTCGCACCCGCACATCCTGCGTGTGTTAGAAGTCTCGGACCGCAAGGAAGGGCCATACTACGTGATGCCCTACCTCGCCGGTGGCAGCCTTTTGGCCTGCAACCAGCCCGGCCAACCCATGCCGCCCGAGCGCGTCCTGACGATCCTTCGGCAGGTGGCCCAGGCTTTGACCCACGCCCACGCCCAAGGCCTCATTCACCGCGACCTCAAGCCCGGCAACGTGCTGCTGGACAAGGACGGCCACGCGTTCCTGACCGACTTCGGGCTGGTCCGCACGGTCTTCAACGACTCGATCGTCGATGCCTCCGCCAGCCACCTGGAGGGGACGGCCCCGTACATGTCGCCGGCGGTTGCCCGCGGCGGCGCCGAGGACACCCGCTGCGATATCTACGCCTTCGGCGCCCTGCTCTACGAACTGCTCGCCGGCCGGCCCCCCTACTCCGGCCGTTCGCCCCAAATGATCCTAGACCAAATTATCACGGGCCCTCCGCCGCCGATCCCCGAGCTGAACCCCAAGGCCAGCGCCGCGCTGGTTCGCATCGCCGAGGTCTGCATGGCCCGCGAATTGCGCGACCGCTACGCCAGCATGACCGATGTCCTCGCCGATCTGGACCGCATCGCCCGCGGCGCGCCACCACTGGGAGCCCTGCAACAGCGACGCCGGATGCGCAGCCCCGGCATCGCGCTCGCCGGCGCAGGCCTGCTGGTGCTGGCCGCCATCGGCGTCGCGACACACCGCCGTCACGAATCAACAGCCGCCACACCGGTCGGCACCCACACGCCGCCCGCCGCGCCGGATCCGTTCCTCTGTACGACCAACTACCGCACCATCACCATCACGAAGTACATGGGCCCGGGTGGTGACGTCACCATCCCGCCCACCATCAACGGGCTGCCGGTCACCGCCATCGGACGGCGCGCGTTCGCCGAGTGCGCCGCGCTGACCAGCGTCACGATCCCCGATTGCGTGACCCGCATCGACGAGGCGGCCTTCCTGGCGTGCAACGGGCTGACCCGCGTGCGCCTCCCCACCAGCCTGACCTTCCTGGGCACGTGGGCGTTTGCCTCCTGCGAGGAACTGATCGAGGTGACCGTCCCCGCCGGCGTCACCACCATGGGGCAGGCACCGTTCATGGGCGGCGCGGCCCTGACCGCGATCACGGTGGACCCCGCCAACCCCGCTTTCAGCAGCGCGGATGGCGTCTTGTTTAGCAAGGACATGACCCAACTCATCAACTTTCCCGCCGCCAAGTCCGAAAGAAATTTCGGGGTCCCCGACAGCGTCACCAGCATCGGGGCCAGCGCGTTCCGGTCCTGCCACCGCCTCACCACGATCACGTTTCCCGCCGGGCTCACCGTCATCCGGTCAACCGCCTTTCGCCGCTGCCGCAACCTGACCAGCCTCTACTTCAAGGGCAACGCGCCCAGCCTCGGGGACGGCGTGCTGTTCGACGACGACCGGACCACCGTCTATTACCCCGCCAGCGCCACCGGCTGGGGCGCAACCTTCGCCGGTCGGCCAACCGCTCCGTGGGACACCATAGGGACGGGGCCTCAGTAGCGGCCCGCTGCAAAACCCGGCCTGAACACCATCAATGGAGGGCCGACCTCCGTGTCGGCCGCTCATTTCTCAACGGGCTTTTACTCTCGTTCATTCGCGGTTCTGCCTTCTTCAAGGGATGCCCGAAAACGAGACGTCGGCCCTCGGCGCGGCCGCGATGGCGACACCCGCCTCGGCGGACGGGCCCCGCGCAACGGCACGCCGGCCGAACATCGTCCTGATCCTGATGGATGACATGGGATGGCGCGATCTCTCCTCCTACGGGAGCACGTTTTACGAGACGCCGGTCCTGGACCAACTCGCGGCCGGGGGCATGCGTTTCACCGACGCCTACGCGGCCTGCCCCGCCCGCCGATCACCCCACCACCAAACCCGGGAGTGCATCCTGACGAAGAGGCG
>CAZWQJ010000395.1:0-3104 GCA_964635825.1 uncultured Victivallales bacterium | reverse complement strand
CACGGCCAATACCAACGCCGCCGGCGCGATCACGAGCGCGAACACTCCGGCGCTGGACCGCGTGACCTTGACGGCGCGCGTGACGGCGCTGGTGCCGGACGCCACCGCGACGTTCGGCGCGGGCACGGTCTGGTCGACGATTACGGGCAACACGACGCTAGCCGCCACCAACTTCCTCTTTGACGACCGGAACGTGCGCGTGGATGGCGCGATGCTGACGGTGGACGGGCTCCACCGCTTCCGCAATGTGGAGCTGCTGAACGGAGCCGTGCTGACGCATCCAGAGACGACCGCCTCAACTGAATTTGGAATAGACGTTATAGCATGGACGGTGACGATCGATTCCAACAGTGCGATCAACGTGGATGGGCGCGGTTATCTCGGGGGCGAGCGGCCGGGCAACGACACCACCAACGAGGGGCGCACGCAGGGCAATGCCGTCGGCTCCACCATTTACGCGGGCGGTTCGTACGGCGGCATCGGTGGGGTGGCCGGCGGTGGCACGCCCAACCCGCTGTACGGCGATCTCACGGCGCCGGTGGATCTCGGCTCCGGTGGTGGGCGCGGGGGCAGCGACAGCTACCCCGGCGGCGACGGCGGCGGGCGCGTGCGGATTGAGGCCGTCAATGTGATCAACGACGGGCGCTGCTCCGCCAACGGCGCCAATGGTGCGGGCGCCAGCGCCGGCGGCGGATCGGGGGGCGCGCTGTACATGGTCGTGGCGACCATGAGCGGGCGCGGCTCGGCAAGCGCCAACGGCGGCGGGATGGAGGTCAACGGTGGTGGCGGGCGCATCGCCATCCAGTCGGTGGACATCGCGACGCTGGACATCACCCGTCTGGAAGCGCTGGGCGGTGCGGGCGGCGGGGCCAAGGCGGGGAATGGGACGATCTATCTGGGAGGCGTGGCCACGGGCGGCGGGACGCTGGTGGTGGACGGACAGGGGGCCGGGTCGAGCTACTCGGCGCTGCCCATCCCGCCCGGTCACGTCTTTGAGCGCGTGATCATTCGGAACCAGGCGCGGGTGGTGATGGACGATGCGCTGGTGGTTCGCGGCATGGTGGAAATTTTGGGTGGCAGCATTCTGACGCACACCTCGGGCTGGGAGGCGGGGTTGCGGATACGGGCGGGGCGGGTGGAGATCGACGCGACCAGCGCCATCGATGTGACGGGCAAGGGGTATCTGGGCGGCGAGCGGCCGGGCAATGATGGCATCAATGAGGGGCGCACACTCGCGAACCAGATCGGAGCTCCTATTCACACGGGCGGCTCCCATGGTGGCCCCGGGGGCACCGCGAGCGCGGCGCCGGCCGGCCTCGTGTATGGTGCGGTGCGCGAACCGGTCGATCTGGGTTCGGGTGGTGGTCGCGGGGGGAGCGACAGCTATCCGGGCGGCAGCGGTGGCGGGCGGGTGACGATTGAGGCGGCCGAGGCGCTGGTGGTGCAGGGTGCCATCCGCGCCGACGGCCAGGTTGGGGCCGGGGCCTCGGCTGGCAGCGGGTCCGGCGGATCGATCCGGATTGAAACCGCGCTGTTGCGAGGCGGGGGCGCGATTTCGGCCAACGGTGGAGCGGGTGAAGTGGGTGGCGGTGGTGGGCGCGTCTGCATCGACTATTCCTGCCTCGGGCTTGCCGGCGATGATTTCGGGGGCACGCGCACCATCACGGCGTTTGGCGGGAACAGCGGCGCCGCTTCGGGTGGCGCCGGCACGGTTGTCCTGCGCCGGCCGGAGCAGGCCTATGGCGATCTCTATGTGGACGATAACCGGGTTGGACGGACGACGACGATCTGGACGCCGCTGCCACACATCGGGTTCGGGAGGGTGCAGGCGGTTGGCGTCGACATGCTGACGGCAGACGGCACGGTCGCGTACTTGCCGGGCGCGCTGGTTGGGCTCGAGGTGAACCCGAATCTGAACCAGACGCGTGGCTACACCATCGTATCCAACGACGCGACCACACTTGTCGTTGACCTGGGCGGTCAGCCGGTGCTCACGAACGTCACGTCCGTGGGGGCGTCGTACGCGGCGGTGCACCGGTTCGACAACATGTACTTCCGGCGCGGTGGATTCATGGCCAGCGGGGACAAGGTGGTGGTGACGGACGCGGTCCGGATCGACGACTGGGGGCGGTGGACGCACTTCGATGCGACGACGGGATTCGTTTCGCGATTGGAGTTGGAGGCGGCGACGGTGACGCTGACGACCAACGGGTTCATCGACGTGGACGAGCGCGGCTATCTCGGCGGCGCGCGGCCGGGCAATAGCGGCAGCAACTCGGGCCGGACGGAGGGCAACGTGACCGGGTCCGGTATCCACGCCGGTGGTTCGTTCGGCGGCATCGGTGGCCGCGCATCGGCGGCTTATGCGCCCAATGCGAGCTACGGAAGCCTGACACAGCCGGTCGCGCTGGGATCGGGTGGCGGGCGGGGCGGAAGCGACAGCTACCCCGGCGGAGACGGTGGCGGGGTGGTGCGGATCGTGGCGGACGCGATGGTGCTGGATGGCACGATCACCGCGCAGGGACGGGCCGGCTTCGGGAGCAGTGCGGGCGGCGGCTCCGGGGGCTCCATCGCTCTGGAAGCAGAGATGCTGAGCGGAAGCGGATACGTGCGGGCCAACGGCGGCGGAGGAGAAGTGGGCGGCGGCGGCGGGCGTGTCGCGGTGCGCTACGGTGCGCTTGCGCTGCTGCAGAGTCACATCGAGGTTTGCGGCGGACAGGCCGGCGCGGCGACCGGTGGCAACGGGACGCTCCACCTGCGGCAGTCGTCACAGGTGGAGGGGGACTTGGTTGTGGATGGCCAAGGCGCGACCACACCGGACGATCTGTGCCCGATCCCAGGCGGGTACCGCTTCGACAACGTGGTGCTGCGCAACCGCGCGCGCGTATCGGCGGACGCGGGGCTCGCCGCGAGTGGCCGGCTGTCGTTGCTGGCGGAATCCGTGCTGACGCACAGCCGACACAACGTGGAGGGGTTGAGGATTGCGGCGGCGGCGCTCGACATCGATGCGACCAGCGCGATCGATGTAACCGCGCGGGGCTACCGGGGTGGCGAGAGGGATGGACGCGTGGGCAACAACGGGGAGACGCTGGGCGGGGCGGTTG
>CAZWQJ010000394.1:0-3211 GCA_964635825.1 uncultured Victivallales bacterium | reverse complement strand
CCCCCCGACCCCGGCATTGTACACCCCCCCCGCTCTCCGCTATGCTCGCCCCCAACTGCAATGCGCTATCGACCGAAACATCTGCTGGAATACGCCGCCCTCCGCGGCGTCGCCGGCGTGCTCAACGCCTTGCCCTATCGCGCCGCGCTCCTCCTCGCCTGGTGCATCGCCGGCATCGGCTTTATCTGCGCCGGCTCCCTTGTGCGCGAAGCAACGCGTCGCATCCGCCTCGTCCTCGGGCCCTCCATCACCCCCGCCCGCGCACGCCACATCGCCTGGATCTCCTGGCGCAATACCGCCTTCAGTGGCGTCGAAATGCTGCGCGTCCGCCGCCTCACGCCCGCCTGGCTCGTGCGCGCGGCTGATTCGGTGGAGGCCATGCGCATCCTGATGGCCCACACGCAGACCGGCCGCGGCGCCATCCTCGCGCTCCCCCACATGGGCAACTGGGAGATGGCCGCCGTGGTCTGCCACCAGCACGGCATTCCCATCTTCAGCATCGCCGCCACCCAGCGCAATCCACTCGTCAACGACTTCCTCAACGGCCTGCGCCGCGCCCCCGGCATCGATACCCTGGCCCGCGGCGCCGGCACCATGAAACAAGTCATCCGGCGCCTGCGCAGCGGCGGTGTCCTCGCCATTCTGCCCGATGTCCGCGTCCGCCAGGAGGGCGTGCGCGTGCCCTTCCTCGGCGACGTCGCCAACGTCGGCCCCGGCATGGCCCTCTTCGCCCGTCATGCCGACTGCCCCATCTTTCCTTGCCACGTGACCCGCGTCGGCTGGGCGTACCAACTGCACCATGTGGCGCCCCCCATCCTCCCCGACCCCAGCCTCCCCAAGGCCGACGATGTCGCCCGCATGACTCGCCAGGTCCTCGCCTTCATCGAAACGCGCATCCGCGAAGTCCCCGAGCAGTGGTTCTGGTTCAACCGTCGCTGGATTCTGGACCCCCTGGACGCCGACACGAACTCCGCACCGACGACACCCGAGGACGCAGAACTCGGAATGCGAACCTCGGGCCGGGAAGCAACCGCAGATGAACGCTGATGCACGCAGATCGGAAGCCTCCCCGGATCCTGCGCTTCATAGCGCCCCCATCCGCGTTCATCAGCGGCCATCGGCGGTTGCTTCCGTCGCCTCTCTCGTCTCCAGCCGCGGTATGCTCCTGGTCTTCCTCCTCGCCCTCGCCGTGCGACTCCTCTACCTGATCGACAGCGCCGACCTCCCCACCTTTCACCAGCCCATCGTCGACGCCGAAACCTATGACGCCATGGCCCGCAGCGCCCTCGCCAATGGACGCTTCAGCGACCCCTTCTTCTGGCAACCGTTCTTCTACCCCGCCTTCCTCGTCTTCATCTATGCCGGCACCGGCGGCTCCCTCCTCGCCGCCAAGCTCGCCCAACTCCTCGTCGGCTCCCTGACCTGCGTACTCATCGCGCGCCTGGCCCGCCGCCTGCAGTTGTCGCCGCGCGCCACCCTCGCCGCCGGCCTCATCGGCGCACTCTATGGCCCCCTGCTGTTCTACGACGCCGAACTGCTCTCCACCACCTGGGCCGCCTTCTGGGCCATCGCCTTGGTCGTCAGCGCCTGCGACGCGCGCGATATCCCCTCGCCACGCCACTTCCTCGTCTTCGGGCTCGTCGCCGGCTTCAGCATCCTCACCTTCCCGCCCTTCGTCCCCGTCACCGCGCTCGTCGCCGCCTGGTTGCTTTGGCCACGCCCCGCCTCCGAGTCCGCCCCTCTCCCCTCGCCCCCCACCCCTCGTCCCCCCGCCCCTCCGCCCCGCCTCACCCGCGTCCTCCATGCCGCCACCCTCGCCGCCGGCCTCCTCCTCGTCACCCTCCCCGTGGCCATGCTAAACCGCCACACCACCGGCAACTTCTCGTGCCTGCCCTACTCCGGTGGCATCAACCTCTACATCGGCAACAACCCCACCCGTGACCTCACCCTGCGCATCCGCCCCGGCTGGGAGTGGGATAACCTCACCCTCCTCCCCGCGCGCTACGGCATCCCGCCCGGCCCCCAAACCTCCCGCTTCTTCAACCGCCAGGTCTTCGCCTATGTCCGCCAGCAGCCCGTGCACTTCATGCGCGGCCTCGCCACCAAAACCATCCAGTTCTTCTCCCCCCGCGAACTCCCCCGCAACGTCGACCTCTATGTCCTGCGCGACTGGTCGGTCCTCATGCAGGCCCTCGTCTGGCGCATCGGCGACTGGGGCTTCCCCTTCGGCATACTCCTCCCCCTCGCCGCCATCGGACTCTGGGCTCACCGCCGGCGCCTGCCGTTCCCGCTCGCCGCCATGCTGATCCTCTACCCCGCCGCCGTCATCCTCGTCTTCCCGTCCGCACGCTATCGCACACCCATCATCCCCCTCATGATCCCCACCGCCGTCGCCGGTCTCCTCGCCCTCGCCGACTGGCGCCGCAATCGCCCACGCGCCTTCTGGGCGTCCCTCGCCTCCGGCGCCCTCGCCTCCGCCCTCCTCGCCATCCCCGGCCCATTCCCCCAGGAACAAAACCACTACCGCGCCGAAATGTTTTACTGCCTCGGCGGTCAACAACTGCGCAACGGCCTCAACGACGATGCCATCCGCCTGCTCCAGACCTCACTCGACCTCGAGCCCGGCCAGCCTGATGCGCTGAACAGCATGGGGCTCGCCCTGGAGCGTACCGGCAAGGCCGCCAACGCCGAGGACTTCTACCGCAAAGCCGTCGCCGCCAACCCCCGCAACCTCACCGCCCGCACCAACCTCGCCGGCGCCCTCTACCGCCGCCAGGACTACGCCGCCGCCGAGACCGTCTACCGCCAGGCCGCCGACCTCGCGCCTCGCAACGCCATGGTCCGCCAGCAACTCGCCATGTGCCTCATCCAGCAGAACCGCATGCCCGAGGCCATCGCCCCGCTCTACGAAGCCCTCGAGATCGACCCCAACGATGCCCCCACCCACAACAACCTCGGGTCCGCACTCAATCACACCGGACAAATTAGCGAGGCCCTCAAACACTTCCAGGCCGCCATCCTCCTGGACCCCAACCTGGACATCGCCATCGACAACCTCGGCGCCATCCTCGAAGGCCAGAAACGCATCACCGATGCCGCCGTCCTCTATCGCGCCGCCCTCGAGCGCGCCACCGCCCAAGGCCGCACCGATCGCGCCAACCAGGTCCGCCGCCAACTCGACCTCCTCCGCCGCTTCCCCCCCCAACCCGCA
>CAZWQJ010000393.1:1828-3211 GCA_964635825.1 uncultured Victivallales bacterium | reverse complement strand
GGGCGGGCATTCGTGCCCAAACGCCCCCCCGCCGCGTTAGCGCTTTCTTAGCCCGCTTTTTTCCCAGCGCGGCGCAGCCGCAACCGAAGAGGATTTGAACAGAAGGCAACAAAGGAAACGAAGGGGGTTGCGGCCGGCCGCAAGGCCTCTGGCTTTGTTGCCTTTGCGGCCGCCAACACCTCCGCACCGAACCCGGTATCGGCTACCGCCTCCTCGATCTGCTAGAGTAGCCGCCAAGGAGCCTCTCACATGAACCACGCCGCCTGTTCTCGAATTGCCGGTGCCGCAGTCGCGCTGCTGTTCGGTCTGCGCACCCAGGTCCACGCCTGGAATGACGCCGGCCACGCCATCGTCAGCGAACTCGCCTGGCGTACCCTCGCCGCCGATGAACGCGAGGCCGCGTCTCAACTTCTCCGTCAGCATCCCCACTATCAGACGCTGCTGACCGCCGACGTTCCCGCCGGTGTCGATTCCAACGCGTGGGCCTTCTTGCGCGCGTCCACCTGGCCAGATCTCGTCCGCCCCGCTCGCCCCGACGAACCACCAAAATCGCCCGAGGTCACCGCCTATCACCGCGGCGAATGGCACTACATCGATCAAGCCTTTGTCGCCCCCGCCGATCGCGACGCCATGCGCGATCTCGCCGTCGTCCCCAAACCCACCAACATCGTCGAGCGCCTGTCGGCCATGGAAGACCTGCTACGCTCCAAGGCGCCGGCCCCCGAACGCGCCGTGGCGCTGTGCTGGTATCTGCACCTCATGGGCGATGTCCACCAGCCTCTCCACACCGTGTCCCTGTTCTCCCGCTACTACCCCACCGGCGATGCAGGCGGGAACCGCGTCGCCATCAAGCTCGACGGCCAACCCACCAAACTCCACGAGTTCTGGGACAACATCCTCACCACCCAAATGACCGCAACCGCCATCGCATCCATCGCCGATGCCATCCAGTCCGCCCCCACCCTCGCCAGCGAACAGATCCCGGAATTTCGCGATCATACCAGTTACCAGTCCTGGGCGGATGAGAGCAAAGAAGCCGCCATCGCCCATGCGTATCTGGACGGTAAACTCCCCCACCGGACCTTCCGCAAGGATCTCGTACCGGAGGATCTCCCGGCCCTGCCGGAGACCTACGCCGTCGATGCGCGCCAAGTGGCTGATCGCCGCGCCGCCCTCGCCGCCGCCCGCCTCGCACGCAAACTTCAGGACCTGTTCTGAGCCGTCGCCGCCCTGGCCACGCGCCCCGTGGCGCTGGCTTTCACCGGCCGCGCCATCCACACGTTGACCATGCCCGAGATCGAAGCCTACATGCGCAAGGCCGCGCCGGGAGCGTCTTCATGGAACCACCTGCGGGTGGCACTGGTCGGCCTCTTCAACCATGCC
>CAZWQJ010000393.1:0-1728 GCA_964635825.1 uncultured Victivallales bacterium | reverse complement strand
AGCGTCTTCATGGAACCACCTGCGGGTGGCACTGGTCGGCCTCTTCAACCATGCCGAGGAGCGGGGGCTGCCCGCCGTGTTCGCGCCGGCCGATGCCGGCACTCTGCAATTCCGAGCGACTGCTTGACGCCGAATGTGTCCATATTGTACATTATGAGCATAACAGGAGCGCTTCCCCAATGACTACACTCAGCATCGCCCAAGCCCGCAACCAGTTTGCGGATGCCGTCAACCGCGTGAGCTACGGGGGTGAGCGGATTATCTTCGCCCGCCGGGGCAAACCCGTCGCGGCGCTGGTTTCCGCCGATGACCTGGCCCGGCTGCAAGCCGTTGAAGATGCCGATGACATCCGCGACGCGAAGAGAGTTTTGAAGGACTACGCACGCAACCCGTCCACGTTCAAGACGCTGGCTGAATACAAGCGGTCGAGGGCGCCAAAGGCATGACCTACACCGTCCGCCTGGATGGCCGTACGCGCAAGACGCTGGACCGGCTGCCCGCCGACATGCACGCGCGCATCGTGCGCAAATTGGACGCTCTGGAAGAAGATCCCCGACCCCACGGCGTTGAGAAGTTGGCGGGGCCGGATAGCCTCTACCGCGTTCGCGTGGGCGACTGGCGGATTGTTTACGCAATCCATGACCGCGAACTCGTGGTGATCGTCATCCGCATCGGCAACCGGCGGGAGGTGTACCGATGAGCGGAAGAAAACCCATGCCACCGCCCCGCGCATACGCGGCAACGGTCCTGGCGCGCATCAAGCGCGATCCGAAGTTTGCGCGGGCGCTCTACGCGGAAGCCGTGACGGCCCTGCTGGACGGCGAGACGGCGGAAGGTCTTTCCATGCTCCGCGATCTGCTGCATGGGGCGATGATACGACAAGGCGCTTGACCAATCAACGGCCGCGCCGCGAGATCGACACGTCTGAGACTGGCATTCCTCTGGCGACCGGCTACAATCCGGCCAACGTCATGACCCCATCCGAATTCATTGCCAAGTGGCGCAAGGTGGAACTCAAAGAGCGGTCCGCCGCGCAAGAGCACTTCCTTGACCTCTGCCACGTCTTCGACCACCCCACGCCGGCCGCCGCCGATCCGACTGGCGCGAGCTTCTGCTTTGAGAAGGGCGCGGCCATGCACGGCGGCGGTGACGGCTTCGCCGACGTGTGGAAGCGCGGCTTCTCCATGTGGGAGTACAAGGGGAAGCACAAGGACTTGGACGACGCCTATGACCAGCTTCTACGCTACCGCGACGCCGCGGAAAGTCCGCCCCTGCTGGTCTGCTGCGATCTTGACCGCATCGTCATTCATACGAACTTCACCGGCACCGTTTCGGCCACCTACGACATACCCCTTGAAGCCCTTGCCGAACCCCGCAGCATCGAAATCATGCGGGCCGTCTTCCACGACCCCGAGGCCCTCCGCCCCGGCCGCACGAGTGCCGCCGTCACCCAGGATGCCGCCCGGCACTTCGCCGAAATCGCCGCCGCCATGCGCGAGCGCGGCCTCGACCCCGCCGCCGTCGCCCACTTCCTTGACCGCATTGTCTTCTGTCTCTTCGCTGAAGACACCGGCCTCTTGCCCGATATGGTCTTCAGCCGAATCGTGACGCAAGCGGCCGGCGACCCCGCCCGCTTCTGCAAGATTCTCGGGCAACTCTTCGACACCATGGCGACCGGCGGCGACTTCGGCCTTGAACCCATCCGCCATTTCAACGGCAACCTGTTTG
>CAZWQJ010000392.1:0-3234 GCA_964635825.1 uncultured Victivallales bacterium | reverse complement strand
TCACCACACTAGGATTGCGTGACGTATGTCGACCGTAGACCCATTTTCTGCGAGGCGCCCGGGGTTGTGGCGGCTGGTGCTGGGGAATCTCCTGGTGCTGGCGGGCTTGCTGGTGCTGCTGGGGGTCGGGGGGGAGCTGTATTACCGGTTTGGCGTGGACAGCACGGACTCCTTTGGGCTGACGCGCGTGTGCCAGCGGTGGTTTCAACGGCACTACCAGTTCAACAACTTCGGCCTGCGCGACAATGTCGACTATGCGATGACGCGTGCGCCGGGGGCTCGGCGGGTGACGTTTCTGGGGGATTCCTTCACGGCGGGGCATGGGATTGCGAATGTGGAGGATCGCTTTGCGAATCGGGTGCGAGCGGCGCTGGGGCCCGGGGTGGAGGTGCATGCGTTGGCGGCGAATGGGATCGACAGCGGGGCGGAGATTCAGAACCTGACGGCGGTAGTGCAGGGCGGGTATGACCTCGATACGCTGGTTCTCGTTTATGTGCTGAACGACGTTTCGGACATCGTGCCGCAGTGGGGCGCGATCCTGCAGCGGATCTATGCGGAGAGTGGGCGCGAGCCGTTTTGGGTGCGGCACAGTTACCTGATCAACATGTTGTACTACCGGTTGAAGGCGGCGCGGGATCCGGACATTGCGAATTACTATGGCTTTGTGCGCGGGGCCTATGAGGGAGAATTGTGGGAGTACCAGCAGGAGCGTTTGCGCGGGTTGCACGCGTTGTGCCGGGCGAAGGGGGCGCGGTTGCGGGTGGTGACGTTTCCGTTGCTGAATGCGTTGGGGCCGGATTACGCGTACGCGGATGTGCACGCGCGGCTGAATAGTTTCTGGGCGGGGCTGGGCGTGCCCCATCTGGATTTGATGGCGACCTATGAGGGGCGGCGCGCGCGCGACCTGACGATTGGGCGCTACGATGCGCATCCGAATGAGGAGGCACATGCGCTCGCGGCGGAGGCGATTCTGCGGTTTTTG
Organism: uncultured Victivallales bacterium; assembly: GCA_964635825.1. Classification (GTDB taxonomy): domain Bacteria; phylum Verrucomicrobiota; class Kiritimatiellia; order UBA8416; family JAIOPI01; genus CAZWQJ01. Next base: position 2,252 of record CAZWQJ010000392.1, on the reverse strand, counting down.
GAGGCGCAGCAGGCGGAGTAACCACGGATTGCGCGGATCGCACGGATGATGCTTGTTCATGCGGGCGATCCTCTGGGCACGGCGACGTTTTGAGCGCGGCCGGGGTGGCACCCGGCCCTCCCGGAATCGGGGGAAAGGGCATGTTCTCGTGCGGGGAGAGCGCGGCGTCAGCCCACGATTGACCGCCGTTGCACGGGTCCGCTATGGTCGGCGCATGGCGCGGCGATATTTGACGGGGCTGGCGATGGCGGCGGCATTTGCGCTGGCCGTGGTCGCCTATTGGCCGATTCAACAGCACGCCTTCCTCAATTTCGATGACGACATCTACGTGTACGCCAACCCGGTTGTGGCGCGTGGGTTGACGGTGGAAGGGTTGCGTTGGGCGTTTACGGCGGTGGACGCGGCGAACTGGCACCCGCTGACCTGGTTGTCGCACATGGCGGATTGCGCGTGGTATGGACTGGATGCGGGGAAGCACCACCGGACGTCGATGCTGTGGCATGGCGCCAATGCGGCGCTTGCGGTGCTGGTGCTGCGAGCGCTGACGGGGCGGCTGGGAGTGGCGCTGGTGGTGGGAGCCCTGCTGGCGGTACGTCCGGCGCACATCGAGTCGGTGGCGTGGATCGCCGAGCGCAAGGATCTGCTCTGCGCGTTCTTCTGGCTGCTGACGCTGGGGGCGTATGGTCGATATTGCGGAGCGCGGAGCGGGGGACGCGGTACGTGGTACGCGACGGCGCTGCTGCTGTTCGCCTGCGCGTTGATGGCGAAGCCGATGGCGGTGACGCTGCCGGTGGTGCTGCTGATCCTGGATTGGTGGCCGCTGAAGAGAACGCGGAGTGTGGAACGGGGAGCGCGGATAGCGGAGGAGTCGGGCGTCCGGCAAACGAATGGGATCGCGCGTTCATCGCTCCGCGTTCCGCGTTTGCTTCTCGATAAAATCCCGTTCTTCCTGCTGTCGCTGGCGTCGGTGGTGGTGACGGTGATGGCGCAGCATGCGGGGGGGGCGGTGCGGACGCTCGAGCAGGTGCCCGTGGGGCTGCGCCTGGCGAACGCGATTACGTCGGGGGTTATTTATGTCGGAAAGCTCGTGTGGTCGCCGACGCTGGCGATTTTCTATCCGTACTCGGGGAGCATCGGCATTGGGCGCTTGTTGGGGGCGGTGGGGGTGTTGGCGGGGCTGACGGCGTTGGCGGTGGCGGGGCGCCGACGGTACCCGGGTGCGCTGGCCGGGTGGTTGTGGTTTGTGGTGACGTTGGCGCCGGTGATCGGGCTGGTGCAAGTGGGGAGCCAGTCGATGGCGGACCGGTACCTGTACCTGCCGGGCCTGGGGGTGACCCTGGCGGTGGCGGTGCTGGCGGGCGACTGGGCGGTTACGCGCGGGCGACGGGCGCTGATGGCGGGCGTGGCGCTGGTGTTGGTGACGGCGAGCGTGGTGGAGACGCGGCGGCAGTTGCGGCACTGGGTGAACAACGAGGCGGTGTATGGTCACGCGCTGGCGGTGACGACGGGGAACTGGCTGGCGCACCATAACCTGGGGATTGCGCGGGATGCGGAGGGGCGTGCGGACGAGGCGATTGTGCAGTTTCGCGAGGCCCTGCGGGTGTTTCCGGAGTACAGCGACGCGCATTACAATCTGGGCAACGTGCTGGCGCGGGCGGGGCAGGCGGCGGAGGCGGAACGGCATTATCAGGCGGCGCTGCGGCTGGACCCGGACAACGCGGACACGCTGACGAACTATGGCAGCGTCTTGCTGGGGGCGGGCTTGCGGGAGCAGGCGATGCCGCTGCTGGCGGCGGCGGTGGCGCGCGCGCCGGGCATGCGGGAGGCGCACAACAACTACGCGAATGCGCTGGCACAGGAGGGGCGGGTGGAGGAGGCGATTGCGCATTACCGCGAGGCTCTGCGGCTGGATCCCGAGTACCTAGATGCGCACAACAATCTCGCGGTGGCCCTGGGGGATCAGGGGCACTGGTGGGAAGCGGAAGCGCACTACCGGGTGGTCCTGGAGCGCGAGCCGGGCTATCTGGATGCGCGGAACAATCTGGGGGTTGCGCTGGCCCGGCAGGGGCGCTATGCCGAGGCGATTGCGGCGCTTCGCGAAGTGCTGGCCGCGCGCCCGGACCATGTGCAGGCGGCGGCGAATCTGGCGGATGCGATGGCGAGGCAGGACGGGGAGGGGGGCGGGGGAGGGCGGGGAGGGGAAACCGCTGATGGGCGCTGATGGGCGCTGATGGACGCGGATGGGTACGGAT
>CAZWQJ010000391.1:0-3288 GCA_964635825.1 uncultured Victivallales bacterium | reverse complement strand
GCCGTCAGGGCTGGCTGCCGGCCGACCGCGTGCAATCCGCGCCCCGCTGACGGTCTAGCCCGAACCAGACGTTTCGTCGGTTCGGGGCGGCCCCGAAGCGTGGCGCGAAGCGCCTCTGCTTCGTCCCTACGGGTGAATGTTGCACGAGGGGCTCGCGCAACATTCGGGCAGGCCCGCCTTCACGCCCGCATCGGCGCTCGCCGAAAATCTCCGTTTCTTCTTGCAGGTCACCGGGCGGAGTGCTTCATCATGAAGCCGCAGGCGAATCGTGACGCGGAAAGGAGTCCGAGCATGGCCAAGAACATCCGACAATTACTCGAGCAGGCTCGTGCCTTCCACAAGGATCTGGGTGTTTTCTACGACCGCCTCGGTCAGACCGCGGAAAAGAGCCGGGTCAAGCTGCTGCTCGAGTACATGAGTCGCCACGAGGAATACCTGGAGCAGTGCCTCGTGGAATACGGCAAGGGGGCCAACACCCAGGTCCTCGACACGTGGATGAAATTCACGCCCGAGATGGCCAGTCCCGCGCGCCTCGCCGATTCGACGGGGACCCCTCCGATGACGATCGCGGATGTGGTGGCGCTGGCGCTGAAGATGGATGAGTGCCTGGTGCGCTTCTACCAGCAGGTTGGCGAGAATGCCCACTCCGAAGGCGTGCGCGAGCTGTTTACCCAGCTGATGCGCCTGGAGAAGAGCGAGGAACTCCTGACCGTGCGCAACGCGCTGGAGATGGAGGAGGTCTGAGTCGCCCCGCCGCTCAAGCCGCGGGTTCCGACTCCGCGTACTCCTGACGCAGCGTCTCGACCAGTTCGTGCACGGAGACGACCTTGGTGGCACGCCAGGCATTCGCCCCGGCAAACGCAAAGCCATTTTCCAGGTTGCCGCGGCGCGCGTTCAGCAGCGCCTGCGCAATGCAGTACGGGCTGTTCACCACGTCGCAGGTGACGATGCAATGGAACGGGCAGGCGAAGGGCTTCTTCTCGCCCCGGCTCACATCATCCAGAAACTGGTTGCGGATCGCCCGCCCCGGGAGCCCCACCGGGCTCTTGATGATCATGAGATCCTCTTCCTTCGCGTCGATGTACGACTGCTTGAAGGCCTCGGAGGCGTCGCACTCGTTCGTCGTCACGAACCGCGTGGCCATCTGCACGCCTTCAGCGCCGAGCGCCAGCGTGCGGCGGATGTCGGCACCCGTGTACACGCCGCCGCCGGCAATGACGGGGATGTGCACGCCGTGGGTTTTCTCGATCTCGCGCGTCACCACCAACACCTCCGCCACCAGATGCTCCAGCGCAAACTTGGGATCGTCGAGTTGCTCCGCCTTGAAGCCCAGGTGGCCACCGGCCAGCGGACCTTCCACCACAAAGGCGTCGGGCAGACTATCGAAGCGCTCCTTCCAGCGGCGCGCCACGATGGCCGCGGCGCGGCCGGAAGACACGATCGGCACCAGCTTCGTGCGCACCCCCTCGGTGCGGTAGGCCGGCAGGTTCATCGGCAGGCCGGCGCCGCTGAAGATCACGTCGATGCCCTCTTCCATCGCGGTGCGGGCCAGGTCTTCGTAGTTCGATAGCGCCGCCATGATGTTCACGCCCAGCACCCCCTGGGTACGCGCACGCGCGTTCTGAATCTCGCGGCGCAACGCGCGGATGTTCGATTCGCGGAAATTGGTAACGCGGTCGCGCTCGGCATAGCAAATGCCGGCCGTGGCAATCACGCCCACGCCGCCTTCATTGGCCACGGCCGAAGCCAGCCCGCCCAATGAAATGGCCACGCCCATGCCCCCTTGAACGATCGGGGTTCGAATCGTCAGGTCTCCAATCACCAGCGGCGGAAATTCGGCTGTGGCCATCATGAGTTCCTCTTAAGAGTGGGGGCGCGGACGAGAGGGTCCCGATCCGGGTCGCCGACGTGGCGCCCCGTGATGCGATCGTGGGGGGGGGCGCGACGCGGTCGCGTGCCGAGCCGGAGCCCCGCTATGGTGCGGTCGAGCGTGCGACGCCGATGCCGGCTGTGCCTGGGCCGCATAGTCGAACCCCGTCAGGCGTCGCCGCTCGATGCGGCTGCCCAACACGCGCTCGATCGCGCGGACCATGTCCTCGTCTTCTCCCGTGATCAGCGTGAAGGCATCGCCCGTCCGGGCGGCACGTCCGGTGCGCCCGATCCGGTGCGTGTAATCATCGACGGTGCCGGGAATATCGAAATTGATGACGTGCGAGATGCTGGAGACATCGATGCCGCGCGCGGCGATGTCGGTGGCCACGAGCACGCGGTAGCGGCCGTCGCGGAATCCGGCCATCGCCTCGAGGCGCCGGTTCTGAGAGAGGTTGCCCTGCAGGCAGGTGGCGGCGTGGCCGGCACGGCTCACCTGCTCCGCCAGGCGCTTGGCGCGGTGCTTCGTGCGCGTGAACACCAGCACCGATCCGGTCTTCGTCTGCTGCAACAGATCCAGCAGCAAGGGCGCCTTCAGATGCGCCGGCACCGGAAACAGCGCGTGCGTCACGGTCGCGGCCGGCCGCGCGTGGGCAATCTGCATCGTCACCGGATTGCGCAAAATCTCGTGCGCCAGCTCGCGGATGGCGTCGGGCATGGTTGCCGAAAAGAGCAGCGTCTGGCGCTTCGCGGGGAGGGCTCGCAGGATGCGCCGGATGTCCGGCAAAAAACCCATGTCGAACATGCGATCGGCCTCGTCGAGGACCACGCACTCCACCTGGCTGAGGTTGATCGTGTGCTGGCGCATGTGATCCAGCAGGCGGCCGGGGCAGGCGATAACGATGTCGACGCCACGGCGCAGGGAGGCGACCTGCGGCTGCACGCCGACGCCGCCGTAAATCGTGGCGCTGTGCAGCCCGGTGTGCGCGGCCAGTTCTTTCAACGCCTCGCGGATTTGTTCGGCGAGTTCACGCGTCGGTCCCACCACCAGCACGCGCAGGCCGGGCTTGGGAGTCGAGAGCAGGCGCTGGATCAGCGGAATGCCGAAGGCGGCGGTTTTGCCGGTGCCCGTTTGCGCAAGACCGATGACGTCGCGCCCTTCCATCACCACCGGCATGGCCTGACGCTGAATCGGCGTCGGCACCTCAAAGCCCAGCGTGCGGATGTTGTCCCGCAAGCGTGGGTCCAGACTCAGCGAATCGAAACTCATGATGGTGCCCGATCACGACCTTCCTGGGCCGCGTACGCTCACGCGCCACGAAATGACAGACGCCAGGGCAATGCCATATCGCCCCCAACCCGATGCGTACGCGTAAAGTATCACCTTACGCGAAGCGCAGCCCCAGTTCAACACCTAAG
>CAZWQJ010000390.1:0-3289 GCA_964635825.1 uncultured Victivallales bacterium | reverse complement strand
CTCCTAAACCAATTCTACCCGCCGGACGTCGCCCCCACCGGCCAGTACCTCCACGATGTCGCCCGCGAACTCGTCGCCCGCGGCCACACCGTCACCGTCCTCTGCTCCCGCCGCGCCTACGACGGCGGCCAGTCCTGGGCCCCATACGAACTCCTCGACGGCGTCCACATCCACCGCCTCGCCGCCTCCGGCTTCGGCCGCCGCACCTTCGCCGGCAAAGTCCTCGACTACCTCTCCTTCTCTTCCAACCTCGCCCTCGCCCTCACCCGCTTGCGCCCTCGCCCCGACTCCATCCTCGCCCTCACCACCCCACCCTTCCTCGGCCTGCTCGCCCACCGCCACCGCATCCCCCACGCGCACTGGATCATGGACCTCTACCCCGACGTCCTCGCCGCCCACGGCGCACTCCGCACCGCCAGCCTCCCCTATCGCCTCCTCCAGCGCCTCGCCCGCCTCCAATTCCGCGGCAGCTCCCTCGTCTTCACCATCAGCCCCGACATGGCCGCACGCACCGCCGCCTATGTCTCCAGCGCCAATGTCCCCTGGGTCCCCCTCTGGTCCACCATCGACACCGCATCCCCGCCCGCCCCCGCCCGCATCGCCGCCCGACGCCTCACCCGCGGCTGGGCCCACGACGACGTCGTCCTCATGTACTCCGGCAACATGGGCCTCGGCCACCGCTTCGACGAATTCCTCGAAGTCGCCCGCCGCCTCCACGCCCACCCCCGCCTGCGCTGGGTCTTCGCCGGCGGCGGCAAACGCATCGCCGACATCCGCGCCTTCGCCGCCCAGCACCCCGACCTGCGCCTCGAGATCCTCCCCTACGCCCCACCCGCCGAACTCGCCGAACATCTCGCCAGCGCCGATGTTCACCTTGCCAGCTTGGATTCCCGCTGGCAGGGTGGCATCGTCCCCAGTAAGCTCCAGAATGCCTTCGCGGTCGGCAGGCCCGTCATCTTCGTCGGCGCCACCACCAGCGGCATGGCCCACTGGATCGAAGACGCGCAGGGAGGTTGGGTCGTGAAGGAAAACGATATCGCCGCACTCGAGGCTGCCGTCACCGCCGCCGCCAACAGCACCGAACGCCTCCGCCGCGGCGAGGCCGCCCAGCGCTATGCCCGCACCCATTTCAACCACGCCACCAACGGCGGACGCATCTGCGCCCTCATCGAAGAACACGCCCGTCATCAGCCATGAACGAAACTCTCCTCCCTCTCCTCAAGTACCCCTTCGTGATCCTCGTCGGGTTCATGGTGACCTTCCTCCTCACCCCACTCGTCCAGCGCCTCGCCCCCGCTTTTGGCGTCGTCGATATGCCCGACGCCCGACGCATTCACAAAACGCCCATCCCCCGCTGCGGCCTCTCCCTCTTCCTCGGCTTCCACACGGCCTGCGCCGCCATCTTCCTCTTCCCCTGGGCCCCCTTCACCTCCCAGCTCACCGTCGGCTGGTGGTGGCGCTTCCTCGTCCTCTCTTCCCTCCTCCTCGCCGTCGGCTTCACCGACGACTCCCGCGGCCTCCGCCCCTGGGTCAAACTCGCCGGCCAGATCGCCGTCGCCGCCCTCGCCTTCGCCTGGAATATGCGCGTCGGCAAAATCCTCGGCTTCCCACTCCCGCTCCCCGTCGATCTCCTCGTCACCGTCTTCTGGTTCCTGCTCATCATCAACGCCTTCAACCTCATCGACGGCATCGATGGCCTCGCCACCGGCCTCGCCGCCATCGCCGCCATGGGCCTCGCCGGCTCATTCTTCTTCCGCCGCTCTCCCGGCGATACCCTCGTCATGCTCGGCATGGTCGGCGCCTGCATGGGCTTCCTCCGCTATAACGCCAACCCCGCCAGCATCTTCCTCGGCGACTCCGGCAGCATGTTCCTCGGCTTCGCTCTCGCCGCCATCCCCCTCGAAACCGGCGCCAAAGGCACCGCCGTCGCCTCCATCGGCGTCCCCCTCCTCGCTGTCGGCGTCCCCCTCCTCGATACCGCCCTCGCCGTCTGGCGCCGCGGCGCCCGCCGCATCCTCAACCGCCAGGCCGGCGATAGCAGCGGCCGCATCTTCCAACCCGACCTCGACCACGTCCACCACCGCCTCCTCCGCTCCGGCCTCTCGCAGCGCGCCACCGCCTCCTCCCTCCACACCGTCAGCCTCATCCTCGTCACTGTCGGCCTGCTCAGCATGCTCTTCCGCTCCCATGCCCTCGGCATCTACATCCTCGCCTTCGTCGTCGCCGCCTATGTCATCATGCGCCACCTCGCCCATGTCGAACTCTGGGATAGCGGCCGCGCCATCGTCCAGGGCCTCAGCCGCCCCTCCAGCCACACCGCCGCCGTCATCACCCTGCCACTCCTCGATCTCACCGCCATGGCCGTCGCCCTCGCCGTCGCCTGCTTCTTCTCCAGCAACCGCCCCAACGGCGAACTCTTCAAATTGTTCTGGCTCAATCAACTCCCGCTATCCGCCGGAATCCCCTTCCTCTTCCTCGTCGCCTCACGCGCCTACCACCGCGTCTGGAGCCGCGCTCGCGTCTCCGAATTCTTCCTCATCGCCGCCGCCCTCGTCGCCGGCGTCCTCGTCAGCACCAGCCTCTCCATCCTCGCCAACGTCGATCAGGGAGCCATCCAGTTCTCCGTCATCGACCTCGGCTCCCCCGCCGATGCCACCGTCGTCATGGGCCAGGTCACCGGCCGCGTCTTCGGCGCCCAAACCCTCATCTACACCGCCCTCGCCGTCTTCCTCGTCGTCGGCATCCGCATCCTCCCACGCGCCGTACAAGACGCCCTCGTCTGGTCACGCCGCATCGCCACCCCCTCACGCGATACCCAAACCGTCGAAACCCTCATCTACGGCGCCGGCGACGGCTGCGCCCTCTATATGGCCCAGCGCAACCTCCTCGGCGTCGACGACCCCCGCCTCACCCACGTCGCCGGCATCCTCGACGAAGACTTGAACCTCCACCGTCGCTATATCCATGGCTACCCCGTCTTCGGCGGCTGCGATGCCCTCGAAACCGTCCTCGCCAAACACCGCATCGATCTCATCATCCTCACCGAAGATCCCACCCCCGAAATCCTCCGCGACCTCTTCGCCATTGCCACCCCCCGCAACATCACCCTCCAACGCTGGCGCACCACCCTCACTCCCATCCCCTCCCCTTCTTCCTCGTAATCTTAATCTTAATCCTAATCGTCCTCGTCCTCGTCCCTCCCCTCCTAATCTCAGTCCCAAGGCGGGCTATCGCCCACAACCCAAGCGTTGTCACGTTCTCGCCACAGTCTGCTGACGAACTCGAGCTC
>CAZWQJ010000389.1:0-3305 GCA_964635825.1 uncultured Victivallales bacterium | reverse complement strand
AAGAGCGGCAGCGCGTGCTTGCGGAAGAAGACATTCCAGCCCATGAGCACGCCGATGGGAAGCGCCGTGACAATCGCGATGGCCAAGCCAAGGGCGAATCGGCCCAGGCTGATGCCGATGTGTCCGAGAAAACCCTGGTTGGCGAACAGATCCCACAGCGCCACCGCCACCTGTGACAGGGGCGGGACCAGCGTGCGCGGCACCCACCCCAGCCGCGGCGCCAGTTCCCACAGGGCCAGCAACGGCAGGAGCACCGTCGCGAACTCGATCGAGACAAGACTCCCGAACGCCGTCTTGAAGAAGCGGCCGGTCTCGCTGAGCGCGGCGAACAGTCCTGCGCCCGTCCTATTTCGTGAAGCGTATGACATCGTTATTTCCTTGGAGGTCGTCAGGGTTCTGCCCGTCTCGCCGGAGTGCGTGGGTGTGGGAGTGTGTGGGTGCGTGGGTGTGGGAGTGTGTGGGTGCGTGGGGTACCTCCTTCGGCCAAGTCTTGGCGCACTCGTAAATCCGCATGGCGGCATCGAACGCCTCCTGGTAGACCCGAAGTTCCCTGAAATGTTTGACCTCTCTCCTCCACTCCCACACTCACATACTCCCACACTCTTCCTCAACCGTCCCGGCGCTCCCGAGTTCCGCCCGCTGTTCGGAGGTCAGCGCGGCAAACGAGCTTACCGGAAAAGGATCGAGAGCGGCAAGCGGAATGCGCGTGCGATCCGCCAGAGCCGCACGCGTGACATCCGACGGAACGGCGCTGCCGGTCTCCAGCGCTGACAGCAGCGTCTGGATACGCCACGCCCCCACGCCCTTCGCCCGCGTCACCAGCACGAGTTCGACCTGCGCGAGCGTCTTCGGGCAGCACGCATCGTCGCCCGTCACCTCCCAGTTCTGATAGAGAACCTTGTGATGCTGCGCCACGGCCAGCAGCGCATGACCGCCGCGGGTCAGGATCGCGTCCACCTGGCCCGCCTCCAGCGACGGGATCATCAGGTCGAAGGCCATGGGCACGAACGTGATGCTTTCGCTGTTCACGTCAAGTCGCTTGGCGTCCGCCGTGAACTGGTGCAGCAGCCGGCAGCGCTGGCCGGCCACCGCCACGCTGCGTCCCGCCAGGGCGTCGAGCCGGATGTCCAGATCCTTGCGCACCACCAGCGTCGCCCCATAGGGGAAGGTGACCGCGCCAACCGCCCGCAATCCATTGACCGCGCGGAGCAACGCCGAGGCCTTGGCCGTCTCGATGAATCCGGCGTCGATCTCGCCCGCGATCAAGGCGTAGCCGATATCGCCCGAGGTGTTGAACGGAACGCCAATGAACGCCGGCGCGCGGTCGCCCCGGGAGGCCTGTTCTTCCGCGACATAGACCGCCGCCGCGTGCGGCCCTCCCGCGTAACCGAAACGCAACGGGCCGGACTTTTGGAGTCCATGACCATGGTCATGGCGCCCGCAACCGGCGGCCAACAGGGCAACCGCGAGGGCGGCCGCGATCCGCCGACTGATCAGATGTTGTGCTCTCGGTTTCATATTCCGCCCCCCTGTTCGAAGACTCCCGCCACCGCGCGCAAAGCTGCATCTTCATCCGCGCCATCGGCCTCAATTTCGACATCCGCCCCGTGTTCCGCGCCCAGCATCAAGAGTTGCAGAATCGAGCATGCGCTCGCCTCAGGGCAGTCGCGGCACCGGACGGTGACGCGGGCTTCGTGGTCGCGCGCCGCCTTGACCACCTGCGCGGCTACCCGCGCATGCAGCCCATGCTCGCACTGAACGGTCACAGTCCGGTTCTGCACGCATCCCCCTGTCCTTCAGCGTCGTACTGAGTTTCGTCTATTCTGCGGTGTGAGTGGGTTTGTGAGTGTGTGAGTGTGTGTGTGAGGGCTCGCCTCGCCCCCACATCACTCACATCCTCACACACACCCTACTTACCCCACGTAATCCCCTTGAACTCCGCCGCGTAAAGCTTCGTTCCCGGGTTCTCCTTGATGTCGCCCTGGGCCACCAAAGCATCGGCGAGAAGGGAGAGCCCTTCCTCCTTGATGGTGGTCTGGAACTTCAAGCGGTGGTTGCCGTGGATGATCGCATCCTTCGGCGCGCCGGTGTAGCGATGGGCGATTTCAACGATTTCGTCGGCCACCGGGTCTTTGAGGATCAGGGCGTTGGCCTCCGCCACCGCTTCGATCAGCGCCTTGAGCGCCGGCGCGTTGCTCTGTAGGAACCCCGTTCGCGCGTTGATCGTGCGGCAGGGAATGGTTGCCGACACGTCGGGCCGGACAAAGCGGTACCCCTTGAGTTCGGCGATGCTCGCCTGTGGTTCCTCGAGGATGGCCGCATCCACGGCCTTGGCCTCGAGGGCCGCGATCGCCGGGCCACCGGCCAGTTTTTCAAGCGCAAATACGCTGTTCGCCGCCTTTGCTGCCCGCGTATAACTGATCACCGCCTCGCAGGTCGGCGAGATGCCGGCGACTCGCTTATCCTTCAAGTCCGCGATGTCGTTGATCGGCGAGTCCTTCGACACCACCAGTACCGAGGTGCAGGGCGCCTTGACCTGCGAGATGATCTGGATTGGCGCGCCGTTGGCGATGGCCGCGATCACGGCCGTGGGGCAGGCCCAGTAGACGTCCGCCTTGCCGGACACGACCAGGTCCCGCGCGGCGGACAAGTCCTTTACTTCGACGATCTCGACCTCGATCCCGCGCTTGGCCAGGAAGCCCTTTTCCTTGGCCACGTACAGGTTGAGGTGATGCGTCGTCTTGGCGTCAGCCACGACGATCTTGGTCGGTGTGGCGGCAGGGGCCACCGCCTTCTGTTGTGCCGGTGCGCTGAGCGCGCAGAGCAGCAGGGCGGTAAGAGCGGCGGGAGCGGTGCGGATGATGTGGGTAGCAGTCATGGGTGTTTTCCTTTCGTTGTTTCGTTGCCTAAGCCCTCGTTTCTGCCAAAACGATACTCTAGTAAGCCTAGTTATGTTGTAGAGTATCTCACACTATTTGACCGCCGTCAAGCGGCATTTAAAAAAAAATGTGAGACGCTGGATGTCAAACCTGAGGGCGTCGCGCCTGCCGTGAAGTGAACCGCTTCCGTCTCCTAGCGCTAAGCCGTAAGGTCGTGCAGATGCACCAGGTCGAAGGCGGGCGCTTCGTACGGATGGGCGGCGCGCAGGGCGCGGATCACGGCTGAGGCCCGATCCTCCGGGCAGAGCATCTCGACGCGGTATTCCGCGACGGACTCGACCGAGCCGATCTGGCCGATGAACGGCGAACTGCCAGCCAGCGGACGGAACTGGCCCTGCCCGAGCACCTGCCACGCGCACCGGTCGT
>CAZWQJ010000388.1:0-3341 GCA_964635825.1 uncultured Victivallales bacterium | reverse complement strand
GAGCCAACACAAATACAACTTTTTCTGTTGCATTCGGTGAGGGGTGGGTATTCTATGCTTCAGTTACAGGCGGTTCCTGGTGGGCCTACCTGGGCCGTTACCCCTGGTGACTTGGACGGCTACCATGACATCCGACAACACAACCCGAGTTCGTCCGGCCGCGCGATTCGGCCTCACAAAGGAACAACTGGAGCGGATGCACCGCGCTGCGGTGAGCCTCGCCTCGCAGACGGGTTTTGGAGTTCAGAACGAGAGCCTTCGCGCGCGCGTCCGCGCCTGCACCGGTTTCCGCGTGCAGGGCAATCGCATCCACCCCAGCGAGGAGCGGATCGAAGCGTATGTGGCCTCGCTTCGCAGCCTTCCGCCCGGTCTGCTCCCCAAGCCCGATGATCCGCCGGTGCTCTGTTGCGGCGGACGCGCGTTGCACATCGTCGCGGACGACTGCGTCTCGCTGCGTCCCATGATGACCGCGGATGTCGTGGCAGGAACCAAGCTTTGCGAGGCGCTCTACCATCGCGGGGTGCGGGGCAGCGCGCCGGGGTTGCCGTCGGATGTGGATCCGCTGCTCGCGCCATTCGAGCAGATCCTGATCGGCTTGCGATACGGACGCTGCGGCGGCTACTCGCCGCATGGCGTCACCCTCTGGCACATGCGTTACATGGAGCAAATCCACCGGGCTCTCGGATGGCCGTTCGGGTTGTCCGTGTGGATGCCGAGTCCATTCCGGCTCGAAGGCAACGAACTCGACATCGTGCTTGCGATGGAAGGGTCGTTCAGCTCGCTCGGCGTGGGGAGCATGCCGTTGATGGGAATGACCGCGCCGATGAGCGAGTTGAAGACGTGGGTCCAGGCACTCGCCGAAGCGCTTGGCGCGGCGGCGATCCTGCAGGCTCTCTGGCCGAACATCCCGATCACCGTGAATCCGCATCCGAAACCTGCCGACATGACCACGGGCAATTACGGTATGGGCACTCCCGAATGGGCCCTGATGGACGCCCTCAAGATTGAAATCCTGCCATTCTACGGCCTGCGCCCGCCGTGGGGGATGAGCTCCTCGCTCGGCACGACGATCCCGGGCCCGCAAGCCATGATGGAGCGCACGGCCTTATACCTCATCGGTTTCCTCCACGGCCATCGCGTCTTTGACGAAGCCGGCGTGATGATCGGCGGGGAAGTGTTCTCGCCCGTGCAGTTGATTTTCGACCTGGACGCGATTTGCTGGGCGCAACGGTATGTGCGGGGCCTGGACTGGCACATCAACCTCGACGACCTCGGTCGCTGGGCGCAGATCGCGGCATCCGACACCCTCTTCGCCGAAGACGCCGACGAGGTCGCGTTGTTGCGCGACGTGTATGCTGCCACGCCTCGCGTGTTCCGATGCGGCAGTGTCGGCCAGCACCTGAGCCACCCCCGCGATGCCATCGCCGATGCCAGGGCCGAGATCAGACGGCTGATCGCCAGCCACGCATACGAACCCGACAAGTCCATGTTGCGCGAAGTCGAAGCAATCGTGGCGCACGCCCGACAACACCCGCCGGAACACTCTGCAACGGAAGACGATGGGGTGCGCTCTCCTCGTTAACCGTGACCATCAACTACTCCCCCTCCACCCTGTTGACGGGCGCGCCATTGAGAAAGGCGCGAAGGTTGCTGACCGCGATGTCCATGAGGCGCCGGCGCGCTGACGCCGTGGCCCAGGCGATGTGCGGCGTGATCAGGCAGTTCCTGGCTGTCAGAAGCGGATTATCTAGGCGCGGCGGCTCGATGGCCAGCACGTCGAGACCCGCGCCGGCGATCCGGCCGGCGTTAAGCACCTCAGCCAGTGCTGTTTCGTCCACCAGCGGGCCGCGCGACGTGTTGATGAGAAACGCGGTGGGTTTCATCAGGCCCAGCCGGGCGGCGTTCACCAATCCCCTGTTCACGGCCGTCAAAGGACAGTGCAGGCTGACAATATCGCTCTGGCGGAACAGGGATTCCAAGTCCGTCATCGTGACCCCGCCCACCGTCCCGGCCGGTGTGGATGTGTTGTGTGCGAGCACCTTCATCCCGAACGCCAACGCCGCCTCCGCGACTGCCCGGCCGATGCGGCCAAAGCCGATCAATCCCAAGGTCAATCCCTCTAGCTCAACCAGGGGGAAATCCCAATAACAAAAGTCTTTACTCGTTGTCCAGCGCCCCTGGCGAACCGTCTCCGCATGGTGGCCGACGTGCTGGGTGAGCTCAAGCAGCAGAGCAAAGGTCATCTGCGCCACCGACCTAGTGCTATAAGCGGGGATATTGGTCACCACCACGCCGCGCTCCCGCGCTGCCGTCACATCCACCACGTTATAACCGGTGGCAAGCACCCCGATGTAGCGGAGGCGGGGCAATTGCGCCAGTTCCGCGCGCCCCAGCACGACCTTGTTGGTGAATACGATCTCCGCGTCCTGGGCGCGTTCAACAATCGACTCCGGCGGCGTGCGATCGTGAATGACGCACGTGCCCAGGGCCTCCAAACCAGCCCAGGAAAGGTCCCCGGGATTCAGGGTGTATCCGTCCAACACAACAACGTTCATAGATTCAATCCTTTATAAAGGCATCATCGAACCGCGCCAGCCGAAGATACCGGCTGTCGCACATGTTGGCAATCATGTCGCATTCGTAAAGGCACAGGATCGTGCCGTCCGCCAGCCGCGCCAGATCGCTATATCCGGCGGGACCTTCCTCAAGCACCTTGGACAGCGGCCAGGTCCTGCCGTCATCCAGGCTCATCTTGACGGCCAGCCGTTTGCGATCAAGCGCCCACGTGGACATGGTTTGATCGAGAGTGTCCGGATTGGCGAAAACCAGGCGCCCCGACTGATCGCCGGCGGGCCAGTCGAGTCGAAGCAGGCTCGCCATGCAGACCGGCTCCAATAGCGCGTCGTCAAAACCGAGAAGACTCCAGTTCGAGCTGCCGTCCGGGCTGGCGGCCACCAATCGACGATGGATTTTCGATTCGCTGCGCATATTGAACATCACCCGGCCGTCCTTCAATTCCACGGCCACGGTCTCGCTGGGATTGACGAGCGTGACGCCGTCGACTACATCGCCATGACGGCAGACGATATCGCCGCGCTGCCAGGTCCGTCCGCCATCGTCGCTGTGGATCGAGGTCACGACGGAAGGCCGGTGGCCGCGGTGCTGGGGACCCATCTCCGACCCGCTGCCGTCCGAGAGCCAGACCGGAACGATCATGCGGCCGTTGCGCAGTTGCAAGCCGTGACCCGGCCCGGTGGCGCAGACGCGCCAGGGATAGTCGGAGCGGAATTGCTCAACTACCGGCGTGATCTCAACCGGTCCTGAGAAGCTGGCGCCGTCAT
>CAZWQJ010000387.1:0-3356 GCA_964635825.1 uncultured Victivallales bacterium | reverse complement strand
TGGTGGCGCAATTAACACTGGATCGTGACATCGAACCGGCTTTCGCTGAACTCGATTTCAAACGAAGGAGTCCGGTATGCCCCTGAACATCACCCCCTGGATGCGCGACGAACTGGAGCAGCGCAAGCAACTTTACCGCGACCTGTTCGCGGGTAAGCCGCTGGAGCGCTTGCTGTTGGTGCGCGGCGGCGGGGAGGGCATGAGATGAACGACGCCTTATCGCGACCTGACCAGGTGCTGCGCCGGCAGATGCCGTCCCAACTGGTTTACGCGCCGAATTACTGGCAATGGTTCGCGCATCAGCGCAACCACGGCCGGCTGCCGGCGGAGATCGCTACCTGCCGGACGCAACTTGACCTGATTCGCCACCTCGGACTCGATGTCTTCAGCCGCAATGTCTATTGCGACCAGCGCCGGCGCTGGTTCGGGGGGCTGGCGGACGAGGTATGGGATGCGTCCGTCCGCGTGGCCGACGAGGAAGTCGCGGAGGGGGCGGATACGGTCTTCACGCGCACGGTGGTCACCCGTCACGGCACGCTGACCGAGCGGCGGCGCTACGTCCACGCCGAGTCCACCCTGGTACAGGAAAAGTTCCTGGTGGACGACTACGCGACTCAGCTCGACGCGCTGGCGGAGTTGCTGGCGGCACGCCGGTGGCGGTTCGACGCCGGGCGCTGGCGGGCCGCGCAGGCGAATGTGGGCGACGCCGGACTGGTGGTCGCCGGGGAGCTGCACAGCCCGCTCAAGATGCTCCACTTTCTGCTCAACCCGGTGGAGACCACCTACATGTTGGCCGACCAGCCGGAACGCGCCGACGAACTGCTGCGCATCCACGAGGCCGCGCAAATCGAGCTGGTGCGGCAGATGGTGGCGGCCGGCGTGCCGGCCATGATGTCCATGGATAACCTCGACACCATGTTCCATCCGCCACATTTCCTGGAACGGCATGCCGCCCGCTACTATGAGCATGCGTCCCGCATCTGTCATGACCATGGATCCGCGTTCTTCATCCACGCCTGCGGTCAGCAGCGCGACAACCTCACCCGCATAGCGGGGCTGGGGGTGGACGGCCTGGAGGGTGTGGCCTTCCCGCCGCTCGGTGATGTCGAACTCGATGAAGCCCTGCGCCTGACCGGCGACCGGTTCATCATTACCGGCGGCATCAGCGCCATGGAATTCGAGCGCCTCACGACCCGTGAGGCGGTGTGCGCCTATGTCCGCGAGTTGTGCGGGCGTATGAAGCCGTATGCGCACCGGTTCATGCTCTCCGCAAGTTGCAACACCCCGGTGACCGCGCCGTGGGAGCGGATCCTCTGGTTCCGGGATGCCTGGCGGGAGTATGCGTGAAGCGTGACGAGTAAGCAGATTGGAGGCTATACAATGAACATCAAGACCTTTGCAACGAAAGACGAAATGGGGATGGCGGCCGCTGAATGTGGCGCTACGCTCATCCGGCAGACGCTGGTGCGGCGTGGCGCGGCCTCGATCATCGTGGCCACCGGTGCCTCGCAGTTCGAGATGCTGGCTCATCTGGTCAAGGCCGAGGGGATCGCCTGGAACCGGGTGACAATCTTTCACCTGGATGAGTACATCGGGTTGCCGATCGCGCATCCCGCCTCGTTCCGCCAATATCTCTGGACCCGTTTCGCCCGGCAATTGCCCCTGCCGCCGGCGGCGTTCCACTTCATTGACGGCGAGGCCGATCCGGCGCGCGAGTGTGCCCGGCTTGGCGCCTTGATCAAGCAACAGCCGGTGGATGTGGCGTTCATCGGCATCGGCGAGAACGGACATCTGGCCTTCAATGACCCGCCCGCGGATTTCGAGACCGGGGAGCCCTACATCGTGGTGACACTGGACGAAGCCTGCCGGCGGCAGCAATTGGGCGAAGGCTGGTTCCCCACCCTGGCGGCCGTGCCGGAGCGCGCCATCTCCATGTCGGTGCGCCAGATTCTGAAAAGCGCCGCCATTGTCTGCACCGTGCCCGACGCCCGCAAGGCCGAGGCCGTTCGCCTGGCGGTCAAGGGGCCCGTCACCAACCGCCTGCCTGCCTCGATCCTGCAGACTCATCCCGCCGCCACACTGTTTTTGGACCAACCTGCGGGGAGCCTGCTGGCATGAAGACGACGGGCTATGTTGACCTTCAGGTGAACGGCTACGCCGGTGTGGATTTCAATGCGGAATCCCTCTCCCTGGAGGACATCCGCCAGGCCTGTGTGGCGCTGCGGCGCGACGGCGTCGCGACGATACTGGCCACCGTCATCACCGACGAAGTGGAGGTGATGGCCGCCCGGTTGCGGCGGTTGGCGCGGGCCCGCGCCAGCGATCCGCTGGTGGCGGAAGTCATCGGCGGCCTGCACCTGGAGGGGCCCTTCATCAGCCCGGCAGACGGCTATCACGGCGCGCATCCCGCGGCAGCGGTGCGCCCCGCGTCGCGCGACATCGCCGCCAGGCTGCACGAGGCCGGGGAGGGGCTGATCCGGCTGGTGACGCTGGCCCCGGAGTACGATCCCGGGTTGCGCGTTACCCGCTATTTCGCGGAGGCCGGGGTGCGGGTGGCGGCGGGGCATACGGACGCCTCGCTGGAGACCCTGCGCGCCGCCTGCGATGCCGGCTTGTCCCTCTTCACCCACCTGGGCAACGGATGTCCTTCCGTGCTGCCCCGGCATGACAATATCATCCAGCGGGCGCTGGCCTTGCGTGACCGCCTCTGGTTCTGCTTCATCGCCGACGGCGCGCACGTGCCGTTCTTCGTCTTGCGCAACTACCTGGCCTTGACCGGGAGCGACCGCGCCATTATCGTCACCGACGCCATGGCGGCGGCGGGGATGCCCCCCGGCCGCTTCCGCCTTGGCCGGCTCGACGTCGAGGTGGGCGAAGACCGGGTGGCGCGGCTGCCGGGCAGCCTGCAACTGGCCGGGGCGGCGGTACCCATGGCGCTGGCGGCCGCCAACCTGATCCGGGAGATCGGCCTCACCGCTGGCCAGATCCATCAACTCACCACTGTCAATCCCTGTGCAGCCCTTGGATTGTGCCGCCCGGCCGCTGCCGCCGGGCAGGAGGTCCAGATCCGATGAACATGTCGCGCCATCCTGATCCGGCGTGCGAGGCGGCCCTGCGCTTGGCCGAGGAATACCGGCGGGTTTTGCTGGAGGACATCGTGCCCTTCTGGCTCCGGCATGCACTAGACCCTTCCGGTGCACTGAACAACTGCTTGGATGACGCCGGCAACGTGCTCTCGCACGACCGCTTTATCTGGTCGCAGGGGCGTGCGCTGTGGACCTTCTCCGCGCTGTGCGAAACCTTCGGGCCGCGCCAGGAGTGGCTCGACGCGGCGCACGGGCTGGCTCGTTGGCTCC
>CAZWQJ010000386.1:0-3375 GCA_964635825.1 uncultured Victivallales bacterium | reverse complement strand
TCAGTGGATACGTGAGAGGATGAGCGACATGAGGCATGCAAACGATTGGCGGAAGCTCGGAGCGGTCCTGGCGGCGCTGGCGCTGGGGACCTGCGGGGCGCAGGCCGTATCCTGGAATGGCGGCGGGGGAAACGCCAACTGGTTCAATCCCGCCAACTGGAATCCGGCCGGCGTTCCCGGCGCGGGGGCGGCGGTCACCAACGCGACGGGCGCGATCCTGCTGACCAACGAGACGGCGGTGCTGGCTTCGTTCACGCAGACCGGCGGCAGCGTCACCTTCACCAACTGGACCACGCGTCTCCGGGCGACGTCGGTCGATCTCAAGGGCGGCACGCTCACGCTCCCCCCGGCATTTGCCAACAACCAGATGTCCAACCGCGTCTGGGTCGTTTGCTCGAACCTGGCCGTGGCCGCGAGCGCCACGCTGCAAGCCGATTCGCGGGGATACGCGAGGCAGAACGGACCCGGCACTCCCGTTTCCACCAACTATACCTTCGGCGGCAGCCACGGCGGCCGCAGCTCCGGACAGAGCGGCTGGGCGTACCGCCCCAAGGTTTGCGGCTCCCTTGCGGAACCGACGGCTCCCGGCAGCGGTGGATGCTCGGCCGTGGGCGATGCCGCCCGCGCCGCCACCACGAGCGGCGGCGGCGCCATCCGCATCGATGCGACGGGAGAGGTGGCCATCCACGGCACGCTCACCGCCAACAGCGCCAACGCCCCCGTCACGCACTCCTCCGCCGGTTCGGGCGGCTCGATCCTGATCGTCTGCCGCACATTTGCGGGGAGTGGCACGGGCCTCCTTTCCGCCAAGGGCGGCAACGGCAACAACCAGGGTGGTGCAGGCGGCGGGGGACGCATCGCCGTGGCCTACAACCCGGCGGCCCAGGGCGCCCTCGCCACGGTCAATCCCGGCGTCCGGTTCACGGCGGTGCCAGGGACGGGCGGCAGCTTCACCGAGATCGCGGAACCCGGCACGCTCTATTTCCCCGACAAGGCTTTCCTCTCCAGCCAGATGACCACCCAGTGGCAGGGAGGGGATATCCGTGTTCCCGGATTCACGTCGTGGTCACTGGGGAGCCTTTCGGTGGCGGGCAATTTCGGACTCCCGGCCGTGACCAACATCATGGTGACCAACAACCTCGCGATCCTTGCCGCCGGCAAGCTCTCCCTCTACAGCTCGCCGACCAACGCCGTGCTGTCGCCCTACGGACTGGTGCTGGCGGTTGGCGGCGAGTTGTCGATTTCCAACACCGCACGGATGGTGCTCACGTCGCATCCCACCAACGGCGCGATTCCCTGGGTCACCTGCGGCAACCTGTACGTCGCGGCCGGCGGGACGATCGACGCGGACTACAAAGGCTACGGTGCGACTGGCGAAAGTCCCTACCCTGGCCCCGGCGGCGGTGCCGTCGAAACCTACGGCGCAGGCGCCTCGCACGGCGGGCACGGCTCGATCGGCAACGGCACTTGGACGCGGATCACGAAAACCTACGGCGATTCTGCCTGGCCGTTGACCCCCGGCAGCGCCGGCGGCGGCGCCGCGACAGGACTCGGGGGACATGGCGGCGGTGTGATTGCAATTTCGGCCACCAACAAAGCCACGATTCACGGCACCCTGACCGCCGACGGCTACAAATCGGGGGCGCACGGCGGCACCGGATCGGGCGGCTCGATCCTGATCGCCTGCAACACCTTCCACGGCAGCGCCACCGGCCTGCTTCGGGCACGCGGGGGACAGTTGGTCCAGAACTCCGGCGGTCCGGGGGGCGGCGGGCGCATCGCCGTGCGGTACCATCCGGTTGCCCAGGCGGCCCTGCCGCAGCCGAATCCCGGTGTGGCGTTCAACGCCGCACCCGGCAATACCGGCATCAATATCTTTCTGGCCGAACCGGGATCGCTCTACCTCCCCAACGTCGAGACGCTTTTCCTTTCGTCACAAATGAGTACGCAGTGGCAGGATGTCGACGTGGTCATTCCGGCGGGGCTGCCGAACTGGTCGCTCCCCTCGCTGCAGATCGACGGCAAGTTCCGCATCCCCACGCTGGAGAGGCTGCAGGTGGCGGGCGATCTGACGCTGACCTCCGGCGGACGCCTCTCGCTCTACAGCCATCCCTCCAACACGGTCTCGGAGGAGATCGGCATCCGCGTGGACGTTGGCGGAAAGCTGACCGTCCCCTCCGGAGCCGAGATTCATCTTGTCTGCGATCCCGGGACCGGCGCCTCGCCCTACATCGAATGCGGGGACTTCGACTTGAAGTCGGGCGGCGTGGTCCAGGCCGATTTCCGGGGCTTCGACATGGCGCGGGGGCCGGGAGCCGGCCGCGGAACCTCCAACGGCGGCGGCGGCTATGGCGGCGCCGGTTCGCGGGGTGCTTCCGCCGTCGGCAACGGCGGCATCGCCTATGCCACCAACTACGCGCCGATCTACGCCGGCAGCGGTGCGGCAAACTACGGTTCCGGCGGCGGACGGGGCGGCGGCGCCGTCCGCATCGGCGCGAGAAACACCATGGCGGTCAACGGCACCATCTCCGCCAACGGGATGTCCCGCGTGGTCACGCATGCCGGATCGGGTTCGGGTGGCGGCATCCTGCTGACCGCCCGGTCGTTCACCGGGAGCGGCATCCTGCGGGCCAACGGGGCCGACAGCTCCCACAACGGCGGCGCGGGTGGTGGCGGACGGATCTGCGTCTGGACGCCTTTCCAGTCGCCGGAATACCTGCGCCTGCTAGTCAACCGCAAGCTGCCGGCAGGCGCCCAGGTGCTTAATCGTGCGGCGCTCTGGCCCTCCCTGACCGTAACCGTGGCCGCCGGCACGCTGGGCACCAATCCCGCCGAGGCCAAGGGCGGGACGATCTTTTTCGGACATATCAGAGGCGGAACCGTGTTCATGGTGCGGTGAGGCGTGAAACGTGAAACGTGAGGCGTAAAGCGTGATGCGTGAAGCGTGATGCGTTGTCGATGGGGGCGACTGTCGTTGATCGTCGTTAAAGGCCACAGCAGGGTGCAAAAGCAACGTGAAACGTGATAGGATGGGGGACATGGGACATATGAACGATTGGCGGAAGAGCGGTGCGGTACTGGCCGCGCTGGTGCTGGGGACCTGCGGGGCGCAGGCGGTATCCTGGAATGGCGGCGGGGGAAACGCCAACTGGTTCAATCCCACCAACTGGAATCCAGTCGGCGTTCCCGGCGCGGGGGCGGCGGTCACCAACGCGACGGGCGCGATCCTCCTGACCAACGAGACGGCGGAGCTGGCTTCGTTCACAATGACCGGCGGCAGCGTCACCTTCAGCAACTGGACCACGCGCCTCCGGGCGACGGAGGTCGATCTCCGGGCGGGGACGCTCACGCTCCCTCCGGCCTATGCCAACAACC
>CAZWQJ010000385.1:0-3378 GCA_964635825.1 uncultured Victivallales bacterium | reverse complement strand
GCCAGCAGCGAGGTGACGGCGGCCGCGACCTGGGCCGGCTCGATGCGCGTCAGGCAGGCCATCGGCTCGGGATGCGTACAGCGGATGCCGTGGCGCGAGTACCCGTAGCACGGGCTGCACGTCATACCCAGCCGCACAATCCGATGCGGCGCCTGCCACGGATAGACGGATGCGTGCGGCGTCGGCCCCATGATCACCACGCAAGGGGTCCCCATCGCCGCGGCCACGTGGGTCAGCAGCGTGTCGCAGCACACGAGCACATCCAGCTCTCCAATCACCGCCGCCGCGTCGAGTATCGGCATGGGCGGCAGATCCAGCAGACGGTCAGCCGGCAGGCCAGCATGCCCGCGGATCGCGTCGCGCAGCGGCTGCTCGTCCGTGCTGCCGACCATGAGAAAGGCATCGTCGCCGGTGGCGGCAAGACCTCGCGCGAGGGCCGCCCAGCGCTCGGTCGGCCAGCGCCGCTGCGCCAGGTTCTTCGTGGTGCCGGAGCCCGCATGCAGGCCGATCACGCGCCGGCCGGCAAGACCCAGATCGCGCAGCAACGCCTGCGCGGCGCGGCGATGGGACGCGCTCACCGGCAACTGCAGCGGCGCAGACGGCGCCGGCACCCCAAGGCCCTCGCTCAGCAGGCGCAAATTGTTTTCCACCAGGTGCGACAGCGGATCTTCCGGCACGAGGTCCGTCAGCAGCCACCGGCCCATGGCGCCGCAGGGAAGGCAGAACGCAAACCCAAGCCGGCGCCGCGCGCCAATCAGGAATGTCACGGCGTTGTACTCGAGCCGATTCTGCGGCATCACCGTGAGCGAGAGGTCGTAGCGCCGCCGGCGCAGTTTCCGGCAGACCGCGAGCGACCGCCACCACGGCTCGCGCATGAAGGGGTGCAGGATGCACTCGCGCACCGCCGGGTGCCCGGCCACCATGTCCCGGGCCACCGCACCCTGCATCACCAGCACATCCACCGCGGCCTGTGGCCAATGCGCGCGCAGGGCCGACAGGAGCGGCGTGGCCATGAGCCCGTCCCCCGCCCCACCCAGCGCGATGACCAGCACCTGGCGCGGGGCCTCCATGTGGCCGTGGGTCACGAGGCCTCCTTCGTCCGCCACGCGGCGGCGCCGGCCATGATGGCCAGCGAAACCCAGCCGGCCGCCGTGAGCACGCCGATGATCGTCTCGGCGGAGTCGTGCCAGCACCAGAGCGCCGCCAGGTAGAGGGCCAGGACGGGCAGCAACAGCAGCACCCGCTTCGTCTGGTGCCGCGCCCAGAGATACTGCGCGATGAACATCACCATGGCATGCGGCAGCGCCGCCCAGACGTAGAGGCGCGTCAGGTGGTCATAGTGCGCATCGACCACCCGGTACATCAGGCGCATCGGCAGCGAGGGATACAACGTCAGCGCCACCGCCCCCGCCAGCGAAATCAGAAAGGCAAACGACAACGGCCCCAGCAGCACACGCAGCCGCGGCGAGTTGACCGCGCGCGGAAACATGGCCAACGCGATCGGCTGCGACAGGAACAGCACCGTGCGCGACAGGGTCGACGCTTTGCCGTACGCCGCCAATGCCTCATCGGGCAGGAAGCGCGCCGAGAGGATCAGGTCGGTGTTCACCAGCAAAAAGACCGCCGTCTGCCCGGCCAGCACCGGCCACAGATAGTGGTAGATCGGAGCCGTGTCGAAGGACGGGATCACCGGGGTTTCGCGCAGGATGCGGCGGAACGGCCAGGCGCCCACCAGCACACCGGCCAGCATGCTCAAGGCCACGCCGCCCAGCACCAGGTCGATCGTGCCCCCGGCCATCGCGGTCGCACCGGCGAAGAGAACGCGCAGCAACGCCGCGCTCAGGATCGCAAACGAGAACCACTGGAAGCGCATGGCCCCCTGCAGCGTGCCCTGCACCACCGGCGAGTAAAGACTGATGAAGGCCGTAATCCCGAGGATCGCCACGCTCACGCGCGACGGGGCATGCAGCGCCCGCTGCAGCGGGCCCGTCGCCAGCAACCACAGCACCAGCGCCAGCCCGCCCCACATCGTCAGCCGCCACAGGGCCCGCCGCACCACCGCCACCCACAACTCCACCTGGCGGCCCTGCGCAAATTCGGCCACATAGCGCGAGATCGCCACCCGCGTCGCATTCGATGGCACCCCCAGCACCGCCAGCAGCCCCATCAACTGCACAAACCCGGCGTAGTCCACCTTGTCCATGCTGCGCCCCAGGATGGGATGCACG
This sequence comes from uncultured Victivallales bacterium, assembly GCA_964635825.1. Lineage (GTDB taxonomy): Bacteria > Verrucomicrobiota > Kiritimatiellia > UBA8416 > JAIOPI01 > CAZWQJ01. Next base: position 1,150 of record CAZWQJ010000385.1, on the reverse strand, counting down.
AGCAGGTACAGAAAACCGGTGATGAGACTGGCATTCACCAGTACGGCGCTGTCGCGCACGAGGCGGAGATTTTCCTTACTGAGGGTCAAGCGCATGCCGGCGCACACTCTACCCCGCCCGCTGCGCCCCGCCAAGCCACAGAATCGCCCACCCGCTTCGCCACGTCAGGCCGGCTTGGCCTTCAGCCGCGCGCGCAGCAGATCCACCACCGCGTGGAGCAGGATGCTGTGCACCGCCTCCACCTGACACATGTCGTCATGCGCCACATGCAGCCGAATCTGGGCGCGCTCGCGCAACGGCCCGCCGGAAAAACCCGTCGCCCCCACAACCGTCAGCCCAATTTCCTCCGCTGCGTCCAGCGCCCGCACAATACTCGGGCTCTTGCCGGAGCCGCTGATCGCGATCAGCACATCGCCGCGCTCCGCAAACTGCCGCAGTTGCAGTTCAAAGACGCGCTCATAGCCAATGTCGTTCGCCAGCGCCGTGATGAACGACACATTGTCCGTCAGGCTGAGCACCCGGAAACGCTTGCCCACCGAAAAAGCCGGCAGCGCGCCCTTGGAAAGATCTTGCGCCAGGTGCGAGGCATTGGAGGCACTGCCGCCGTTGCCGATGACAAATACCGACCGCCCTTCGCGGTAGGCCTGCTCCAGGCAATCGATGCAGGCTTCCACGGCGCCGAGATCCACCTGCCGCGCCACCTGCGCGACTACGTCCAGATAACTGAGAATGTGGTTTTGCATCCACCCAGATTCCTGTGTCTGACGCGGCCTGTCAAGGCTGGGCTGGGAGACCCAAATGTGCGGCTAAGGAGAGGGCCCCATGAGTACGGCCCTGTGGGCGCGGCTCAGCCGGAGGCTTCGCCCTACCTGGAGTCCGCACGCGATGCTTGATGATGCGTGGGTAGGGCGAAGCCTCCGGCTGAGCCGTGTCGGAGAAGGCGATTGTGCGCATCGGCGGCGCGGGCCAGAACCGTTAGCCCGCATGTTGCACGAGGGGCTCGTACTACTATCAGGCAACTTCTTGTTTTCCGGAGAAGATTTTCAGCCACAAAGAAGCACAAAAATCACAAAAGCACCGGCGCGATAGCGCCGTTCCCCTTTTTGCGCATTTTGTACTACTAACCGTCTGATTCTTCGTTTTTGAAGAA
>CAZWQJ010000384.1:0-3396 GCA_964635825.1 uncultured Victivallales bacterium | reverse complement strand
AACGTGAGGAGTGAAACGTGAGGAGTGAAACGTGAAGGTGTGAGATGACCTACGACGAATGGGTGGCGACAGTTCCGCAGGAGATCAAGGGGGATACGGTATGGCGGGTTGAGGCGTACCGGTTGTCCCTGCTTGTTTCGGACATTGGGTGGGAAGATGTGACGGTGCTGTCCAAGGATCGCCGCACCTGGGGCATTGCCGACCAGTTGTATAGGGCGCTCGGATCCATGAGTGCCAACATTGAAGAGGGGTACTCCAAAGGGACTGGCAAAGACCGGGCGCGATTCTACGAATACGCACTTGGGTCGGCGCGGGAGAGCCGGGGGTGGTACTACAAGGGAAGACATGTCTTACCGTCGGAAGTGACTCTCCATCGAATTCGTCTACTTACCCAGATCATCAGACTTCTTCTGACGATGATCCCGGATCAGAGAGGAACGATGATTCGCGAGGAACCTGCTGACTACATTGCCCAAGACCCGACACTCCCGGATCTGCTGAACATTGTTCCATCATCATGAACGCCCATTTCTCCCCTCACGCCTCACGCTTCACGTATTCACGCAGGTAATCCCATGAGCCCATTCAAATTCCAGCCCGCGACGTTCATTCCGTTCCGCGATCTCAAAGCCATCGAGCGGGTGCGGCGCATCACGCGCAAGGACATTGCGCGGCACAAGAATCCCGACTTCCGCATCCGCGTGGTGCCCGATGCGGAGCTGGAGCCGATGTGGATTGCGGACATCTTCCAGCGCATCCGCGAGTCGGCCGAGGCCGGGCAGGCGCTGGTGATGATCATGCCCAACCCCTGGCCGAACTACGTGAAGGTGGCGGCGTTGATCAACAAGCACCGCGTCAGTTGCCGGCATTTGCACACGTTCAACATGGACGAGTACGCCGACCAGGATGGGCGGATTGCGCCGGAGACCTGGCCGTTGGGCTTTGGGTATGCCTTCAAGAAGTTCTTTATCTCGTCCATCAACCCCACGTTGCGCCCACCGGCGAAGCAGGTGCACCTGCTGAGTAACAAGACCCTCAGGGCTTATGGCCGGATGATTGCCGACCTGGGCGGGGCGGACATCTGCTACAGCGGGCCCGGCTGGACCGGGCACCTCGCGTTCATTGAGCCCGACGCACCGGAGTTCGCTGCGAAGAACCTGGCCGCGTGGAAGCAGCTTGGCCCGCGTATCTGCACGCTCAGCCCGTTCACGATCGCGCAGAACTCGCTGCACGGTTGCTTCGGCGCCAGCGGCGACCTGTGTGCCGTGCCGCCCAAGGCCGCCACGATCGGCCCGGCGGAGGTCGTCGGGGCCAAGCACCGCATCGACCTGCACGGCATCACCGTGGGCGGGTCGTTCCACTCCTGGCAGCGGTTGACGACGCGCCTGGTGCTGCACGGGCCCGTCACCCCGCGCGTGCCCGAATCGATCCTGCAGACCCTGCGCACCGACGTCTGGGTCACCGAAACCGCGGCGGCGGATATCCAGCCGCGCTGGGATTTGGGATACTAGACGGAACCGGGGAATTGAGGCGCTTCCGGGAATAGCGGGGGATTATCTGTTGATGGATGGCTTCATGTGGGCCGGATCGTGTAAGCAGTTCGGTTAAGGGTAACCGGTTAAGGGTGCGATTAAGTGTTGCGCTGCGCGATTCCAACACTTAACCGCCACTCTTAGTCGGATACGCTTAATCGACCCGCTTAAACGGCCTTCGGCTTGTGTAGGTGCGCGCATGCTATGGATTTTTCCCAACGGGAAAGCCGGAACAACAATTCGCATTATGGCGACGGACCGCCTGAAGGCGGTACACCAACGGCCCAGAAATGGCCCCTATCCGCGTTGGTGTACCGGCTTCAGCCGGTCTGCGAACTGGCTCGACGGCCATCATGCGAATGGCTGAAATCGGAAGGACCCGAATTGACGCCCCCCGGCGGACACCGTAGTCTCCTGTGATTATGTCTGACATAAAAAAGACCCGCCGCCCGCGCCGGCCCGTCGGTGGCGAGGCGGCGGCGCGGGCGTTGACCTGGCTCGAGCGGCGGCTGCGGGGGCGGCATCCGGGCCAGGAGGGCGCGCTGCCCACCGAGCTGGAGATCGCCCGCGCCGCCGGGGTTGGCCGCTCGTCCGTGCGCGAGGCGCTGACGGCACTCAAGGTGCTGGGCATCGTCGAGTCGCGCCGCAAGGGAGGGCTGCGCCTGCTGCGCGAACCCGTGCTGCTCGAACTGCGGCACTACTTCGGCGGCCGTTTCGACACGCGCGGGCAGCATGCCGACGTCATGGAGTTCCGCGCCGCGCTCGAGTGGGGGCTGGGGCCGCTGATGCTGGCGCGGTGTCGCGCCGGGACGATCCGGCGCATGCGGGAGGCGGTCGCCTCCGTGGCTGCCCGCCCGCCGGCCTGGGACACGATCAACGCTGCGGAAGTCCGCTTCCACACGGCCTTGACCGAAGGCTGTGGCAACCGCCTGGCAACGCTGTTTGCGCAGCTCTACCAGCCGTTGTTCGCGGTGTACGGCGCGAAGCCGCCGACGGCGGTGACGGTGCGTCAGTGGGTGCGGCAACACCGCGCAATGGCGGACGCGCTGGCGGCGCGTGACGAGGCGCGCTTCCTGGCGGCGTTGCGGGCGCATACGCATGGGTATATGCGGCTGGGGAACAAGGGGAACGTAAGGCGTAAGGGCTAAGGCGTAAGGCGTGCCTGCCCTCCGAAGCTTTAGCGAAGGAGGGAAACGTGAGGCGTGAGGGACGGACTATGCTGGTGAACAACAGGGATGAAATTCGGTTGGCCATGATCGGCTGCACGTCGGGCAACGGGCATCCGTATTCGTGGAGCGCGATGTTTAATGGCTATGACCGGGACTTGATGACGCGCGAATGCCCGTTTGCGGGAATTCCGGCCTACCTGAACAAGGAGCCGGCGGAGACGCTCACGATTCCGGGGGCCAAGGTCACGCACATCTGCTGCACGGGAGACGGCGGGTTCACCGCCGAGCACGTGGCGCAATGCGCGCTGATCCCGAACGTGGTGGCGCAACCCACCGATGTCATCGGCCAGGTGGACGCCGTCATCGTCGCCACCGATATCGGTTCCGAGCATGTGGAGCGCTGCCGGCCGTTTGTGGAGGCGGGACTGCCGGTGTTCGTGGACAAGCCCATGGTGGACAACGCGGCCGACCTGCGGGTCTTTCAGGACTGGGTCGCGGCGGGCAAGCCGATCATGAGCTCGAGCTGCATGCGGTACGCCAAGGAGTTCGCCCCATTCCGGATTGATCACGCTTCACGTCTCACGCCTCACCCTCCTCCGCCCTGCGGGCTACGGCGGGCAAGCGCCTCACGTCTTCACGCTTCACCTCTCGGCGACCTACGCTTCGCCAGCATCACCACGCCGAAGAGCTGGGAG
>CAZWQJ010000383.1:0-3432 GCA_964635825.1 uncultured Victivallales bacterium | reverse complement strand
TGCGGATGGTGGGCAAGAGCATGAGCATGTCGCCGATGCCGCCGGGGCGGATCAGGAGGACGCGGCGGATGGAGGCGGGGTCGGGATCGGGCGCGAGTTCGGGTCGACCGGCGTAGTGCCGTGCGCGGCCGACGAGTTTGCACAGCAGATAGCCGAAGGTGGCATCCAGATGCTTGAGGGTGGCTGGTGGGATCAGGTGGGGCATGGGGAGGGGGGAGGGGGGGAGTTATCGGTTATCGGTGATCGGTTATCGGTTATCGGTGATCAACCCGGTGCGGGTGGCCTTGCGTGTATGAAGTCGAGGTAGTTCTCACGGTGGATCACGTCGTATGTTGCCTTGGGATACGCCTGAGTCCATGCGCTCGGGGCGATGGCCGGGGCTGGCGGCCATTTGACCTCGAATCCGTGCAAGGAACCATCCGCCTCTTCGACGAGGTCGATTTCTTTGTGATCGTATGTGCGCCAGAAGTAGCTGGATACATCGCGGCCGCCATAGAGGTTGGCCTTCATGCGCTCCGCCATGATGTAGTTTTCCCAGAGCGCGCCGACGTCATCGCGGAGTGTCAGCAGGTTGAAGTTGTTAATCAACGCGTTTCGGATGCCAGTATCGACGAAGAAGTAGCGCCGGGTTTTGGCGATTTCCTTGCGGAGATTGCGGGAGAAGCCGGGGCGACTGTAGACCACGAAGACCTTTTCCAGGAGATCCAGATAGCGTTCGACGGTGTTTTTGCTCATGCCCAGTTGTCCGCCCAGTTCCGTGAGAGAAACCTGTTTGCCAATCTGGAACGCGAGCAGTTGAAGCAGGCGGGTGAGTTTGTCGGCCTTGCGGATGCCTTCGTGCTGAAGGATGTCCTTGAAAAGGTACGCACCCACCAACTCGCGGAGGTAGCGCTCGCGGTCGGAGTCGGAACGCATCAGGACCACCTCGGGATAGCTGCCGAAGCGCAGACGCTGTTCGAGGTTGGCGCGTGTGTCGTGGGGGGCCTCCACGGCCGATAGCTCCAGTTGAGCGAGTGGCAGCAGCGACATGGTGTGCCGGCGTCCTGTGAGCGGTTCACCGGTCTGTCGGGCCAGATCGAACGAGGACGATCCGCTGGCGATGATACTGAGCGTAGGGACATGATCGACCAGCAGTTTCAGGTTCACGCCGATTGCGGGCACCGCTTGCGCCTCGTCGACGATCAACGTGCTGGCGTGTCCCACAAACGCCTGCAGTTTGGCCACGGATTGGCTGGCCAGGTACTCGCGCACCGTGATGTCCTCACCGGTTACCATCAAGGCATTTATGTTCGTCTCGGCGATGAAATGGCGCAACAAGGTGGTTTTGCCCACACGCCGAGGGCCGTAGATTACGACGACTTTTCCGGGTGCAACCAGAGTTTTCAGACGGGCAAGCTGCGCCTGGGGGATGTAAATAGGGTCGACCACATGACTTAATTAGCAATAATACAGTCACTATACAACAGGAAATCGGCAAAACTAAGATGGGTCTAGACGACTCAACTCAACATGGGAAGAGCCGCTAGTGTGGTGAGCGATTAGTTCGTTGTTTCGTAAACACGGTCGGCGAGCCGCCGACCCTCCAGGGGACTCCAATTTTTCGAATGCGTCCGATGGAGGGCCGCCGGCCCGGCGGCCTTCTGTTGTGATGTGAACTAATCGCTCACCACACTAGCGCTACGGAATGCGCGAAAGGCGCGAATGTCGCGTGGTTCGTTGTGTCAGTCTTAGAACCGTAGCATGGTTTGGCCGCCGCGGATGAAGGCGGGTTTGTGGATGCAGTCGGCATTGCCGACATAGCGGACGGCCATGGCGCCGGCGAGTTGGCCCATGAAGGTGGCGAGGGGCAGGGGGAGGCCGCGGGCGGAGGCGAGGGAGGCGAGGGCGCAGAAGGCATCGCCGGCGCCGATGCTATCCATGACGCGCCGTTCGAAGGGGGGGATGGTGCAAGGGGCTGGGGAGTCGGCGTGGAGGCCGGTGGTCTCGACGGGGCCGCGAGTGAGCCAGGCATAGCGGGCCTGGAGCGCGTGCATGAGGGCGGCGAGGTTGTCGGCGGGGTTGCCGCTGCGTTGGGCGCCGGCGGCGAGTTTGAGTTCGGTGGCGTCCATGGAGAACGAGTCGGTGCGGCGATAGCGGCGGTTGATGACGTTGAAGCCGAAGTTGGCGCTGTTGGTCTGGCAGTTGACGGAGAGGAAGCGGGCGCGGTCCTGGACGAGTTCGCGGATGGGGTTGGCGAGGAGTCCGTGGCCGAAGTCCATGGCGATGACGAGGTCGGCGTTGTCGATGTGGGCGTCGAGCCGCTGGAGGAGTTCCTGGAGGGCGGGTGGGGGCAGATCGTGATCTTCGAGGTAGTCGACGGCGAAGAGGGGGCGCACCTCGCGGCCGGGAACGAGTTTTTCGGTGAAGCGGTGTTTGAGGACGGAGCGCCAGCCTTCGAGGCGGACGACGAGATCGCGGTTGGGGCCGAGGTGGGTATCGAGTTGTTCCAGGGCCCAGGGTTCGGTGCCGGTGACGCCGATGAGTTGGACGTTGGTGCAGAATTCGGCGACGTGGCGGAGGACGGCGAGGGCGCCGCCGCCGTGCAGTTCATCGCGCAGGAAGCGGCTGGAGATGGCGGGGCTTTTGGAGGTGAGGCCGCTGACGTCGACCTCGGTGTAGCGGTCGAAGATGATGTCGCCGACGACCAGCACGCGCAGGGGACGGAAGTCTTCGACGTGGCGGGCGAAGTCCTCGGGGGAGACGGTGGTGGCCAGATGGCGGCAGTAGTCCTGGACCTTTTCGTCGTAGGAGGAGAAGGCGCTGTTCAGGAGGCGGGTGGAGCTGAAGACCTGGGAGCCGATGTAGCGGATGGCGGCGCCGACTTCGGCGGCGGCGGCGAGGTCCTCGTCGATGCGGTCGCGCTGCTGCGGGGTGGAGGCGTTGCGAAATTCTTCGCCCTTGCAATAGAGGGTGGGGCGGACGGCGAGGATGGCCTCGCGGGCGCCGGCAAAGGGGACGACCACGACGTAATCCACGCAGGCCAGTGCGGCCAGGGTGTGGGCGCGCAGGACGTCATTGAAATACGGGCGGTTGGGGCCCTTGCTGACGAAGCGTTCGCCGGTGAGGGTGACGACCAGGACCTGGCCGAGGGCTTTCGATTCTTCGAGGTGGATGATATGGCCGGGGTGGACGAGGTCGAAGGTGCCATGGCACTGGACGATGGTGTCACCCCGCTCGCGATGGGGGGCGAGGACGGCGGCGATGTCGTCAAAGGCGATGGTTTTGTGGGACATGGGGGGGCGGGGGGAAGTGATCGGTTATCGGTGATCGGTTATCGGTTATCGGTGATCGGTTATCAGTGTTCAGTGTTCAGTGTTCAGTGTTCAGTCCGGCCAGCGGCGGGCCGGAGGGAAGAGAGCATGGAAACGTTCAACGCTCAACGTCCAACGCTCA
>CAZWQJ010000382.1:0-3471 GCA_964635825.1 uncultured Victivallales bacterium | reverse complement strand
CGGGCCAGACGTTCAGCGGGCATACGATCGTGCTCAACGGCGGTCGATGGGTTCTCAATTCCGGGACCAAGGGCATCATCACCTCGTCGGACACCGTGGCGCTGGAGTCCGACAGCGAGATGCGCGCGGGCATCAACTCTGACGACCAGCAGTGGATTCTGAGCGGGTTGATCCGGGACGGACTGGGTGGCGGGAAGGGCAAACTGACGCTCAACACGACCGGACTTGATGTGGGCAACTTGGGACGCGGGTTGCTTGATATCACGGGCACCAACAACACCTATTCCGGCGGGACGGCGATTTTCAGCGATACGCTGGTGGATCGAGGCCCCGTGCGGGTCTTCGCGACCGGCGGCCTGGGGTTGAGCAACGTGCTGGTTTCCGCGTACGGCTACCTGAACATCGGCGCCACCAACACGACCGCGGACGGCCAGACGATCACGGTCGAGGACACGGGCCTGGTCGTACTCGGAATCGGCGGCGGCGGCGTGACCTTCAACTGCCGGGGACATCGCTTCCTTCTGAAGAACGGCGCATCGCTCCGGGGCAGACTGACCGGGACGGCAGGCAACATAGTCAACAGTTACGACACGTATGCCCTGGAAGGAACGACCTGGTTCAGGAACGATGTCGAGAGCCAGTTTCATATCCATGGCGTCATCGCCGATGGCGCGAGCGCGGGCAAGATGGTGGTCCAGGTGGCGAATGGCGTCAACCGCTACCTCTACCTTCGCAACTCTGGCAACACGTTCAGCGGCGGCCTCGATATTCAGGCCGGGGGCTACGTCAGCATCACCACCAATGACGCCTACGGCACGGGTCCGATCACGCTGCTGGCGACCAACAGCTATCTGCTCCTGGACCAGGCGACGAATGCCGATTGGACCGTGACGAACGACCTGGCGGGCAAGGGCATGATCACGGTCGAGGCGGGCGATGGAGTGAAGAAGCTGACCTGCACCGGCACGGTGGATCCGGGCACGAACGGGGTGGCGGTGACGACCAACTCCACCGGCATCCTGCGGGTGGACGGCGGCATGGCCTTCGGGGCGGGCAGCCGGCTGAAGATTGATATTGCCGGCACCAACGGCGTGGCGGGGGTGGACTTTGACCGGTTGCTGGTGGATCACGATTTGACCGGGCTGGCGAATGCGGTGCTGGAGGTCAACGTGAACACCGCCTTGGCCATGGATGCGCTGGGCGCCCAGGAAGTCGTCGTGGTGAGCAATGCGACGGCGATTGTGGGCACATTCTCCTCGGTGAACTGGAATGCGCCGTGGAACGGGACCGTCACGTACAACGAGCCGGTTGGCACGGTGAAGGTGGGCTTTGTGCCGGCCACGAAACTGGCGATCGTGCAGGTGAACGGCGGCAGCAGCCCAACGGCGGGCGTGCCGTTCAGCGTAGTGGTGGAGGCGCAGGACGACGGCGGCACGGCGCGGAATGTGTCGGCCGCCACGGGGATCAGCCTGACGCTCAAGACGGGTAGCGGCCCGCTCAACGTGCCCCTGACCGGGACGATCGCGGCGGGAACCAACCGGGTGACGATCAGTGGGGTGATCTACACGAAGGCCGAGAGCGGCGTGGCGCTGACGGCGACGCGGACCAGCGGCGCGAGCCTCACCGCGGGCGACAGCGCGGCCTTCAGCGTGTTGCACGCGGCGGCCAGCCAGGTGGTGTTCACGACGCAGCCCTCGGCGAGCACGTGGGTGGGGGTGGCGTTCGCGCAGCAGCCGGTGGTGTCGATCGAGGACCAATTCGGCAACGTGGTGAGCACGGGCGCGGATGCGATCACGGCTGTGGCGCTGACGCTGACCACAGGCACGGGGACGCTGGGCGGGACCACGAGCATGAACGCGGTGGCGGGCGTGGCGGACTTTGCGGGCAAGGGGCTGAACATTGACCTCCCGGACGCCAACAAGGAGCTGACGGCCACGGCGACGCTGACGGGGCCGGGGGTGGTGACGGCGACGACCGATCCGTTCGCGGTGATCCTGCCGCCGCAGACGATTATTCGATTCAGGTAGGGGGGAGATGGGCGGGGCGGGGATCGGGGAAGTACTCAGTATTCAGTGGTCATGTCCCGCGGCGGGCCGGATGGATCGAAGCATGAGAAACGGTCCCCTTCTTTGTCGCGAGCTTTGTTGATGCAAACGTATGGTTCGCAATTCTTTCGACAAAGCTTTCGACAAAGCTCGCGACGAAGTGTCTCAGACGAGCAGTTCTGCCTGCCGGGATAGGGAATGAGATCGAGTAAGCGGGTCGAGTAACCGAGTAAGGGTGGGGAGTAAGTGTGGGCGCACTTCAGCGCACACTTACGGGATGAACGAGATGAGTTTCAGATTGGGAATCCGCTGGAAATGCCGGGTATTCTGGGTGGCCAGAACCGCGTTGTGCTGCACCGCCCAGGCGGCGATCCAGCAGTCCGCCTTGGAGACGCCCGCCAGCAGGTTTTTCCGACGGAGGTCGGCGACAAGGCGGCCGTACCGGACCGCGGTCTGGAGCGAAACGCCGGAGATGTCGAACAGGCGCAGGAACCGAACCGCCTCCTGGAGCCGCTCCTCGGAGATGAAGGCGGCGCCTTCCAGGAACTCACCCGCGACGGGCGTGCAGACCACGAGGACCTCGCCGGGATGGCTCGCCAACGCCAGCCGCGCCGGATGGTCCGGTTGCTTCCGGCTGCGCCAGAGCGCAATCAGGAAATCGGTATCAAGACAGATCATGGGAAGGCCAGGTTTCCGTTTCCCGGTCTTCGCGGACCAGCCGCGCCATGGTCTCCGCGTCGGCCTTGCGCAAGGGCTGCTCGTCATCCAGTTGCGCCAGGACGTCGGCCACGGTATGGGCGGTGACCACACGATCCACGAGGCTGGAAATCAGCTTGGAGAACGACTGCGACTCGCCCTTGAGGCGGGCCAGTTTCTCGTAGACTCCGGCGTCCAAAGCAATTGTCTTGGTGCTCATGCATGTAGATTTACATATAGGTGATGGATTGTCAAGAGGGCATTCGGTGAATCGAACTGCCCATAAGGAGAAGTAGAAGCATGATGACCATGATGAAAACAAAACCCATGAAATTGCCGCTGTTGCTGCTGTCCCTGTTGTCCCTTGTCACTCCCTTGTCACAAGCCGCCGACTACACCACCGCCACCACCGGCGACTGGAGCCTGACCAACACGTGGGGCGCGCTGGGGAAACCCTCCTCGGCCGCGGATACGGGGCTGATCAACAGGGGCACGTGGGATAACGCCGTCCGGGCCACGACCAATCTGGGCGTTGAAGGCGACTGGCCGATGCTGACTGTGAATGCCAGCGGGACCCTGGCGGCGAAACAGGCCAGCGCCACGGGCACGACGATCACCAATCCGATCACCTTCGACGGGGGAAAGTATTCGACCGGGAGCTGGGATGCGCAAGGCGGCAACCTGACGGGGGAAATCACCCTGACCACCAACGGCCTGATCGCCACCCCGG
>CAZWQJ010000381.1:0-3473 GCA_964635825.1 uncultured Victivallales bacterium | reverse complement strand
GGTGTTCCGGATCCGGTGCGCATGTTAGCGCAGGGAGGACCGGTTTTCCGTCCGTTACCGTACGGAAGGCCCCCCGCCGGTGGGGATTTCAGTCCGGAATTTCTGCCGGCCTCATTGCCTACTGTTGCTCCTGGATCGAGGTCAGATAGGCCAGCACGTCCTGCACGTCCTCCTCCTTCAGCAGGGTGAGGGTGCCGCCCACAACCGCGTCGTCGTGCGGGCGCTCGTTGGCGAGGTATTTCTCGATCTGCCGCTTCAGGTAGCCGGTGTATTGCCCGACCAGCATCGGGTACGTGCCTTGGCCCGTGCCGTTCCTGGCGTGGCAGGCGGCGCACTTCTTCTGATACACGGCTTCGCCATTGGCAAGATTGCCGGCCACGCGCGGAATGATCATGACGCGTTCGGTCAGGGTCAGGCGGGTCAAGGCATCGTCGCTGTCCTTGAACACCGGCCACGTGGTCGGCAACTTGATCGAGGCGAGGTAGGCGGCGACGTCCTTGATGTCCTCGTCGGGGAGTTCGCGCTCCTGGGTGTAGGGATACATCGGGATGTTGACCCGCTTCCGGTCACGAAAGGACTTGAGCTGGTCAACCAGGTAGCCGACGCGCTGGCCGGCGATGCGCGGGTACTCGCCGCGCGAACCGCCCTGGCCGGATTCGCCGTGGCAGCCGGCGCAAACGGCGTTGATCTCCTTGCCCTTTTCGAGGTTCTGGGCATATCCGGGGCCGGCGAAACCCAGTGCCAGCAGTGCGAGCATATGGTGAAACTTCATCATGTGTGGTCCATGGAACGTCGATGCGACGTATTGTCGCAGGCAGCGGATGCGCTTTTCCTTGATCTGTGTCGGATAATCCGCCGATGGCAGTCTCCCCATCCGGTGAAGGTGGTTCCAACCTGCGGCTCAACCTGCGCCGCGCAGTGATCCTGCGCTGGTGGCTGCTGGCCGCCGTACTTATCGCCGTGTCGTCAGCGCCGACTTTTCTCGGGATCGCCGTGCCGCGCCTGCCGATGTTCGCGGTGGTGTTACTGATGGCTGCGTTCAATGCGAGGATCCAGTGGCGCACCCGCGGCGACGAAGCGGTGGATGCCGGCGAACTCTTCGGCCAGTTGTGCGTCGATCTCGTCGCCCTGGCGATCCTGCTGTACCTGTCGGGCGGTGCGGCCAATCCGCTGATCTCCTTCCTTCTGGTGCCGGTGGCCGTCGCCGCGTTGTCGCTGCCGGGCAGGCTCACCGCCATCGTGGCGCTGCTCGCCATCGCCATCTATTCGCTGCTGATGTGGGCCTATCTGCCCTTGTCGGTCGGCGACGCGGAGCGTGCCGCGCGCCTCCATCTGGCCGGCATGTGGCTGACCTTCGTGGTGTCCGCATCGATGATCGCCTGGTTCGTTGCGCGCATGACGGCGTCGATCAGGGAGCGCGACAGGAACCTTGCCGCCGCGCGCGAGCAGGCCTTGCGCGACGAGCGCATGGTGGCGCTGGGTGCCCTGGCGGCGGGTGCCGCCCATGAACTGGGCACGCCGCTGGCGACCATGGCCGTGGTGGTGGGGGAACTGGAACGGGAATCCTGCCTCGACGCCGGGGCACGGGCCGACCTGGCCCTGGTGCGGGAGCAGATTGCCCTGTGCAAGGGCATCATCAGCAACATGGCGGCGCGTAGCGGAGCGCTTAGGCCCGAGCAGATCGAGGCTCAGGACGCGGTGGAATGGGTGCGCGGTGTGCGGGCGCGCTGGCAAGCCATGAGGCCGCGCGCCAACAGCCGTGTGACCGTTACGGGTGGTTCCGGTGCGCCGCGCATTCCGGGTGAGGCGACGCTGGAACAAGCCCTCGCCAACCTGCTCAACAATGCCGCGGATGCCGGTGATGCCGATATCGACATTCAACTGGGCTGGGACGATGCGACGCTCCGGATAGCAGTCACCGACGCCGGCCCGGGCTTCCCCGCGGAGGTGCTGCAAGGTGCCGGCCAGGGGCCGCTGACATCGCGCAAGGGCGGTGCCGGGATCGGCCTGCTGCTGGCGTTTTCGGCAATCGAGCGCCTCGGCGGGCGCATCGTGCTGGCCAATCTGCAGGGTCGCGGCGCCAGCGCCAGCATCGAACTGCCGATTGCACTGGGGAACAGGACATGAATCGGGGCTTGGGGACGTGAGCGAGAGCATGCTGATCATCGAGGATGACGAAACATTCAGCGCGACGCTGGTCCGGGCCCTGAAGCGGCGCGGCTACGCAGTCGCCGCGGCACGTAGTGCTGCGGAGGCGCTCGAGCATGCTGCAGGGGGTGTGCCTGACCGGGTGGTGCTCGACCTCAATCTCGACGGCGACTCCGGGCTGAACCTTATTCCGCGCCTGCTGGAACTCAACCCGGCCTGCCGCATTGTGGTTCTGACAGGCTACGCCAGCATCAGTACCGCGGTCGATGCGATCAAGCTGGGGGCCGCACAGTACCTGGCCAAGCCGGTCGATGTGGATACCCTGCTGCGCGCGTTCGTCCACACGCTGCAGGAAGATCAGGCTTCGTCGGTGGCAGCAGTGGCCTCGGCGCCGATCTCTCTGGTTCCTATGTCGGTCGACCGCATGGAATGGGAACACATCCAGCGGGTCCTGCGCGAAAACAAGGGCAACATCTCCTCCACGGCGCGGGCACTCAACATGCACCGCCGCACCTTGCAGCGCAAGCTGCTCAAGCGACCGGCGAAGCAGTAGCGCTGCGCCCGCGACATCCGCCGGACCGGGCGCTCAGTGCCCGGTCGCGAAACGGTAGGGCACCGAGATGCGTTGCCCGCCGGATTCGACGATCACGGTCGCCACCCAGTCCATGCTGCCGGAAACGCAGACCGGCAACGAGGCCTCGCCGGCATAGCGCCCCGCGGCTGAAGGCTTCAACTCGATGCGGTTGTAGCCCATGTTCATGGTTTCACCGGCGAAGTCCACTTCGACCTTTCCTGGCTGAACGCCGCTCACGGCCACCTCGATGCGCAGGGGGTGGAGGTAGGGTATCGGTCGCGGCGTCACCGAGAACTCCAGGCGTCCGCCTTGCGGGAAGCTTGCCGCACAGGGTCCCTTGTGCAGGTCGCAGCCGGGAATGACGACAGCCATGACATCCGCCTTGGGCAGCAGCAGCGGCGAATAGTAGTGGCCGGCGACGGCGATCGCCAGCAGCGCACCGATCATCGCCAGGTTGATCCAGTGGGATCGTGTGAGTTTCAAGACCCCGGCCCTTTTTCGAGTCCGGCTGGTTTGTTTTTCGAATTGATCCACATCAAGGACATGACAGGGGGGGCTGGCGTCAAATGTGCGACAAATTGCCGCAGTGGCGAATTGTCGCAGCGGTAATCGGGAAGTTGGAACGCATCGAACGCAGTGCCTTGGAAGTATCAACCGGAATGGGAGCGACAAACATGAAGCAGTTTAACAAGCAAGCCACCACGCTGCTGCTGGCGGCCGGAATGGGGCTGGCGGCGAGCGCGGCCTGGTC
>CAZWQJ010000380.1:0-3479 GCA_964635825.1 uncultured Victivallales bacterium | reverse complement strand
TCGGCGGCGGGTGATTGGCTGTTCAGTTCCGCTTCGGCGGCGGCTTGCGCCTCGGCAACTTCCGGAGTCGGCTCGGAGGGCACCACGATGACTTCGAGGAGCTGGTCGTCGTCTTCCAGGTTGATCAGGCGGACGCCCTGCGTGTTGCGTCCGATGACGCGGATCTGGTCGACGGGCGAGCGGACGATCATGCCTTTGGCGGTCATCATCATCAGGGCTTCGTCCTCGCGGACGGCGCCGGCGGCGACGACGTCGCCGTTGCGGGCGCTGGTCTGGATGCCGATGATCCCCTTGCCGCCGCGATGCTGCTCGCGGAATTCGTCGAACGCGGTCCGCTTGCCGTAGCCGTTGGCGGTCGCGATCATGAACGTGGCGTCGGGCGTGACGACCGACATGCTGCAGACGCGGTCGCCCAGCTCGAGCCGGATGCCGCGGACGCCCGTGGAGTCGCGTCCGGTGGTCCGCACCTGCTCGACGGGGAAGCGGATGGTCTGGCCCTGTGTCGTGGCCAGCATCACCTGGTCGTCGATGCCGGTCTGGCAGACCTGGATGAGGCGGTCGCCCTCTTCGAGGTTGATGGCGATGAGGCCGTTCCTGCGGATGTTGCGGTAATGGGAGAGGAGGGTCTGCTTCACGGTGCCCTGTTCGGTGGCGAAGATGATGCAGCGGTCGTCGGCGAACTTGCGGATGCGCATCATCGCCGCGATCTTCTCGTTCTCCTGGAGTTCGAGGAGGTTGACGATGGCCTTGCCGGTCGAGGTGCGCGACGCTTCGGGGACCTCGAAGGCGCGCTTGGCGAAGACGCGGCCGAGGGTCGTGAAGAAGAGGAGCGTATCGTGGGTCTTGGCGACGGAGAGGGTGTTGATGAAATCCTCGTCGCGGGTGGCGGCGCCCATGACGCCGCGGCCGCCGCGGCGCTGTTCGCGGTAGACGCTCAGGGCGACGCGCTTGATGTAGCCCTTGTGGCTGAGGGTGATGATGCAGGGGGCGTCGGCGATGAGGTCCTCCAGGTCGACTTCGCCCTCCAGCGGCACGATGGCGGTGCGGCGCTCGTCGCCGTACTTCGCCTTGAGTTCGAGGAGGTCGGCCTTGATGACGCCGAAGATCATGTCGGAGCTGGCCAGCAGCGACTGGAAATAGGCGATGCGTTCGCACAGGGCCCGGTGCTCGGCTTCGACGCGGTCGCGCTCGAGGCCGGTGAGCTGGTAGAGGCGCATTTCCAGGATGGCGTCGGCCTGCTTCTCGCTGAAGCCGAAGGTGGCGATGATGGCGGTGCGGGCCTCGTCGCGGGAGCGGGCGGCGCGGATGATGCGGACGATCTCGTCGAGGTGGTCGAGGGCCTTGAGGAGGCCGTCGAGGATGTGTTTGCGGGCCTCGGCCTTGCGGAGCTCGAAGGCGGTGCGGCGGGTGATGACCTCGAAGCGGTGGTCGACATAGCAGCGGAGCAGCTCCTTCAGGTTCATGACCTTGGGGCGGTTGTCGTCGATGGCCAGCATGTTGGCGCCGAAGGTGGTCTGGAGCT
The DNA here is from genome assembly GCA_964635825.1 of uncultured Victivallales bacterium. GTDB lineage: Bacteria > Verrucomicrobiota > Kiritimatiellia > UBA8416 > JAIOPI01 > CAZWQJ01. Next base: position 1,957 of record CAZWQJ010000380.1, on the reverse strand, counting down.
GCGTGTGCTTGTAGAGGCTGTTCAGCACGATCTGGCCGATGGCGCCGCGCTTGATCTCGATGATCACGCGGATGCCCTTGCTGGAGCTTTCGTCGCGGATGTCGGAGATCCCCTCCATCTCCTTGTTGTTCACCATGGCGGCGACATTGGTGATGAGGTTCGCCTTGTTGACCATGTAGGGGAGTTCGCTGATGAGGATGTACTCGCGGTGCTTCTCCTCGATGATCTCGGCCCGGCCGCGGACGGTCATCTGGCCGCGGCCGAGCTTGTACATCGCCTCGATCTGGCGGGTGCCGCAGATGGTCGCGCCCGTGGGAAAGTCGGGGCCGTGGATGAACTGCATCAGGTCTTCGATCGTGCAGGAGCGGTTGTCGATGTAGTGGACGAGGCCGTCGACGAGCTCGTTGAGGTTGTGGGGCGGGATGTTGGTCGCCATGCCGACCGCGATGCCGGAGGAGCCGTTGAGCAGCAGGTTGGGGAGTTTGGCGGGGAGGACGAGCGGTTCGGTCAGCGACTCGTCGTAGTTCGGCCCGAAGGCGACGGTGTCCTTGTCGAGATCCTCGAGGAGCTCCTCCGCCATGCGGGCCATGCGGATTTCGGTGTAACGCATGGCCGCCGGGGGGTCGCCATCTACCGAACCGAAGTTGCCGTGGCCGTCGACGAGGAGATAGCGCAGCGAGAAGTCCTGCGCCATGCGGACGATCGTGTCGTAGACCGCCTGGTCGCCGTGCGGGTGGTACTTGCCGATGACGTCGCCGACGATGCGCGCCGACTTCTTGTGCGGCTTGGCGTGGGTGTTGCCCAGGTCCTGCATCGCATAGAGGACGCGACGGTGCACGGGCTTGAGCCCGTCGCGGGCGTCGGGCAGGGCGCGGCCGATGATGACGCTCATCGAGTAGTCGATGTAGGAGGTCGTCATCTCGTCTTCGATGTTGATGCGCGTGACGCCGGCGGGCGGCTGCACGGGGTCGGCAATGGGGGAAAGGGTCGCAGGAGCGCCATCTGCAACGGGGGTCTCGGCCTTGGGATCGTCAGTGGACATGGGAACTTACCTTCGTGGCATGGAACGCGAATGAATCGGGAGCTGGCATAAAACCATTGCGGGCAGTATACGCGAGGCCAGGCGGAAAGTCAGCAATAAATGAGGAATAATGAAGGATATATGTATGCGAATAGCATACGAGACGTACATGCTAATGCGGGCGGGGAACGAAGGACGAAGGACGAAGGACGAAGGACGAAGGACGAGGAATCAACGAATTAAACGAATTAAACGAATTTTGGGAGGGAACGGCTGGAAAATCACCAAATGCGGGGCGGAGGCCGAAACTTAAATTGGACAGGATTACATGATTTTCAGGATGCGGGCGGAGGCCGAAACTTATTTTGGACAGGATTACATGATTTTCAGGATGCGGGGCGGAGGCCGAAACTTAAATTGGACAGGATTACATGATTTTCAGGATGCGGGCGGAGGCCGAAACTTATTTTGGACAGGATTACATGATTTTCAGGATTTGGCGGCATACTCTTCCAGAACAATCCTGTAAATCATGTAATCCTGTCAAAGACAACATCGAGACGCTTAGACAAAGCTCAAGACAAAGAGAATTTCACATCTCTCGTCTCACGTCTCACGCCGCCCCCCGTCCCCCTCTGCGATCTCCGCGTCTGCGCGAAACTCCCCCCGATCCCCGAACCAAGAACTACGAACCAAGAACCAAGAACCTCTTCCTCACGCCCCAACTCAGCATTTCCCGCCCGCCACTCACAGCTTACTGCTTACTGCTTACCGCTTACTGCACCCCCCCCGTCCCCCGTCTCCTCTGCGCCTCTGCGCCTCTGCGCGAAACTCCCCCCGATCCCCGAACCAAGAACTACGAACCAAGAACCTCTCCCCCCCGCCCCAACTCAGCATTTCCCGCCCCCCACTCACAGCTTACAGCTTACTGCTTAC
>CAZWQJ010000379.1:0-3482 GCA_964635825.1 uncultured Victivallales bacterium | reverse complement strand
TCAGCGCCTCGATCACCGTGAACACCGCCCTGCGGGTCGAGGCCTTCGATCCCGATGTCATCAAGACCGTCGTCCGCCGCACGAGCGGCTCGAACCCGATCTTCCGCATCGAGCATGCGGATGCCGTGGTCCACGGCTTCACGATCGAGAACGGGAATACGACTGGCGGCGGCGCGCGGATGACGGCCGGCACGCTCAGCGGCTGTCTCGTGAAGGATGGCACGACAGGCCTATACGGCGCCGGGGTCTGGCTGAATGGCGGTGGCGTGGTGACCAATTCCGTGGTCCGCAACAATCAGCTCTCGCTTGGCGCCGGCGGCGCGATCGGCGGCGGCGGGGTGTATATGACCGGGGGTCTACTGGTGGACAGCCTGATCGAAGGCAACCAGGTGATCAGCAGCGCCGTTTTAGGCGGCGGCGTGTATGCCGCGGGTGGCCTGGTCGATCGCTGCGTCATCACCGGCAATTACGCCCATTCCTCCGGCGGCGGCGTGTACCTGACCGGCGGGGCCGCAATGCGCAACAGTCTGGTCAGACAAAACCGCTCGCGCCAGGAAACGGGCGGCGTGTATGTGCATAACGGGCGGGTCGAAAACTGCACCATCGTGCGCAACATCTCCGCCGGCAACAACGGCGGCGTCTACCTGACCGCCAACGGAACGCTGCTGAACAGCATCGTTGCCGAAAACGTCGGCGCGTCGCCCGGCGCGATCCGCAACCTGTCGAACAACGGCGGCTCCGTCACCTACAGTTGCGTGCAGCCCGCCCCGTCAGGCGCGGGCAACACGGCCGCCGATCCCCTTTTCGCCGATGCCGACGGCGGCGATTTCCGGCCCCTGACCGGTTCGCCCGTCATCGACCAGGGCAGCGACCAGGGATGGATGGCCGCCGCCTTCGATCTCGACGTCAACCCGCGCCGGGCGGGAACGGTGGACATGGGCGCGTTCGAGGCCGACGCAAGCAACGCCGGTTCGTTGCGCGCGGGATTCACGGTCGATGCCCGCCGCGGCACGGCGCCGTGGCAGGCGGTCTTCACGACCTACGTCGCCGGCGCCAACCAGACCGGGCTGCTTTATTACTGGAACTTCGGCAATGGCACGACAAACGGCGCCGGCCTGGGCCTGGTGACCAACGCATACAATGCTGCCGGCATTTACACCGTCACGCTCACGGTCAGCAACAGTGCGTTGGAGGGCGTCACGGTGGTGCGGGATCGCTGTATCGTGAGCGGCCCGCTCGACTGGTACGTCTCGCCGGAGGGTTCCTCGATTCCGCCCTACGACAGTTGGGACACGGCCCTGACGGATGTCCACTGGGCCTTCGCCCGGGCCGGCAGCAACGACACGATCTATCTGGCCGGCCGCGATTTTCCCCTCGACCGCACGCTGACCTTCACCGGCTCGCACGTAACGGTCAAGGGCGGTTACGAAGCAACCGGCGGCGCCGGTCCCGGCGCGCGCGACGGCCATCGCCATCCGACCCGGCTGACGCGGGATCCGACGGTCGAAGCCCTGCGGATCATGGTCGCCGAAAACGCTAGCGCCAGCGTCTTCGAGGATCTGACAATCGCGGGCGGACGCTCTTTTTCCGGGGTTGCCGGGGTTTCCGGCGGCGGGCTGGCGGTGCTCAACTCGATAAACCTGTCGTTTATCCGCTGCCGCCTGATCGACAACACGGCGGTCAATTCCGGCGGCGGCCTTTACGGTCTCAACAGCACGGCTTCCTTTACCGATGGCGAGATCGGGCTGAACCGGCTCTATGGAACCGCCTGGTCGGCGACGTTGCGCGGAGGCGGGGCCTATCTGGAGGGCGGCGCCTGGACCTTCCGCGACAGCGTCTTCGGCGGCAACAACACCGACACGCTCCGCATTGGCTCGGCGGTTTGGGATAACCGCGAGAAGTGGCATGGCGGCGGCCTATATGTTCACAGCGGCACGCACGAAATCGCCAACTGCGCCATCAACGGCAACAACGGCGATTCGACGCGGTACTACAACGAAGTGATGCCGCCGACCACCGCCTACACAATGGAATACCGGGGCTGCGGCCTGTATGTCGCCAGCGGCACGGTGGACGTGCTGAATTCGACGATCCTGGGCAACAAGTCCGAGGGCGTCCGCCGGGCGAACGGGACGGTTTCGCTGACCGATTGCATTGTGTGGGACAACGGCGCCGACGTGACAGGGACGGTGACGGTCGCGTACTGCAACATCCTGACCGGCGGTTTTGCGGGTTCCAACAACAACATCAGCGAAAACCCGCGGTTCGAGCGCGGGTTATATCTGGCCGAGGGCAGCCTCTGCCGCAATGCCGGCAGCGACGACGCGTCGGCGTTCGGGCTGGACGCCTACACGACCCGGACCAACGGGGCGGCCGACAGCGGCAGGGTTGATCTCGGCTGGCATTACAGCCAAGGGCTTCTGCCGGCCTATGCCGATCTGTACGTGGCGGAAGGCGGCGACGACACGAACGGGGGGGCGGCCCCCGGCGACGCCCTGCGGACCGTAACTCGCGCGCTAGCGCTGGCACGGGACGGCACGCACGTCCACGTGGACGCGGGCCTGTACAATCCCGCCGCGGGCGAGACCTTCCCGCTGGTCTTGGCGAAACCGGGTCTGCACCTGATCGGCGCCGGCATGAACAGCACCCGGTTGGATGCCGGCGACACCGACCAGGTCGTGACGATCAAGTCGATTCCTGTCGACGGACGGCTGGCCAAACTGACGGTATCCGGTGGCTATTTTGGCGCTATCGGATATACCCGACACACCTTTGGCGCCGGGATCGGCATCTGGCTGTCGCAAGTTCAGCTCGACGGACTGCGCGTCGTCGACAACGAGTTAAAGCGAATGAGCGTATTCAAACATTGGGGCACGGGTTACGGCGGCGGTATCGGCGGCTGTTTCGCCAGGGTGACGCTCGAGGACAGCCTGGTCGTGTCCAACACCGCCAACGCCTACTCCTGGACCGGCGGGGATTTCGGCGGTGGGATCGGCATCCTGGGCGGCGAGTGGACCGTCCGGCGATCGGTTGTCGCATTCAACAAGGCGGCCGGCGCATATCGCGCCGTCAATTACGGAGGCGGCCTGTTTGTCGACGGCGGGTCGCACCTCTTCGAGAACCTTCTGATCTACAGCAATAGAGCCAACAAGGTGGGATCGGATCTGACGGTGTATGTAGGCGACGGGGTATACGTCCTGAACACGTCCAACGCGGTCTTCCGCAACTGCACGATCGCGCACAACGAAGGCCATGGTCTGAACAGTTTCATCGGCGCGGGGGCGCCCGTCTCGATCAACAGCAGCATCCTCTGGGGCAATGCGGTGAATATCCCGGGTGTCGCCGTCTACGCCATCGGCGCGACGGGCGCGGTCTCCGTGGCCTGGAGCGACAGCCAGGAGGCGCACGCCGGAGCGGGCAATCTCGCGGTCGATCCGCTGTTCGCGGCCTTCGGCGACTATCATCTGCGCTCGAAGACGGGT
>CAZWQJ010000378.1:0-3485 GCA_964635825.1 uncultured Victivallales bacterium | reverse complement strand
GCCGGGCTCGGTTTGCGCGAAAAGACGTAATCACCATGAATGGCGGCCGCAGCCCGCTCGACATCCACCCAGGGGCTCATCGAGATCTTGCGCACATTCGGGATCTGGCGCACCTCGTCCATCTTGCGATCGAGTGGCTCGCAGCAACCGTAGTACACCAACCCGAAGCGCGCGGCGATGCGACGAACGTAGTCCATTTCGTACTCCCGGTGCATGGCCGGCGAGACGGTGGAAAACATCTGGGCCATGCCGCAGATCCAGACATCCTTCGCGCGCGGCGCCTCGGGATTGTAGCCGGGGGCGGGCAGTTCATCGCTGTAGGCCCCGGTGCAGTGGATCAGGCTTTGTGGATCGCAGAACAGCCCCTGCGCATCCAACTGGTCGATCATGCCCAGGCAGGCATCGGTCAGGCGGGCCATCAGGCGATGCATGTAATCGGGCTTGTCGATGATGGCGTAGAGCGCATTCTCGACGCCCATCCACATCGAGATGGCATCCCAGAGTGCCATGCCGATCTCCATGCCCACCGGCCGAATATCCAGCAAGCCATCGAAGAGATCATGGGCCACCGCCAGGCGACGCTGAGTTTCCCCCTCGTCGTGGCTGATTTGTGGCGTGCGGATCTTTTCCAGATCGGCCTCGGTCTGGAACTGGTTCTCGTACTTGTGGCCCACCACCGCGTTCTGCGGGTCCGTAACCGCCGTCTCTTCGCGGATCTGCACGCCGTAGCCGGTGTTGCGAATCGCCTTGGGGATCCGGACGAAAGGATCGACCACCATGTCCACCGGAAAGTGCCGCCACTTGTAGAGCGTGCGGCGCAGACGTTCCTCGTAGCCGCGGCATTCCTTGTCCTCACATTGCAGCGTGAGCGACCCATCGGTGTTCATCTCGTTCCAGCAGACCTGGTCGATCATCACCAAGGGACGCACCGGACGACGCGCATTGAGCGCGCGCCACAGCGCCCGCTTCTCGTCCTGCACCGGCAACGCCGCAATCTCCGCCACCTCGGCGGCCAGTTGACGAATGACCGACACATCCCTTGGATTCATTTAGACGCACCCCTATCAGATTGAACTACGAAAAACGCGAAAGGCGCGAAAGATCTTCCCGCGCCGCGCGGGAAGATTGGCTAATAGATCATTCGTGTTCGATTCCACTTTTCGCGCCTTTAGCGTGTTTCGTAGTTGCCCTTCCGGCTTCACACCTGGCGCTTGCGCCAGTCCCGCATGACCGTCTTCATCTCGCGCATGTAGCCTTCCATCGGGGTGACGCAACTGCCGTAATAGTAGTACATCAAATTATCGATGGGCGTCTGGATGAACTCCTTGACGTAGCCGATCGTCTGCTCCAAGGGAATGCCCGGCCCCGTCTCGATCAGGCACATCGATTTCACGCCCGCAGCCTTGCAGGCGGCATTGGCGCGGTCCATGTTACCGAACACCGTCTTGTACCGCGCGTACGTCCCGGGATTGGGGCGGCACAGGCCGTCGATGCCAAAATAGTCGAGCCCGTCCATGGCCGCGAAGTACTTCATGATCATGTCGCTGAAATGGGCGTAGACGAAGCACGAGATCGTGAGGTCTGGCTTTTTCGCCCGCGCATGGCGGGTGGCCTTGCTGAAGAACTCAGCCATGTTGCGCACGTGGTTTTCACCCCGGCTGGGTTCACCCAGGAACTTGAGGGCCGCCTCGGAGTGATCCTCGTCCTCCAGCGTCTTCGGTTCGTCCCAGATGATGCCGGCGAACGGCCACTGATCGAGCATGCGCGTGATGCTGGTCTGGAAGAGCTCCAGCGTGGCGGGATGGTAGAAGCTGCAGATCGCCCCACCGGCAAAATTGCGGATCACGGGGGTTCCATCCGCATTGCGCATCCACGCCTCCGGATGCGTCGCCGAAAACATGCCGGCCGCCGTCGGCCAGCCTGCAATCAGGCCCGCCCAGCGCGACGCGATGGCATGCACCTGGATGCCCACGCGCTCGGCCTCGGAGCAGATGATCTCAATCCCGCACGACCCCAGTCGATCCAACTGGAACTCGTGCACCCCGATGGCCACGTTGTCCGTGCCGGCATCGGCCATCCACGCCAGGTCCTCGCGCACCTGGTGGCGCACCACGCACGAGTCCTGCCCATTAAAGTAATACGCGGTCAACGGCATGTCTGCATCTCCCTGCACGATCTGGTTGAAATCAATCTATCATGGAGAGTCCGCGGCCCCGCGGACCGTCTCTGCTCGATTGCCTCACCGCTTCTCACTGCCGCGACCGCCAATCCTTCAGCACGGTCTTCATTTCGCGCATGTAGCGCTTCATGGGCCCGAGGTTGCTCCCATGGTAATAGTAGTACAGGTTGTCGATGGGAGTCTGGATGAACTCGCGAACATAGCCGATGGCCGTCTCCAGCGGCAGCCCCGAGCCCGGCATCGTCTCCACCAGGCAGAGGGTCTTCCGGTTCGCGGCCCGGGCCACCACGGCCGAGCGCTGGAAGTTGCCGAACACGCTTTTGCGGCGCGGGTCCTCGTGGGGGATCGCCACGCCGTCGATCCCGAAGTAGTCGAGGCCATCGATCGCCGCACAGTGGCGCATGATCCAGTCCTCGAACCAGGCGTAGATGAAGCAGGAAATCACGAGGTCGGGCTTCTTCGCGCGCGCATGGCGGTTCGCCTTACTGAAAAACTCCGCCATATTGCGCACATGCGTTTCGCCGGTGCTCGGGCCACCGAGTGCCTTGAGCGCCGCCTCCGAGTGGTCTTCATCCCGGAGCACCTTGATCTCGTCCCAGACAATCCCGTCAAACGGCCAGCTGTCCAGCATGCGGGTGATGTTGTTCTGGAAGGACTCAAGGGTCGCCGGGTGGTAGATGCTGCAGATCGCGCCGCCCGCGAAATTGCGGATGACGGGCGTGCCGTCCGCGTTGCGCATCCACGCCTCGGGGTGTGTGGCCGAGAACATGCCGGCCGCGGTCGACCAGCCCGCGATCAGCCCGCCCCAGCGCGTGGGAATGGCATGCACCTTGATGCCCACGCGGGCCGCCTCGTCGCAGATGATGTCGAGGCCGGCGCCCCCCAGTCGGTCCAGTTGGAACTCATGCACGCCGACGGCGGCGTAGTCCGTGCCCACGTCCGCCATCCACTTCATGTCTTCGCGAATATGCCGCCGCACGACACACAAGTCCTGGCCACGAAAATAGTACGCGGTCAACGGCATGGTCGAGTACCTCCCCCGGTTTCCGATCCCAAGACGAGGCATTAGCCTACGCGCCACGCCTGCTGCGGAGCAAGCGTGGCGGATTGTAGGATCGCACGGCGGATCGTGTACGATTCGCCGTGCGCGCGCGAAGCCGTCCTGCGCCTATTGGAACTGGAACTGCGTTCCGGCCCAGCGATAGGTTCCGCTGAACGTGGTGCCCGCGCCCGGTACGGCCGCCTGCGTCTGGTCCGCCGGCGCCGTAAAGCCACTCAGCGCGCCATAGTGCACGGTGTAGGTGCC
>CAZWQJ010000377.1:0-3493 GCA_964635825.1 uncultured Victivallales bacterium | reverse complement strand
TCAACACCCTCTGCGCAACTACTTTTACCGTTTGAGGGCTGACCCCAATCCGTCCCTGACCCCAATCCGTCCCAGGGCGGTTCCGCGCCGCCGCACAGGTAGTCGTTCCAGATGTCGAAGAACGGAACCCACGGATCGCGCTGCGGCACGCCGTCGTCAATGCGCTTGGCGGTGAACTGGCCAAGCGCCGGGGCGATTTCGTAGTCCATCGTGTCGTTGCTCACGTGCAGGCCGCGGCACTTGAGCGCGCCCTGGCTGCCTTCGAGACGGAACTCGTACATCGGCGCCTGGCTCGAAAATCCGCCGTGGTACGACAGGTGCAGGTTGCCGCTGAAGCGGATCAGGGCGTTGACCATGCACGGCCCGGCGTACTTCGACCACGATGGCCGGAACCCGTCGCACGCGATCCACTCGGGCTCGCGGCCCGCGAAGACCGCCAGGAACGCATCGAAGTGGTGGCAGGCGTTCTCGTAGAGCGTCGGCTGCAGCATCTTGCCGAGGTTGGCCACGTTCGGGCGCGGCTTCGAGTTCATGAACCAGGCGGCCTCGACGGAACCGAGTGCGCCGGACTTCACATAGTCCGCGAGCGCGGTGTAGTGACGGTTGTAGCGGATCTGCTGGGCGACGCAGAGTTTAACTCCCTTTGCGTCGGCCAGTTCGACCAGCTCGACCGCATGGGCGAAGTCGTTGGTGACCGGCTTGGCCACCAGCGGGTGACAGCCCGCCTCCAGGCACTGCTTTGTCTGCGCGAAGTGCAGTTCGCTCGGTGTGTTGATCAGGACCGCGTCCGGCTTCAGTTCGGCCAGCGCCCGGCCAAGATCCTTGAACATGGCGGAGTCGGGCAGTCCGGCCACCTCGCGGCCCGCCGCGCGGCCGGCGTCGGTGACGTCCACGACGCCGACGCACTCATACCACGGCTTGGTTTTGAGCACTCCGTGCATCTGGCGGCTGATGCCGCCCATGCCGACGATCAGGCAACGAAGCTGTCGAGCATCGCTCATAGGGATTCTCCCCCGTGTGTTTTCTTTCGACCCATAATACGTTCCCAATTCCGGTAAAGCACATTGTCGCGTCCGGCAGAAGATATGGCCAGTTTGTTCACGGCATCCAAAGCGCCGGCGATATGCGCCGCGCCCTGCTCGGGGCCGAAGGGCATGTCCGTGGCGAAGAGCAGACGCTCGGGGCCAAAGAACTCGAGCGCACACGCGACGGCCGCCGCCGAACCAAACGTGGCGGTGTCCGTGTAGAACTGTTTGAAGGCGGCGAGCGGTTGGCCACGCAGCGGGGTGTTTTCTTTCTCGCGCAGCTCCGGCGGCGTGCGCGTGCCGTAGGCTTCGAGTCCGGCACCGAGGCGCCCCTCGACCATGGGGATCAGGCCGCCGCCGTGGTGGGTGATGATCTTAAGTTCCGGCCAGCGGTCGAAGACGCCGGCGAACACCAGCCGGTACATGGCCTTGCTCGTCTCGTAGGGCCAGCCGAGTGTCCACCAGAGCTCGTACTTCGAGTAGGTCTCACCGGCGTAGTCCGGCGTGTCCATGCCGAGCGTCGGGTGCAGCAGCAGCGGCCGGTCGAGTTCCGCCATCAGGGCGAAGAGGGCCATGAAGGGCGGCGTATCGATGGCCGCGCCGTTCATGCTGGTGAAGATCTGCACGCCGCAGGCGCCGAGTTCCGTGACCGCCCGGCGCGCCTCCGCAAGCATCGCTTCCGGATGGTTTAGCGCCAGCGCGGCGAAGAAGCCGGGAAAGCGGTCGGGATGCCGTGCCGCCATCGCCGCCATGCCATCGTTGGCGCGGCGCGCGAGTTCTGCTGCGCCTTCCGGCCCGGCAATGGCCTCCAGCGGTGGCGAGACCAGGCACGGCACCTGGCGGTAGCCGGGGAACCGATCCATCAGCCGCAGGCGCGCGTCGAGGTCGGTCATGACCGGCAGAGCCAGGGCGCGCTCTAGCATGCGCAATGGCCGGCCGGCGGCCTTCAGCGCCGCCGCGCCGTAGTCCGGCGGCGCCCAGTGGCAGAAGATGTCGAGGGTCGTCATGGCTTTGGAAAACTCACCGCCAGCATCGCCTCGACGTCCAGCGGATCGACGCCGAACTGTTTGCGTTCGCGCTCGCGCGTGAGGGCGTCGGCCTCCAGGTCACCCTCAATGGGCAGCCTGATACGGCGGCCTTCCTGCAGAGCCGATTCGTGGGCGCCGACCTCCATCATGTCGCTCATGAGCGCGTCCTCGTCGGTGAACTCGCTGTCGCGCAAGCCTCGCACCGCCAAGGCGAAATCGACCACATGTTCCATGACCGCCACGCCGTACCAGTCGCGAAAGTTCACCTTTCCGCACTTCACGTGGGTCCGGAGCGGGCTCACATACTCGATGCGACCCGTGGGTGTGTCGGCGTGCATCCCGGTCCAAACGTCGCCGGTCGAGTCGTGGGTGACCGGCGTGATCACGTCGGCCACACCGCCGCCGTTGAGATTGCCGGCCGCCTCCTGGGCCGGGGCGAGTTTGGCGTCGGAGACGTAACGCAACTCGGTCTGCTCGCCGCCCCAGCCGGCCGAAACGCCGGCCCGATGCACCAGCGTGCCGCGTTCGCCCTGGAACTCGGTATAGCCTGGCCGCGGATGCCGACCCAAGTGCCCCTTGACATGGCCGCTGCCCACGTCCATGACCAGCAGGTCGTTCGTGAAGTGGAAGAACCGGGCGTTCAGCGTCTCCTGCGCGTGCCGGCGCTGGGGCATGGAGTAGAACGCCGGATGCGTCATGACATGCTCCACGCACTGCACCCAGTCCGGGTGGCACTGGGCGAAGGCGATCCAGCGCGAGTCGTTATGATACCCGGTATGGTCAGCATAACGGACGACGCGGCCGATCCGACCCAGGTAACCGTTGTCGCGCACGGTCTGGGCGAAGCGGTCGATGGGCATGCGAAGGAAGTTCTCGGCCACGCGCACGATGACCTTGTTCTTCTTCGCCACGGCGATCATCTCCTTCGCCTGGCAGACCATGCTCGCCCAGGTGGTCTCGGTGTGGTTCGGTATGCCGTGCGACGAGAGGAACACCGAGATCGAGTGGTGGGAGGAGATGGGCGTCACCACCAGCGCCGCCTCCATGGGACGGTCCTTCACCAGTTGGCGGATGTCAGCGTAATAGGGCACGCCGAGGGCGGTGGCCATCTTCTGGCCATTCTCAGCCACGGGATCGCACACCGCCACCGGCACGCACCAGGGTTTCAGCGATTCCCACAGCGGCTGGTAGATGGTCTGAGAGCGGGCTCCCGCGCCGATCAGGGCGAGACGGAGGGGGGATGAGGGGATGGGGAGGGTGTTCGGCATGTGGCGGTTTCCTTTCTTTCTCGATTGCAGTCGACAGGTTTCGTTTAATTTACCGTCTTCAGCCCGATCGCCTGCAGTCCTTCGCGCAGGCGTTGCACCTCGGCTTGTGGCAGCGGGCGCACGGGCCGGCGGAAGACCGGGCTGGAGATCCCGCCCAGCAGCCACTTGGCCA
>CAZWQJ010000376.1:0-3529 GCA_964635825.1 uncultured Victivallales bacterium | reverse complement strand
ATTCGGGGCGGCAAACCCCGCATCGCGCGCAAAGGTCGCGTTACACCCCAGGTACACGAGGTCCTTGTCCTTCCAGAAGACCCGCACGGGCATGGAGTCGATAATCCCCTCGATCATCTGTGCGGATTCCTGCAGCGCCGCCTCCGCCACCCGGCGTTTCTGGCGCTCCCCAGCCTCGCTCAAGGCCCGCAACACGGCGGGGACCAGCCGCTTCAGGTTCTGTTTGATCACATAATCGGTTGCACCGCGGCGCAGGCACTCCACCGCCTGCTCCTCACTCAACGTGCCGGAGATTAGAATGAATGGGACATCGGGTTGCTTTTCAAGCGCCAAGGCCAGGGCGGCAAAACCATCGTAGTCCGGCAGGGCGTAATCCGACATGATCAGGTCAAACCGGGTCTCAGCCAGGGCGGCCTCGTATTCCGCGCGGTCGCTCGCGACCCGCAGTTCGTGGGGCATCGCGAATTGTAGAAGTTTGTCCCGCACCAGCTCCACGTCGCGCGGGTTATCTTCGAGATAAAGAACCAGCACCGGATTATTCATGGCAATCGCCTCGGGAAATGCAGAATTCATCCCCCATCCCCCATTCCGCATTCTTCATTCTTCTTTTCGCATGTCACGGGCACTCGCACCCGCACCGTGGTCCCGCGGCCGGGTTCGCTCAGCACCGCAAGGGTGCCGCCAAACGCACTGGCACGTTCACGCATGCCGATGACCCCGAGCGCCTTCAACCCGGAGATCGCGCCCGTCACAAAGCCTCGCCCATCATCCTGAATCTCCAGTTCCAAGTCGCTCCCTACGCGGCGGAGTCGGATGTCCACGCGCCTCGCCTGCGCGTGCCGACTCACGTTGGTCAGCGCCTCCTGCATAATCAGAAACAGAGTCAGCGCGCAGTCCGTATCCAACGCGAGATCTTCGGGGGGCAGGAGTGCCGTGCAGGGCAGGCCCGTGAGTTTCTCGAAGTCCGCCGCCTGCCACTCAATGGCGGCCACCAGGCCCAGATCGTCCAGCACTCCCAGCCGCAATGAGGAGGAGATGTTCTGCGTAAGTTCCGTAAGATGTTCAACTAGCGGCTCCATCGTCGCGACTTTGCCGCAAAGCACCCCGAGATCGGGCGGGGCGGCGGACCGCAGTTGGCGGCTCAGCCACGCCAGATCAATCTGCAACGCGGTCAAGTTCTGCCCAAAGTTGTCGTGCAGTTCGCGGGAGAGCGTCTTGCGTTCTTCCTCGCGCACGGCATGGAGGCGCGCGGTCAGGGCGTGCAGGTCCGCCGCGGATTGGCGCAGGGCATTCTCGGCTCGTTTGCGCTCGGTGATATCGCGAAAGATGCCCAGAAGGTAATCGCGCCCATCAATCCGGATCTGGCTCGCCCGGATGTCCACCGCGATCACGCTGCCGCTCTTCGACAGGAGGCAGTCTTCCAGAACCAGTGTGCGGTCGCCCGTCTGGTGCTTCCGGAAACTGGTGGATAACCCGTTGGACGGGTCCTCTCGTGGGTGCAGGATGGATTGCGGCTGTCCCTCCAGTTCCGTTGGAGTCCGTTCGACCATGCGGCACAGGGCCTGGTTGCATTTCACCAGCAGACCCGTCGCGGCTTCGGCCAGCGCCATCCCATCCTGGGCGCTCTCGAAGAGCGTTCGATAGCGTTGCTCGCTCTCCCGTAACTCCACCTCCGTCTGTCTGTGTTTCCGAAGGTCCTCGGCATCTCTCAACGCCCGCCTGACGACCGGAACGAGCAGTTCCAGTCGTCGTTTGAGCACATAGTCGGTCGCGCCACGAAGCACGCAGTCCAGCGCCTGCTTATCGTCCAACGTGCCGGTGATCAGCAGGAAAGGGACCCCGGGCTGCTTCTCGCGGACCAACGCCAGGGCGGCCATGCCGTCGTAGTCGGGCAGGCTGTAGTCCGAGAGGATCATGTCAAAACGGGTCTCGACCAGCGCAGCCTCGTATTCTGCGCGGTTGCGCGCCAGGCGCAGCTCACACGCCAGGTTGGTCTGCCGCAGCGCGTCCCGCACGAGCTCCGCGTCGCACGGGCTGTTCTCGAGATGCAGAATCCGCACCGGTCTGGTCATGGCAACCCCCTCGCAAATGTAGAATTACGAATGCAGAATGAATTGCGCATGAGAGTCTCCACTCCACCTTCTGCATTCCTCATTCTGCCTTCATCCTTGCCGGGCGCACGCTGCCCGGCGGCGGCTCGTTCACCACCGCCCAGAAAGCTCCCAACAGTTTCACCGCCGCGACGAAGTCCGGGAAGTTGACGGGTTTGACAATGTAGGCGTTGACGCCCAGTTGGTAACTCGTCACCAAGTCCGACTCTTCGCGCGACGAGGTGATCACCACCACCGGAATCATCTTGAGTTGCGCGTCGCTCTTGATCTGCCGCAGAATCTCGACGCCATTCATCAGGGGCATCTTCAGGTCCAGAAGCACCACCGCGGGATTGCCGGCAGGGCGCGCGGCGAATGCGCCGCGCCGATACAAGTAGTCGAGCGCCTCGGCACCGTCCCCAACGGCGACAACTTCGTTGGCCAGGTTGCTCTGCGCCAGGGCGTGGAGGGTCAGTTCGACGTCGCGGGCACTGTCGTCCACCATCAGGATGCTCTTCAGTTCGGTGTTCATGATCGCTTCTCCTATGATAAGTCCACATGCTCTCAACTACAAAACACGCGAAAGGCGCGAAAGGTCCTCCCGCGAAACGCGGGCGGACAGATTGACGAACCTTTCGTGTTCGATATTCCTTCTGTTCCCATTTTCGCGCCTTTCGTAGTTTCCCCTCCGCGATCCGTCATGACGACCTGCCCGGTTACCTGCATTCTTCATCCAGCCGTTCGCAGGGTGAAATAGAACGTCGCGCCCTCGTTGATTTTGCCTTCCGCCCAGGTCCGCCCGCCGTGCCGGGCAATGATGCGGCGGACGTTGGCCAGGCCGATGCCGGTGCCTTCAAATTGGTCGGCCCGGTGCAGCCGCTGGAACACGCCAAACAGTTTGTGCGCATACTGCGGATCGAACCCCACCCCGTTGTCGCGCACGAAGAATGTAGAAGGCGGAATGCAGAATGCAGGATTGGGCCCGGGATCCGTTTCTGCATTCTGCATTCCGCCTTCTGCATTTGTCTCATTCTGCATTCTGCATTCTTCATTCATCATTCCAATTTCAATAACCGCGGGGTCACGCGGGCGGGTGAACTTCACCGCGTTACTCAACAGATTGACCAGGACCAGTTTGAGCATCGCCGGGTCGGCATGCACCACGGGCAAGGGGGGGATCTTCCAGACGATGTTCCGCTCGCGCGTGGATGGCTTCACATCGCGCAACGCGTCCTGCACCTGTGTGTCAAGACTCACCGCCGTCTCGGCCATGTCCCCCCGGCCCATGCGCGAAAACGCCAGCAGGTCGTCAATCAGGACGCCCATCTCCAGGGTGGCGGCCGCAATCGTCTTCATATAGTGCCGACCCTTTTCCGACAGCCGTCCCTCGGCCTCGCGCCCGAGCATGTCCACGTAGCCCTGCACGTGCCGCAAGGGCG
>CAZWQJ010000375.1:0-3567 GCA_964635825.1 uncultured Victivallales bacterium | reverse complement strand
GCTAGATGCGGTGGTACAACCAGCCCGGCACGTGAAACCGCCGCTTATTCAGGACCACGCCCAGTATCCGGTCGCCGGCCACGTTGCGCATATCCTGCACGCACCGAGCCACGGCGTGCCGACTGGCGCGTTCCGCTTCGACCACCAGAATCAGGTTGTCCATCCGGCGCGACAGGCGCAAGGCGGCGGACCCGTCGTTCCACGGCGGCATGTCCACGATCACGAAGTCCGCATCATGGCTCCGGAGATGATCCAGCAGCTCGGGGTGATCCAGCCACCAGGAGGCCGCCGCCGGGACGGCGTCCGCGTCTGCCTCTTGTCGGCCGTCCAGGGTGTAGACGTTCCGTTCGAGTACGACCACGCGTCCCTCCTTGTCCGTGCGGATGTCGGCGGCTCCAGAGGTCCCGCAAATCCCGTGGCCATGGCGCCCATTGCCGCGCGCCGAACTGGCGGCGACCAGCAGAATGCGAGGATTGCCTTCCGCGCGGGCCAGGGCCACGCCCAAATGGGAAGCCACAGTGCTGCTCCCCTCGCCATAGGCGCCACTGGTGACCCCCAGGACAACCGGACGGCGCACCGGATCCCAGGTGGAGGCGACGATGCGCTCCCCCAGCCGTTCGAAATGCCGCGCCGAATCCGCGGCCGCGCCCCGCGGCCCGCAAAGGCGCCGCCGGTCGCACCGCACCCAGGCCGTGACAGATGCGCGGAACGCGCGAAGCTTCGGAATGCTCGCAAGCACCGGCAGGTGCAGGGCGGCCTCGACCTCCTGGGGGCTGCGGACCGAATGATCCAGAGACTCGCTGAGCAGGACGATGCCGACACTGCCGATCAGGGCGACGAGCGCGGCGGCCAGCGCCTTGAGGGCATTGCCTGAAGGATCCGCCACACCCGCCAGCGCCGGGGCCTGGATCGTACTGATCGTGTTGATATGTAAGCGCTCCAACTCGTCCCCCATGCGCGCCTGTTCGCGCACGAGGGCGTACTTCTGGTACTTGCTCTGGAGAAGCTCACGCTCACGCTGCATCAGCATGAGTTCCGTCTCCCACGCGTTCTGTTCACTGAGCTCACGGCGCGCCACGATCATCCGGTCCGCGAGCGACGTCCGCTCGGCCTCCAGCGTCGATTGCCGCATCACTTCCGCCTGGATCGCCGACGCCGTGTTCCGGGATTCGGACACCGTGCCGGCCGGCAGGATCAGGGTGGACTTGTTGGTGACGGCCGCTTGCGCGGCAAGATCCGCCACTCGGGCCCGCGACGCCGCCAGTTCGGTGCCAAGATCGTCAATCCGATTCTGCAACGTGTCGATGCGCGCCTGCACCAGCCGCCCGTGCTCATAGGAATCCACAATGCCCGCCCGGTTCTTGAGATCGCGCAGTTCTGTATCCATACGTTCGAGACGCTCGCGCATCGCCTTAGCCTGATCGGCGAAAAACACCTGTGCAGCGGGCGTACTGTAAGCCGAGGTATGCTTCTTAAGGTACAGGCCGAGCAGGGAGGTCAGGATGGTGTGAACCACACGCGCACTGCCCGCGGTGTACTTGACGACGATCACATTGCTGCCCTCGATGACACGGACCTCCAACTGCCTCAGGAGTCTGCTGACCGCCGCCGCCTTGACCTCCTGCGACGGAGACGTCGGGACCTTCACTAACAGGGGCTGATCCGGCGCACGCATGGCCCGCAGCCACGATAGGAGTCTCCGGGGGACCCAGGCTTTCAGCCGTGTCGTCAGGCCCCCGCCGCCCGGCGGCGCGGCCGCCGCGTTGGTCGGGCCCAGAAACGCCACCACGCCGACCGCATCGACGACTTCTGCAGCCAGATCTTCACTCCGAAGAATGGCCAACTCGGTGCCAATCTCGCTTTCCCACCGCTTGCTGACAAACATGCTGCGCTCACCCAGCATGGCCGTCGGATCGATGTCGAGGTTCTCGCGACCGGGTCTGATCAAAAGATGGGCCTCGGACGAATACGTGGCTTCGGTTCTCACAATGGCGAGCCCCGCCAAGGCCAAAACCGCGGCGGAAAAGGCCGCCGCCTTCCAGCAATGCCGGAAGAACACGCACGCGATATCACGCCGGCTCAGCGTCCTGGGCAGTGGCGGCGAGGGCATGGCCACAGCCATTGTCTGACGCACATCAAGCAGTTCCTCGCTCATCGTCATGCCCCCTTCCGGCTAACGTGAGGTATCCAGTCCGACACGTGTCTTTGCGGACACATCGTGCGAAATCGTGAACCCGAACTGTGGCACAAGCTGGTTGATGTGCTGTGCGATCCACAGGTTCACGTTGGCGATCCGGGTGCTCGGCACGTAGACCACGTCGCCGGGTCGCAAATAGATCTCCCCTTGCGTACGCCCGTCCTGTATGGCGGCCAGATTGACCGTGTGGGCATGCGTCGCCCCCTCGGAGCGACGCAGTAAGACCACATTCGACCGTTGCGCCGTCTCGCGATTGACACCCCCGGCCTCCGTCACAGCCTCCAGCAGGGTCAGGTCGCTCACTATGGTAATGCGGCCAGGGGATCGCACCTCACCCCCGACGTACACGGCACGACTCTTCAACTCCCGCACCAGTACGCAAACTTCCGGTTTTTCAAGGATGCCGGTGTAGGCTCGCGCCAGGCTCGCGCGCAACTCCTCGGGGGTGAGTCCCTCGGCCGCGACGTCGTGCACCAGCTGCAGCGAGATCTTGCCGTCCGGGCGCACCACCGCCCCGTCATTCAACTCGGGGTTGTGATAGAACTTGACCTCAATTTCATCCCCCGGCATCAGGCGCGCAACGCGCGGCGGGCCCGACTCGCTGAGAGCCGTGGGCAGATCCGTTGAAACGGTGGCGCAGCCACCGAAGCCCGCGATCATCAAGACCGCTATCAATCCCCGCGATACCTTGATCCTGGCATTCCCCGCATTCGTCTCCGTATTCATGAAGGATTCCTTGCTGGCTGGGTGATCCTGTTGCAACGGCGTCACACTAGCGTCCACCCCCTCAGGCCCCAATCGCCCCCAGCCTGATGCAGTGCTTCAAGGATTCCGATGCCGCAGGGGGCGCTGGACGACAGCCGGATCTGCGCCTCGCGATGGCTGTGCAATCGCGGCCGAACTGCCGCAGGGGGGTGCAGAACAAGTACGGCACGCTGAACAACGTCCTTGCGGTCTAGCCGCCTGCTTTCACGACTCTTGAGGCATCGCCCCCGCGTAACGGCGGTACAGTGAACCCCATTCTGCCGCGAGTCAGGCCGCCCTGCGGATTTCAGCGGGCCCTGGGCACCGTCGCGGCATCCCGGCAGGTCGCGTCTACGATCATCGGCCTGCGGATTCGTCGGGGACCAGCAGGTCCCGAAGCGCCGGCGCCAGCGTCACGGGCGCGCGACAGGTTGTTCCCACGCAAACGTAGGCCGACGGGTGCCCGTCGACCGCAGGCAGCGAACGGGCAAACACCTCGACCGGACCTGCCGTACCAAGCACCGACTTGAATGGGCGGTAGACCGCATGCGCCGCGCGGAGAAGGTCGGTACCCGCTGTCGACCCCGGGTCTCCGGCAATCACCACCCGGGGGCGCTGCGGCTCCA
>CAZWQJ010000374.1:0-3587 GCA_964635825.1 uncultured Victivallales bacterium | reverse complement strand
ACGTTCTGAGCGGCGCCGTCACGCACGCGGATATCCCCGACACGCCGGAAGTCGAGAGCGAACGGCGGCAGGTCTTCTTCGGCGCGGCCATCGGCCTTCCCACCTTCTTTGTCCACGCGCGCACGTCCAATCGTTTTCTCCTCGGCATCCTGCGCGAGGCGGCGCGCACGCGGGATAGTCACCGCTATCCGGGCCGGACGCGCGTCTACCAGGCCGAGTATCGTCACGCGTTGGTGGCCGTCCTCGAACGGGACGCGGCCGGCCTTATTGAAGCCTTGGGTCTTTCGGAGATGATCGGCGATTTGAAGCAGCGGATCGGACCGGACGAGGAAGGTTCTGCGCTGAAGTCGCTCCTCAAGGGAATCCTGGGCGAAGCGGGAGCTTCCGCGCCGCTGCGGGCCTCCGCCGAGACGTTTAACGCGGCGGCTGAGCGCTATTACCGCGGGCCGCTTCTCCGGAGCTTTACCGGTGAAGCGCTGGATCTGTTTGCCCGGGACCTGCAGGAACTAGGCGACCGCGCCGCGGCAGCGGGCGGGGAGGAATCGGCCGCCTTGCGGGCGGTGCTGAACGGAGAAGACCTGACGGCCTTTCTGAGCGCGGTGCGCGGCAAGGTACTGGCGGGAACCGTTTCGCAGTCGGTATTGGTCAAGCTCATCGGCTTGTCGCTGCTCGTGATCCGGCATCATTGCGAACGAAACGAGGGCCGGTCATGAAGGCTCATCAATACGTGAAACGATCGAACGCCCGCGTCATGCCGGAGGCGTTTTGCGGGGATCCGATCGTCTCGTTCCTCTACTCCCGCGCCCGGGAAGACACCGGATGGCTTTACCGAGCGCTCACGTCGGCCCGTTTGACGGACCTCCTGGGGGTCTTGCGTTTCGATATTCGCCCCGCCAACCCCGACGGGATGCGCCGGCGGTACGCCCGCGCCATGGGCATCGATTTCACAGAATGCGCCGCGCCGCCCCACACTTTGGATACGGCGCGCAAGGTGTTTGAACGGCAGATTCGTTACTGGGACTGCAGGCCCATGGAATCGGATCCGTCGGCGATCGTCTCGCCGGCGGATGCCCGCCTGCTGGTCGGATCGCTGGAACACGGATCAAGCCTTTTTCTGAAGGACAAGTTCTTCGATTTCGACGATCTCCTGGGACATGACAAGCCCCTCTGGAGGCGCGTGTTCCGGGGCGGCGAGTACGCGGTCCTGCGTTTGACGCCCGACAAGTACCACTACACCCACGTTCCCGCGTCCGGCGTGGTGCAGGACATTTACGACGTGGATGGCGTGTTCCAGTCGTGCCACCCCGCGGTCGTCGTCGCCCAAGCCACGCCCTACTCCAAAAACAGGCGCACGGTCACCATCATCGAAACCGACGTGCCCAACGGATCGCAGATTGGATGGGTGGCGATGGTCGAGGTCGTGGCGTTGATGATCGGGGACGTGGTGCAGGGCTACAGCCGCGAGCGCTACGACGACCCGCAGCCGGTTCGCCGCGGCATGCACCTGGAGCGCGGGGCCCCGAAAAGTCTCTTCCGGCCGGGCAGTTCCACGGTGGTCCTGATCTTCGAGCCGGGCCGCGTTCGCTTCTGCGAGGATATCGTGGCGAACTTGCGGCGCGACGATGTCCGCAGCCATTACAGCGCGGCGGGGAGCCCGCCCCTTGTGGAAACCGATGTG
Source organism: uncultured Victivallales bacterium (assembly GCA_964635825.1). GTDB lineage: Bacteria > Verrucomicrobiota > Kiritimatiellia > UBA8416 > JAIOPI01 > CAZWQJ01. The sequence continues at coordinate 1,909 of CAZWQJ010000374.1, read as the reverse complement.
CCGGTCCGGTCCACGATCGCCCGTCCGGCGCGGGGAGGCGCATCATGAACATCGCGATCACGATCGGCATCCTGGCGCTCGCTCTCGCGATCCTGTTCGCGTGGGCATTCCGCCACCTGCCCCGGGAGCGCTGGCAGATTCTCGCCGCGCTTCCGCGGGAGCGTGAGCCCGGCGGCGGCTGGCACGGAGTCAACCTGACCTACTACGGCGTGTTCAACGCATTGGGCGTTGGAGCGGGCGTCACGGTGGCGATCTTCTTGCCGGGAGCGATGGGCCTGCCGCTGGCCTACCTGGCAGGATGTGTTCTGGCCTTTCTGGCGGTCGTCCTGCCCGCCTCCAAACTGATCAACCGCCTGGTGGAGAGGAACTGGCACGGGTTCACCGTCGGGGGAGGCTGCTTTGTCGGGATGGTGGCGGGCCCGTGGGTGATCTGGGGGGTCTCGCGCCTCTTTCTGCCGCCGGCGGATGCCGCGTCGGCCGTGCCGTACGTGCTCGGAGCCCTGGCACCGGCCTACGCGCTGGGCGAAGGCATCGGCCGACTGGCGTGCATCAGTTTCGGTTGCTGCTACGGACGCCCGGTGTCCGACAGTCCCGCCTGGCTGCGCCCGTTGTTCGGCCGTTGGGCCTTCGCGTTCGAGGGGCGGCTGAAGAAGGCCTCCTACGCGCACGGGTTCGAGGGGCAACGTCTGATTCCCGTGCAGGCCCTGACCGCCATCATTTCTAGCCTCGCGGGGCTTGCCGGCGTGGCGCTCTTTCTCTCCGGCCGTCCCGTGGCGGCCTTCGTTCTGGCACTCGTCGCCACCCAGGTTTGGCGGTTTCTCTCGGAGTTCCTGCGGGCGGACTACCGCGGCGCGGGCCGGATCTCGGCCTACCAGTGGATGGCGCTTGCGGGGGCGGTGTACGCCGTTCTGCTGGGCCTGCTGTGGCCCCCCGTGCCACGCACCGCGCCGGATGTGGCGCGCGGCCTGGCTCTGCTGTGGACGCCTGGCTCGATCCTGCTCATCGAAGCCGTCATGGGCTTCGTTTTTCTCCGCATGGGCATCAGCACGGTCACCGCGTCTCACATCACCATGAACCTCAGAAACGACCGCGTAACCGCCTTGCCGTCCATGGGCGGGCCGCAGGCGGGCTGATCCTTGAAAAGGCGGCTCGGGTGCTTACGAACTTCTGGCGGAGCACTAATCGGGCGCTAACGGACCGGTGGCACGATTGACGCTATTCACGGCGCTTCGCGCGGATTCTCCGCGCACAGGGGCGCCTCGCGGGAGACTTCACGTGGTGGCCGAAAAAAAACACATTCTGGTCGTCGAGGACGAGGAGGACATCCTCGACCTGCTGCGCTTCAACTTGGTCAAGGCTGGCTATAGCGTCGCCACGGCGACACGCGGCGAGGACGCCCTTAAGGCGGTGGCGCAGAAGAGGCCGAGTCTCATCCTCCTCGATCTCATGCTGCCGGGGCTGAACGGGCTTGAGGTGTGCCGGCAACTGAAACGGGATCCGAAGACCGCCGGCATCCCGATCGTCATGGTTACGGCCAAGGGCGAAGAGGCGGATATCTTGATCGGGCTGGAGGTCGGGGCCGACGACTACGTGACCAAGCCATTCAGCATCAAGGTGCTGATCTCACGCGTGCGCGTGACGTTGAGCAGACAGCAGTCACAGGCCTACGACCCGAAGACCGAGGTTCATATTCATGACCTTGCGATCAGCCCCAGCCGCTTCCAGGTCTTTGCCGAGGGAACGGCGATCAAGGGTTTGACGGTCACCGATTTCCGTCTGCTGCACTTTCTAGCCAGCCGTCCCGGTTGGGTGCTGAACCGTCAGCAAATTCTCGATGCCGTGCGCGGCGAGGATGTGGCCGTCACGGAGCGCGCGGTGGACGTCCAGGTGGTGAGCCTGCGCAAGAAGC
>CAZWQJ010000373.1:0-3594 GCA_964635825.1 uncultured Victivallales bacterium | reverse complement strand
CCGTCGATCCGCCAGCTCGCATTGAATATCTTGTGGCGGCAGTGCTCCGAATTCACCTGCCCAAACATCACCAACTCCACATCGGTGGGATTGCGGGCAATCTGGCGGTACGCCTGCACGAGGTAATCGACTTCTTCATCGCTGAGCGCCAGCCCCATGCTGCGGTTGGCCTCGCGCAGGGCATCCCGCCCGCCGGCCAGAACATCGACCGAGCGGTAGGGCCCCGGCGGAATATGCCGGAAGAGATCGGACAAATCGGCGTAGACGCCTTGGGTCATGCGGTCATGCAGGCGGTCCAGCACCGGCCGCAACTGCTCGACCGTCAGGCGCTGCCCCTGGTCATCCCGCAGGCAGAACTGGATGCCGCGCTCGACGCGCCGCACGCGGGTGAGGCCGCTGTTGTGAAAGACATCGGTGGCCTTCGAGGACCAGGGCGAGATGGTGCCGTGGCGCGGCGTCACCACAAAGCCCGCGGCCGCATCGAAGGGCCGGCCCGCACCAAGCAGGGCGCGAATCTTCTCCAGGCTCGCCGGCGGCAACTCACCGTCGACGTCCAAGGCATAGACGAACGAGGCCTGAATTTCTGCGATACGCAAGTCCGGCGCGGCGGCTTGCAGGCGCGCCACGAGGCTCTGGATGCGGAAGGCGGAAAACGCCGCACCCCCGGCCAGGCCTACCGGCTGAACCCCGTCAGTTGTCGGTGTGCTTTTGAATGCGGTTGATTTCATCGCGCAACTGGGCCGCGTCCTCGTACCGTTCTTCGACAACTGCCTTCTCGAGCTTGGATTGCAGGGCCTCGAGCGGCGTTTGGGGTTTGGCCGGCGTCTTGGCCGGACCCTTCGCAAGTTCCACGGGCGGGCGCTCACCCGCTTCCGCGCCAGGCGCCGGCCGGATGTCGTCCATCACGCGGCCCGCCTCCTGCATCACGTTCTCCGCCACAAGCACCGGGCAATCGCACCGCAGCGCCAGCGCAATCGCATCGCTGGGCCGGCAATCGATTTCCATTTCGCGGTGGTCCACCTCCACGATCAGGCGCCCGTAGTAGGTGCCATCGCGGATGTCGCAGACCTCCACGCGCTGCAGGCGGCACTCCAGATAATCCAAAACGTTCTTCAGCAAATCGTGCGTGAGCGGGCGCGGCACCTTCATCCCCTGCAACTGAATCGCAATCGCCTGGGCCTCCGCCGCGCCAATAAATATGGGAATCCCGCGCTCATCCTCGGCCGCTTTGAGAATGACCACGAACCCCATGTTGGAAAGAAATAGCTGGTCGACCTTGACCGGGATCACCGCCGCACCCCCCTCGCGCCTCGCGGACGTTACTCGCCGGTGAGAACGTTGAGCAGATCGTCGACGCTTTGCGCGCTGAGGATTCTCTCACGGACGGAGGGAACGTTCAACAGCTTGCTGATCTCGGCGAGGTACTGCAGGTGCGGGCCGGTGCGCAGCACCGACGAGACCGTCATCACAAAAATGCGCGACGGCAACCCGTCCAGCGACCCGAAATCCACGCCCTCCTTCTTGAGGGCGACGGCCGTCACGAGGTCATCGACTTCGTCGGCCTTGCCGTGCGGGATGGCGACGCCATGCTGGACGCCGGTGGACATTTTCTTCTCGCGGTCGAGGATGGCTTTGAGGACGGGGGCACGGTGCTCGGGCTTGATCTGGCCGCCTTCCACGAGCATGTCGACCATCTCGTGAATGATTTCCTGCTTGGTGCTGCCCTGCAGTTCGAGGCGGTAGGCGCCCTTCTTAAGTACCGTCTTAAAGTCCATAGATGCCTTTCGAGAGCGGCAGAACCGAGTCAACGACGCCGCGCCTTATAGCACAGCGGGCGCGTGAGCCCAAACAAAAAGTGCGAGCCCGGGGCCATGAATGCATTCCGCGCGCGCACAGTTGGCCGCGCGCCTTCATGCGAAGCACGTCGTCCGCATGGCGGGGTTGTGCAGGATGTCGTGCTGAAGCAAGGCGTTCAGGTGGAGGGCGACGGGGCCGGGGCGGCCGTTGCCGATCGCGTGCCCGTCAAATTCGCGCACGGCGACGACATCGATGGTGGTGCCCACCACCAGAAATTCCGCAGCGCTCAGGATATCGGCCCGCGGGATATCGGCGAACTCGACCGCCGCCACGCGCGCCGGCGAGCGATCGGCGCGGCAAAGGTCCGCCAGGCGCATCATGGTGGTCCCCATCAGGACACCGTCGAGCGTTGGAAACCGCAGGCGCCGGTCGGTGGTGACTATGCCCAGGGTCTCGGCAGCGCCCTCGGTCAACCGGTCCACGGCATCGAAGGCCGCCGCAAAGTCGGCGCCGAGGTCGACGGTCTCCTTTTTCATCAGCGCGTTCTGCAGATAGTTGCAGTTCTTGGTGCGGGCGTAGAACGGCTCCTTGGGCGGAATGCGGCTCTTGCAGACGCGGGCACCCTCGGGGTGCTTGTCCATGAACAGCGGCGGCAAATGGACCACCGCAATATAGAGCTGGGCGCGCGGGCAATCGTAGGGATTGACGCCGAAGCTGCCCGGCCCGCGCGAGAGCAGCAGGCGCACCGTGCAATCCGGCCGTCCACCGGCCCGGACGGTCTCGACGATCAGCGCCACCAGTTCGCGCCGCGCGATCGGGAGCGCCAACTCGATCATCGTGGCCGATGTCTCGATGCGGTCCAGGTGCGCATCCAGGTTGTAGAGCGCGCCGCCGACGCACTTGAAGGTTTCGAAGACGCCGTCGCCGCGGTGGACCATGTGGTCATCCATCGGCACCAGCATCAGGAGCGGATCCGTCACGATCGCATCGAACACGCTGGAGTACGCGGCATAGTAGTGATCCTGGTAGGGCTGGCGCAGGCCAGCCGCCCGCGTAGCAAACCCGACCAGATCCATGCGGTCCGTCATGACTGTTCTCCCGCGCGTGGCGGAGTGTCGGGCAGCGGTCGCGACGCCGGCCACTCCACGCGCTCATACCCAAAAACCGTTTGAAACATCAAAACCACTTCGCGCGCGACATCCGCCAGCGACAAGTCCGGACGGAAGCGATGCAAGGCGGTCACGCCGCGCCCCTGAATCCCGCACGGCACGATGCCGTCATAGTGCTGCATGTTCGGGTTCACGTTCAAGGCAAAGCCGTGCATCGTGATCTTTCGGGAGATCCGGACCCCGATGGCCGCGATCTTTTCGCGGCCGACCCACACGCCGCGATTGATGGGATCGGTGCCGGCCTCGACGCCAAATGCGGCCAGCGTGCGGATGAGGGTCTCCTCCAGATGGCTGACGTACCAGACGGCACCACCACCGTGGTCGGCCAGGTTGAGAATCGGGTAACCCACGAGCTGCCCGGGACCATGGTACGTAACATCCCCCCCGCGCCCGGTGTGCACCACTTCAATCCCCAAGCGGGCGCGCTGCTCGACTGAGGCCAGGATATTGTCATCCTTGGCGCGCCGCCCCATGGAATAGACAGGTTCGTGCTCCACCAGCAACAGCGTGTCCGGGATGCTACCCGCGCCGCGCTCAGCCACGAGCTGTTCCTGAAGGGCGTGCACAGGCGCGTAGCGCTGCCGCCCCAGATCCATGGCGTGCAGAAGTTCAGGCATGGGCGCTCCCC
>CAZWQJ010000372.1:0-3598 GCA_964635825.1 uncultured Victivallales bacterium | reverse complement strand
CTCGGCGTTGGCTGGCAGGCGCATGTTGCACCAGCGCGCTTGCGCTGGTGCAACAGGCGGGCTAGGCTCGGACGAAGCGATGAGCGACACCTTTCAAGCGATGATTGTGGAGGAGCGTGAGGGTGTGTTCACGCGGCGCATCGGTTCGCGCGCGGTGGGCGATCTACCGGCCGGCGAGGTGCGGGTACGTGTTCACTTTAGTTCGCTGAATTTCAAGGATGCGCTATCGGCGTCGGGGAATCGCGGGGTGACGAAGCGCTATCCGCACACGCCGGGTATCGACGCGGCCGGGGTGGTGGAGGCGAGCACGGATCCGGCGGTGGGCGTGGGGTCGGCGGTGTTGGTGACGGGGTACGATCTCGGCATGAACACGTCGGGGGGGATGGCGGAGTACATTCGGGTGCCGGCGGCCTGGGTGGTGCCTTGTCCGGCGGGGATGTCGCTGCGGGACGCGATGGCCTTTGGCTCGGCGGGCTTCACGGCGGCGCTGATGGTGGATGAGCTGCGCGCAGGTGGCCTGGAACCGGGAGGCGGGCCGGTACTGGTGACGGGTGCGACGGGTGGCGTGGGTTGCGTGGCGGTGACGCTGCTGGCGCATCTTGGTTACGAGGCGGTTGCCTGCACCGGGAAAGCAGAATTCGCCGAGAAGCTGGTTGCCGCCGGTGCGCGGCGGGTGTTATCGCGGGCGGAGTTGTTGGAGCGGGCGGACCGCATGCTGTTGAGTGCGCGCTGGGCGGGGGCGATCGACACGGTCGGCGGTGCCTACCTGGATGCGGCGCTGCGCGGCCTGCAGCGTGGAGCGACCGTGGTGGCGTGCGGCATGGCGGCGTCGCCGGTTCTGCAGACCAACGTATTTCCATTTATTTTGCGAGGAGTGCGTTTGCAGGGAATGGATGCGGCGGAGGTGCCCGCGGAGCGACGCCGTGCGGTGTGGGCGAATTTGGCGGGGCCCTGGCGGCCGCCTGCGCTGGAGGCTCTGGTGCGGGAGTGCCGGCTGGATGAAGTGGGTGAGTGGATGGATGCGATGCTGGCCGGGCGCATGTGGGGGCGGATGGTTGTGAAGATCCGGGCGGAACACGGAAAGTAGGATGGATGGCGGGGGATGAGCCAGCGAAGGGGGAGCGGGGGTCGGGCTGGGGCGAGGCGCTGTTGGCGCGTGTGCTGCTGGGCGTGGCGATTCTGTACGTGTATGCGCTGCTGATGCCGACGTTGAGCCGGGGCATGCTGACCGCGGGGGATGATGCGATCCACGCGGCGTACACGATCGAGAGCGCGAACCTGCTGAAGGAAGAGGGGGCGCTGCTCGGGTGGACGGATCTTTACGGACTGGGAGAGCCACTCTATCTGGTGCGGCCACCGGGATTCTATTGGACGGTGCTGGGGCTGCGCGCGCTCGGGTTCGGATCGTTGTCTTTGATGGCGGCCCAGAAGCTGGCGTACCTGCTGGCGCTGATGCTGTATCCGGCGGCGGTCTACTACCTGCTCGGCAAGTTCCGCTGTCCGCCGCTGGTGCGGGGGATGGGCGCGCTGCTGTCGCTGGCGGGTATCAGCACGTTTGGTCACACGCTGGATGCGTACTACAGCCTGGGGTTGGCGAAGCAGGTCTTTGCGGCGCTGGCACTGCCGGTGGCGTTGGGCAAGCTGCAGGGCATTCTGCACGATCGTGAGCGTCTGTGGCCGGGTGCGCTTCTGGTGGCGGTGATGCTGTTGAACCACCCGTATCTCGCGTGGATGTTTGGTTTGTTGGCGGGGGTGGTGGCGGTGGCGGGCGCCATGCTGCAGGCGCCGACGATGGTGGCGCGCGGGCGGGAGATGGTGCGCCGGCTTGGGGTGACGGTGGCGATGCTGGGGCTGGGCATGGCTCTTGGCGCCTTCTGGCTGCTGCCGTATGCGGCCTCGCCGGAGATTCGATCCTGCTATTCGATGCGAGCCTCGCGCGACCGCGATTTTGACAAGCAGAGTGAGACGCTTCCGGTGACGTTGCGTGCGTGGGCGGATGGGAGCCTGCTGGATCGTTCGGTGTCTGCCCGCGGCGTGTTTGGTGGAAGTTCGCCCTGGGCCTGGCGCGACAACAGTGGCCGTGGGCGCTGGCCGGTGCTGACGGTTTTCAGTCTGGTCGGGGCGGTGCTGCTGCTGGCGCGCCGGCGTGCGGATGCGCGCCTGCTGCTGGTGGTGGGCGGGGTGTTTTCGGGTGTTATCTTTCTGGGGTCCGACGATGTGCCGCTGTTGCGGCTGATTCCGCTGGAGCGGGATTTTCAGTATGCGCACGCGATTGTGATCGTGGAGTTGTTTGCGATCGCGCTGGCGGCGGTGGGGTTGGAGGCACTGGGGCGACTGATAGCGGAGCGGGTTCCCGCGCGCGGGCCGTTGGCGCTGCCGGCGGTGCGCCTGGGGTTGCTGGTGCTGCTGTGCGCGCCGTTTGTGGGCAACGTGCTGGTGGAGCGCTGGACGATTGGGCGCGAGCGCGCGGTGCTGCGCCCCTACGAGTTTGGCATGCAGGGCCAGGCGGGGTGGAGCCAGCGCGTACCGGGGCACGACCGCGTGCAGGAATGGACGATGCATCTGCAGAAGGAACTGGGTCCGCGCGAGCGCATGATGGCGGACGCGCCGGATATTTGGAAGGGCAACGACATCTTTCTGTATACGCTGGTGCCGGCGTCCATCGCGCGCGGCAATGTGGCGTCGCCGCTGATCGTGAACATCATGGGCGGCATCAACCAGTGGCTGCACTTCCCGCCGGTGCGTTCGGCGCTGTTGTGGAATGAGGCGCTCAGCGAGATGTTGAGGATCCGGGCGGTGGTGGTGAATGCGGCGACGGCGGTGGCGGAGCCGGGAATCGCCAATACGTTTCCGCGCCGTTTCGATGCGGCGGGGTGGTCCGTGTTCTCGCGCGAGGATGCGGTGGGCCCGGTATTCTTTACGGCGGCGCGTCCGATACTGGTGATCGCGCGCCAGCGGAATTGGGAGGCGCTGTGCCGTGCGTGGACGGCGCAGGTGGCGGCGCAATCGCCGTCGCCGGCCTTGTCGGCTTTGCCGGTGCTGGTTTGGTGCAACCCGGACTGGGTGAAGAGGGGTGGGCCGTTGCCGGTTCGGTTGGAGGATTGCCAGGCGATCGTGGAGGCGGATGAGCAGGCGCGCGCGGTGTCGCTGGTGGGCGAGGAGGCGGTACGGGCATTTGCCGCGGCGGGAGGGGTGATTGGGGAGACGCTGCCGGCGCTGGATGCGGAGGGCGTGAGTGGTACCGATGCGGAGGTGGTGGATGTGCAGGAGCGACGGCACCGTCGCCAGGTTCGGGTTCGCGTGCCGTCTGATGGGTTGCTGGTCTTGAAGAGCGCGTTCTACCGCGGTTGGCAGGTGCGTGTGGATGGGAAGCCGGCGGCATTGCTGGCGGCGAGCCCGGGGTTCAGTGCGTGCCGCGTGGAGGCGGGCGAGCGCGTGGTGGAGTTTGTGTACGCGGGTGCTTCGGGGGGGCGGATGGGTGGGGCTGTTTCGCTGGCGGCGGTGCTGGGGATCGTGGCCTGGGAACTGCGCCGAGTGGTGCGGTCGCACTTGAAGAGGGTGTGAACAGAAGGAAGCAAAGAGAGCAAAGGCAGGATTC
>CAZWQJ010000371.1:0-3601 GCA_964635825.1 uncultured Victivallales bacterium | reverse complement strand
CGACTCACATACGCGTCGAGCGTGGGGAGCGCCTCGGCGGCGGCGCGGGCCTGCATCCCCAGCGTGGTGGCGAGTCCGGGCTCCTCCAGCAGGCGCTGCACGGCGGCGGCGAGGGCGGCGATATCGCCGCGGGGGCAGACCAAGCCCGTGCGCCCCGGTTGCAGCCAGGCATCCACGCCACCGGCCGCGAACGCGATCACGGGACGAGCATGCGCAAATGCTTCGGGTCCGACAAGTCCATAGGCTTCGGGGACGGTGGTGGGGATGACGACGGCGCGGCAGGCGCGGTAGAAGGGGGCGAGGGCTTCGCGGGGCTGCTGGCCATGGAAGACGACGCGTGTTGCGAGGCCGAGGGTGGTGGCGAGCCGCTCGAGGTCGGCGCGCTGATCGCCATCGCCGACGACATCGAGGGCCCAGTCGCCGCGGACGGTGGCGAGGGCGGTCAGCAATTCGCGGAGGCCTTTGACGGCGACGAGTCGGCCGACGAAGAGGAGGCGGTGGCCGGCGGGCGGGGAGAAGTCGGGCGGGCAGGGGTCGCGATACCAGGGCATGCCGCGGATGCGGTCGGAGGGGATGCCGTTGCGCGTGAGTTCGCGTTCGAGGTAGGGGCTGGGGGCGATGACGCGCGTGAAGCGGCGCAGGGCGCGCACCTCCCACGTTTTCAGTGCGAGCAGGCGGGCCTGGCGGGGCAGGCCGCGCTCGGTGATCAGCGGGCTGTGGCGCACGCAGCGCCAGCAGGCGGTGCCGACCGCATGCTCGCAGAGGCCGGCTTCGCCGACGCGCATTTTCCAGGCGCCGGCGCAAAGGGGGCGGACATCGTGGACGGTTTTGATGATGGGGAGTCCCCAGGCGGTGAGGTGGTCCATGACGCGCGGGCCGAGGAAGGCATCGGTGTTGTGCACATGGATGAGGGCGGGGGGGCTGGCGGCGCGTTGGGCGTTGAGCAGGCGCAGGGCATTGCTGGCAGAGCGCCAGCCGTAGCCGGTGGGGAGGCGCAGTCCGGGGCGCAGGTGGCCGTCGGGTTCGTGTTTGGGCGCGACGACGAGGACGGAGTGGCCGCGCTGGATGAGGGCATCGTGGAGGTCGAACGTGGTGCGTTCGGCGCCTCCGGTGTGCCCGCACCGGTCGTGCATGAACCAGATGTCCATGGTTGTGCCTACCGCAACGCCGCGGCGCCCAGGGTCTGAATTTCGCGTGCGGTGCAGCGGATAAATGGTTCGCACAGGCCATCGATGCCGGCGAGGAGAGCGTAGTAGGCGCCGGCGCCCATGGTGGCGGCGGTGACCTGATCCATTTTTTGAGGCGAGCGGTAGGCGGCGAGGCCGGTGGCCTTGCGCTCGCGGTAGGGGGTGATGTCGACGGCGACGTTGAAGTACGGCAGCGGCGTCCAGAGTGAATAGATGTAGCAGGGGGTTTCAGGCGGGAGGACGTGGCAGGCCTTCACGAAGACCTCGAAGGTGGCGCGGTGGTCGGGGTGGGCATCGAAGAAGGAAGGCAGGAAGACGGCCTGCGGTTTTTCCTGTTCGAGGTGTTGCTGGAGGGCGGCGACGGCTTGCGGGGTGGGGGCCACCTGGCGATCGGCGAGGCGCAGGAAATGGGGGCGGTCGATGCCGAGGGTGGCGGCGCAGGCGGCGGCCTCCTGTTCGCGCAGGCGTACGAGGCGTTCGGCTTCGATGGTGGGGTTGCCGGCGCCGCCGCCGGTCATGAAGACGCAGCCGGTGGTGGCGCCGGCGTCGTCGAAGGCGCAGAGGGTGCCGCCGCAAGCGATGACTTCATCGTCGGGATGCGGGGCAAGGACGAGCACGTTGCGGAGGCTGAAGTCCATGGTGTGCTGGCGCCGGACGCCTTCGAAGGGGTCGAGCATGCGCGCGAGGGGGCCGGGCGTGATGTAGCGGAACCAGCGGCGTAGCAGGGGATTCATGCGGTCATACTCCCAAGGCGGACGATTGCCTGCAAATCATTTGAATGGGGCTTGGCTGATGGCGGCGACTTGGCGGATGGGATGGCGATCGTGTCGGCCGGGACAGAGCCCGGCCCTCCAGGGGCTAAACCAAACACGTACCGTCTACTGGAGCCAGGTGGCGGCGTTGATGATGATGATGGACACGAGGATGCCGATGACCATGCCCATGAAGACCTCGAGGCGGGTATGGCCGAGGAGTTCCTTCAGCTTGCGTTCGGAGAGGTGATGTTCCTTGAAGAGTTCGTCGACGATTTGGTTGAGGAGGCTGGCCTGGAGGCCGGCGGCGCGGCGCACGGTGGAGGCATCGAACATGACGACGAGGGAGAAGCCGAGGGCGATGGCGAAGACGGGGGAATCGAAGCCGAGGGTCTGGCCGACGGCGGCGGCGAGGCCGCAGACGGAGGCGGAGTGGGCGCTGGGCATGCCGCCGGTGCTGACGAGATAATGGAAGTCGAGGCGCCGGGTGCGGCAGAAGCCGGTCAGCATTTTGGTGCATTGGGCGACGACCCATGAGCACACGGCGGACCAAAAGCACGTGTTGCCCGCAAAATCCTGTAATCCGTTTGGCATGGTTGGAGCTTGCCGTCGCACGGCGCGGCGGAAGGAGGGGAGCATAGGGGCTGGCGGCAGAATTGAAAAGGTCAATTGGCCGGTGGGACGACGACTTCGAAGTCGGAGCCGCGGATGCGGCGCAGGGCGTCGTGCAAGTCGGGGATGCGGGGGTCTGGGGTGACGCTGATGGCCCACTCGATGCCGTTGTCGGCGACGAACATGCCGTAGCGCTGGAGGGCGGTGAGGATGATGCGCACCTCGCGGGGGTGGCGCGAGAGGTCGAGGTTGGGTTTGAGGCGGAGGCGTTCGCCCATGCGGGGGAGGTCGGTGTCGTCGAGGCGGCTGGCGAAATGGGTGGCGGGGGCGACATAGGCGCGGCGGGTGCGGCGGACGGTGACGCGGAGGGCGTGGCGGATTTCGCCGCGCTGGAGTTCGTCGTAGCGGACGAGGGCGGGGAAGAGGGGCAGGCCGGCGGCGTCGGAGCTGGTCCAGCCGTCGGGGCGCAGGGCGTTGCTTTTCAGGTCGAAGACGGAGGCCTGGGCGGCCTGCCAGCCGGCGTCGGTTTTCTTGGTGGCGAAGAACTCGTAGAGCATGCGGTTGACGGGGTCGACGACGATGCAGTGGCGGTCGCCGCCGAAGTTGGCGCGGTCGCGCTGGACGTCGTCGAGGGTGGGAGTGGGTTGGCCGCGGGGTGCGGGATAGGCGACGGGCCAGCCTTCGATAGGGGCATTGGGCGGGATCGGGAATGGGCCGGGGTCGGATTCGTCGGGGTACTCGAGGACAGCCAGTGGGACGCGCGGCTGGTCCGGGGGGACGAGAATGAAGGCCATGTCTGGATTGTAGCGCAGGGGCTTGTCGGCACCGATGGAGGCGATGATGGCGTCGGAGACGGGGTGCAGCGGCCAGGACTCGACGGTTGTGTTCCAGGGGTTGTTGGTGGGGAAGACCTGGAGGGCTGCGCAGATGGCGTCGGCCTCGGGGGTGTTGAACATGACGGGGGCGGTGAGGGGCGGAGGGGCGGCCGGTGTGGATGCGGGGAGGGTGCAGAGGAGGAGGAAGGCTGCCAGGCGGGTTACGAGTGTGTGC
>CAZWQJ010000370.1:0-3629 GCA_964635825.1 uncultured Victivallales bacterium | reverse complement strand
TATGGAATGCGGGGCTTCTGCATCGGGTGGGGCCCAGCCGGCTGAATGTGGAACTGGCGCGGGGGCTGGCGGCGGAGGGGTTTTGCAGCCTGCGATTCGATCTGTCGGGTCTGGGGGATAGCGGGGTGGCGCGGACGGCGGGGGTGGCGGCGGAGCGGAACATGGGGGACCTTCGCGCGGCGCTGGATTACCTGCAGCAGCAGGAGGGGGTGGCGCAGGCGATCCTGATCGGCCTGTGTTCGGCGGCGGACCTTGCGCACCGGATGGCGGTGGCGGATGGGCGGGTGTGCGGGCTGGTGGCGCTGGACGGGTACGCGTATCCGACGGCGGGGTTCGTGCTGCGTCGGGTGGCGGCCTTTGCGCGGGATCCGCGGCGGTTGGCGGGGTTTGTGCGGCGGCGGGTGCGGCGCCTGCTGGCGCGCGGGGTGGTGGCGGCGCCCACGAGTTCGATGGAGGATCAGTTCCGCTGGTACGCACCGCCGCGTGCGCAGGCGCAAGCGGACCTGGCGGGGTTTGTGGGGCGCGGGCTGCGGCTGCTGTATGTCTATTCCGGCGAGGCGTTCTACTACTACAACCACGCCGGACAGTTCTGGAAGATGTATCCGGGACTGGATTTTCGGGGGCTGGCCGCGGCGGAGTACTATCCCAGTGCGGACCATCTTTTCACGCAGGCGAAGAACCGGGCGGATTTGATTGCGCGGATCCGGCGCTGGGCGCGGGAAGGGTGCAGAGGGTGAGCGACCCTAAAGTTGGCAGATGAAACCACGGATTTCACGGATCGCACGGATGGGGAATAGGATCCGTGCCATCCGTGGATTCTACCGCTCTTCTTAGGTTGAGAGAGCCTCTTGCAGAACGCCGACGGCCGACGCGGAGGTCGGCCCTCCAGTTCTTGAAATCAGGCATTGTTGGCCAGAGCTTTAGTGATTGGGGGAAGGGGCGATTGGGACGGTGGTGGTGAGGACGTGGAAGCCGGCGGCGGCTTCGGCGACGCGTTGGCGGGTGAGCCAATGTTCGGCGCTGTTGGCGGCGGTGGCGAGGTGGCGGCTCATGGCGGAGATGACTTCGGCGGGGACGGTGGCGGGCGGCACGTAGCGGCAGTCGTCGCCGAGGGCGATGTTGTTGTTGGTGAGGTAGTCTTCCCAGGTGCGGTAGTAATCCAGCATGGGTGCGGCGCACTCGCGATAGTAGCCGTCGGCGAAATCTTGGAGGATTTGGTTGGCGGGTTCGGCGGGGTTCCAGGCGAGGCGGCTATAGGCGTAGAAGTTCCAGGGGTTGGCGCGCCAGACGTCTGGGGATGAGTCGGCCTGGGTTCCGATGCGGCGAGCGCCGAGGCGGTGGAAGGTGGGGATGCGGTCGCAGAGGGCGGAGACGAGGGGGATGGGCCAGCCGCCGGCGCCGCCGGTGAGCAGGGCCCAATCGTAGATGCCGAGGTGACCGGGGTCCGTCCAGCGGGTGCCCCAATCCTCGAGGTAGGCGCGCATGGCGGCGTTGGTGGGTGCGCGCAGGGGCAGGTTGTAGGCACCGTACTGGACGACATCCACGACGAGGTTGTCGGGCAGTTTCGGGAATTTCGCGGGTGGGGGTACGAAGCCCTCATAGGCGAAGCCGCCGACGCGGATGTCGGGGGTGTGCGGGCCGATGCGGCGTGCGACCTCGGTGAGAAAACTCCAATAGCGGTTCGAGAGGGCGAACGGCGTTTTCCAGTAGGGTGGTGGCGGTTGCCGGGGTGCGTCGAGGCGGCGGCAGGCGCGGCACTCGCAGAACGAGCCGGCATCCATGGGTGTGAGCCAGGCGATGGCGTGGGCGGAGGGCGGGGTGGTGCGCTCGCGAATCAGGCCGGCGATGGAGTCGGCGACCTCCGGGCTCGACGTGCAGAAGTTCAATCCCCAGGTGGTGTCGGTGGAGATGCGCCGGCCCAGGTTGTGAACTCCGATCCGTGGTATCCATGCTGGGTCTTTTAGTGTTGGAAACCAGTCGCGGTGGGTGTCGAAGAGTTCGGCGGGGATGAGGGTGGAGAAGGTGTGGGTGTAGCCGAAGTCAGGCACGGCGGTGGGGGTGGGGATGCCGGGGCGGGCGTTGAGGGCGCCGGCCCAGGTGCGGTTCCAGCGGTTGCGGAAGTACCAGGCGTATTCATCGGGGTTGCGCTGCTGTTGCTCGGCATTCCAGTTGGCGTAGCGCTGGGCGAAGGCGGGTTCACCCTGAAGGGGCAGCAGCCCGAGATTCAGCCCGGAGCCGGCGGGGACGGCATCGCCGAGGGCGTCGGGAAGGAGCCAGCGTACGCCATGGGCGTGGAGGAACTCATAGGCGCCGTAGAGGACGGCGAGCGGGGTTTCGCCGCGGAAGTGGATATCCCGGCCCTGTTGCGAGACGGTGAAGCGTTCGGGATGTCGGAAGGCGTCGGAGGCGAGGTAGTTGGTGTAGGTGTTGGGGATGGATGGGGTTTCGAGGCGGAGGAGGAGTCCGGTGACGTTGGTGGCGGCATCGGGGGTGAGGATGGGAACGGCGCGTCCGGTGAGTTCGGTGGTGTAGTAGGCGAGGTCGGCGGCGGCGCGGAGCAGAGGTTCGGAGGCGTCGGGGGGAAGGATGACGGCGTCGTGTGGGGGCCAGGAATTGGGGGCGAGGTTGCCGAAGAGGGCGAGTTCGGCGATGGACCAGGGGTAGCCGGCGCCTTCGCCGATGAGTTCGAGGCGCAGGACGCGGGCGTGGACCGGCGGAAACCGCAAGTCGGTGTGCACGCGGGTTGGGAGATTGGTTTCGAGGATGGGTGTGAGGTGCTGTTCGTCGGGGCCGGCGGACAGGCGCAGGGCGCGCGGGAAGTGGGAGATGGCGTCGCCGGGCGTGAGGTAGACGCGCTGGATCATGCCGGTGACGGCCAGATCGATCGTGATGGCCATGCCGGGCGTTTGGCCGCCGGTGCTGGTCCAGGCGGTTTCGAGGCGGTTGTCGGCGGCGGAGGAGATGGGAGCGCCATCGGGGCCGCGCACATCGAAGAGTCGCCAATCCAGTTCCGCGGCGTGGGCGGTGGAGAGAATGGCGATGGCGATGAGAGAGGTGGTGAGGGGGAGGCGCATGGGTGTGGGGAGCGGGGTTAGACGGTTCCGATAAAACATATGACGCAAATGCGTCAGAGCGTTGACGTGAGCTTTGTCGACAAAGTTCCCGACAAAGCTCGCGACAAAGCTCGCGACAAAGCTCGCGACAAAGCTTGGGTTGCGGGCGCGGCATCCGGTGCGAGGAGGCGGAGGTGGCGGATGGAGAGTCCGTAGTAACGCATGGGGTGTAAAAATACCGTGAAACGGACGCGGGAGGTGGTGATGGCGGGGAAGCGGTGGACGCAGGTGTCGAGGTTGTTTGAGGTGGTTTCGTAGAGGAGTTGCCAGCGGGCGGCGGGTGCGTCCCAGTATTCGAGGCCGTAGTGGGCGGCGGCGAGGGTGGGGCTCTCCCAGGTGATTTCGTGGCCGGCGATGGTGACGGGGTTGGTCCAGGTCACGATCAAGTCGTGGGGTGGCGCTTCGACGACTTGGAGGAGGGTGAGGTCGCGCAGCATGGGGAAGAGTTCGGTGCGGGCGAGGCTGCCGGTGAAGGAGGCGCGGCGCAGGTCGAGATCGGCGGCGAGGGCGGGGGGA
>CAZWQJ010000369.1:0-3629 GCA_964635825.1 uncultured Victivallales bacterium | reverse complement strand
CAGAGGCGGTAGTTGCGGGCGGCCCATCCGAGTGAGGGCAGCACGAAGAGGATCGCGCCCACGGCGAGGATGGCCCACCAACGGGGCGCGCGCCAGAGCCCAACGCGCAGGGACCAGAGCCCCACCCCGAGGCCGAAGAAACCGATCCAGAGGATGAAATTGGAGCGCACGAGACAGGCCAGGCCCAGGAGGAGGAAGCCAACCCAGGCGGAGAGGATGCGGGCGGGGCCGAGGCGTTCGACGGCGGCGCGTGCAAGGCCGCCGAGCAGGAGCAGGGTGCCGACGACGGCGAGGAGAATGAAGAGTGGTTCCGAGAGGCCTTCGTCGGCGGAGAGGATGCCGATGGGATAGCATGCGTAGGCGAGCCCTCCCAGCGCGGCCGGCGCGGCACGGCGAAAGAGGACCCAGGCGAGGATCGAAACGGAGACGGCAGCGGCGGCGTTGATGGCGTAGTTGAGCGAGCGCATCATGATGGCCGGGCGGTTCGTGTGGGAGATTTTCAGTGCGGCGGCCACGGTGGCGGGCCAGCCGGGCATGCGGCTCATGGTGGGCGCGTCCGGCCAGAAGCTACGATCCAGCACATACCCGTTGCCGCGCGACAGGCTCACCGCCAACCGGAAGAAGTACAGGGCATCGCTTTCCATCGGGCGCTTCATGCCCAGCGTCAGCCCCATCCCGAACTGGATGGCGAGCGAGACGGCTCCGACGCCGAGGAACAGGAGCATCCGGTGACTTCGCTTCATAGTGACATACCCATACCCGACGCGATCTGCGTGACCATGTCGTTGGCCTGATCCCGCCAGGAGCGGGAACCGTGGCGTGCGGCCAATGCCGCGCGATCCGGCTTTTTCTGTGTGAGGTCCATGATGGCGGCGGCCAGAGCGGCGGCCTGGCCCGGGGGCACCACGCGCGCCGCGGGCTCGCCCCGCAGCATGTTTGGACAGTCTCCCACAGATGTGGCCACCACGGGAAGCCCGGAAGCAAGCGCCTCGAGAATGACGTTGGGCATCCCCTCGCTGCGGCTGCACAGAACCAGGACATCGGCGACGTTCATCCAGAGGACCACCTCGGCGTGAGGGCGGCTGCCGACGAACTCCACATCGGCGGCGATCCCCGCCTCCTGAGCCTGGCGCCGCAACGACGCCTCCAGCGGGCCGGATCCGATGAGGACCACCCGCAGGCGCACCGTCGGATTCTGGCGTCGGGCGGTGGCGACCGCGTCCAGCAGCAGTTCCGGCGCCTTGACGGGGACCAGGTTCCCCACGAACAAGATGGTGCGCACATCGGGGGTGGCGCCCCCGTGCAGTCCGCCGGCGGCGGGTGCCAGGCGGCGGAGCTCGTCCCACGCGACGGCCGTCTCGCGATGATGGAAGCGGGCGGTGTCGACACCATTGGGAATGACATGGATGCGGGACTGCGGCAACCCGGCGGCGGCAAGCTGGCTCGCAAGCGGTTGGCTGACGCAGATGTAGCCGGCGGTGTGGGCGGCGGCAGCGAGAATCTGAGCGCGGCGGGCGGGATTCTGGAGATGCGCGGCATCCGTGCCGAGGACCATCACCCAGACGGGGCGCCGCGCGATCCGCCCCACGCGCGCCGCGGCGACGCCATCTGGATAGAGCCAGGAGGCCAGCACGGCGTCGGTGCTTTGCATGGGCGCCAGGTGCGCGCGCATCGTCCACGCGTAGAGGCTCGCGCTCCAGTTCCGGCCCGCCAGTGGCACGTAAGGTACCGGCTCGTAGCGAGTGTGGATGGCATCGCCCGCGGGTGCCGCCCAGCGCCGGATGGCCGCCCAACGCCACGGTCGCCACTCGGGGACGAGGCAGACGTTGTGCACAGAACCACCGCCGGGCCGAATCGCCAGGGCCTCTCCCACTTGCCGAAAGAGCTGGGCATTGAACATGCCCGCCTGCGGGCGGTCCGGGCGCGGATAGAGGTTGCTGATGGTGAGGACGTTCATGGGGAGGTCGGCGCGAGGGCCTTGTACAGGCGCTCATAGGCGGCCATCGTCGCGTCCAGGCTGTAGAGGGTGCGGACGCGCTCGCGCGCGAACTCCGCCCGCTGGCGCGCCTCGCGCCGTCCGCGTTCGCCAAGCTGCTCCAGAAAGGTCTCAACCCAGCGCCGATCCTCGCGCGGCAAGAGCGCCCCGGCCGCGCCGTCTGCGATGACCGCGCGTTGTTCACCGACATCGGTGACGAGCACCGGGCAGCCGGCGGCCATCGCTTCCAGGAGGGCCACCGGCAAGCCTTCACTGCGCGACGGGGCCACATAGCAGTCGAACAGCGGGAAGAAGCGCCGCGCATCGCGTCGAAAGCCCGCGAAGCGAACGCGGGAGCGCACGCCGAGTTGCTGGGCCTGAGATTCCAGGGCGGCGCGCTCGGGGCCATCGCCCACCAGGACGACCATCAGGCGCGGCAGGAGTGGGACTAACGCCGGCAGGACCGCCAGCAGGCGATCGTAGCCTTTGACTACGGCCAGGCGCCCCACCCCGCCCAGCACAAGGGCATCAGGCGGCAGATCGAGTTCGTGGCGGAGGGCCTGCCGCTCCGCGTCATCGACGACGGGTGCCGCCGCGACGCCGTTGGGAATGACCGTCAGGCGTCCCTCGCTCAGCCCCCAGATGGGAGCCATCGCGCGGGCGGTATCGTCAGAGACGGCGACGACGCGGTCCGAGACGCGTGCCAGCACCCGGTGCCGGAGGCGGTTCTTGAGGCCACTGGTGTGGATATTGGAACCGTGCTCGGTGTGGATATGGCCGACGTTGCCGCCGCGCACGGCCAGCGCGGCGTACTGTTGCGCCGCCAGATTGTGCGAGTGGACCACATCAATGGGTCCCGAGGGCAGCTGCGAGCGCAAGTCCTCGCGCAGGCGGCGCACCGCGGCGCGATCCCAGAGAAAGCGCCAGCGGCGCGCCCCCAGAACGCTGACGGCGGCGCCCTCGACGACCGAAGCCAATTCCCCGGCCTGGTCGAGGCAGGCGATGCAGGTGGAGCCGGGGTGCGCGCGGTTGCGGGCATTGGTCCAGGTGACCACCAACTGTTCGAGGCCACCGGGCGCGAGGGAGATCACGACGTGACAGACGCGGGGAATGGAGAGGGTCATGGGGGGCCGTGGTGTTATCGGTTATCGGTTATCAGTCGGCAGAGGGTGTGGTACTGCCGGGCGGAGGTTTCGACGCGGTAGCGCTTCTCCCATCGCCGACGGGCTCGCAGGCCCATCTCGCGGCGAAGCGCGTCATCATTGAGCAGGCGCACGAGGGCGCGGACGACGCCCTCGGCATCGTCGCGGCCCAGGACTTCCCCGGTGGCGCCAGGGTCGATTTGCTCGCGCGCCGCGCCGGCCTCGGTGACGACGGCGGGGCGCGCGGACGCCATGGCTTCGGAGATGGCATAGGTGCAGGTTTCGGCGAGGGCGGCATGCACGAGCACATCGGCTTCGTGCAGGATATCGCGCACATCATTGCGCAGGCCCAGAAAGCGGACATTCCGGTTGATCGCGAGCGACTGGGCCAGCGACTGCAGGGCCTCCCGTTCGGGTCCATCGCCAAGCACGAGCAGCGTGGCCGGACGCGACAGTGCCGGCCGGGCGGCCGCGAATGCGCGCAGGATGAAGTCGATGCGCTTACGCGGGAT
>CAZWQJ010000368.1:0-3634 GCA_964635825.1 uncultured Victivallales bacterium | reverse complement strand
TCAGGCAGGCCGTCGAGAAGCGGACGGACAAGGGCAAGGACACGGTCAACGATTTTTATGCCGAGATGGCCGGCTACGAGCGCATGGACGCCTGGCGCGCGCGGCTGGCGGAGGCGCTCGTCAAGGCCGCGGGCGGAAAGTAGACGAAGGATGACCCTATGCTCGCGCGCATGGCCGTCTCTTGCCGCGTTTTGCGAGCGGCTGGCAGCCCGGTGAAGAATACCCACACAGCCATTCGGCTCGGCACAGCCTCGCCCTCCAGCTTGAAACTCCTGCGGTTCGCTTGTGCCCCATGGAGGGCGAACCTGTGGTGAGCCGGTTTTTCAACAGGCTGCTAGTGTAGAGCGTCTAACGCTTCTTCATGAGAACTGCGAATCCATTTGACACCGGCGCGGCGGGGCGGCATACTTTAGATAGGTTAGATATCACACGAGGGCCTGACACGATGACGAATCTCACAGTGAATCCACAGGCGCGGGTGAAGCAACGGGTGATCGAGCACGTGCGGGAGCTGATCCGCGCGGGGAAGTTGAAGCGCGGGGCGCCGCTGCCGTCGTACCACGAATTGTGTGCGGCGCTGGACGTGTCGTACATGACGGTGAAGACCGCCATGGACGTGCTGGCGGACGAAGGGCTCGTGCGGCGCGACATGGGCAAGGGCTGCTTCGTCAACAAGGCCACCGCCGCGACCCGGCGCGCGCTGCGGCGCATTGGCGTGATCTATCCCGAGTCGCGCGAGACCCTGTTTCTCTCGGAATACCGCTCCGCGATCCTGCGCGGCGTGATGGTGGGCGGCCAGCGGGTCGGGGCGGACGTGCACCTCTTCTCGCTGAACCGCGACGGGTTGGTGCTGGCGGACCAGATTGCCGAGGCCGGCGCGGACGGTGTGGTGCTGGTGGGGCTGGAGAACCACGACTACCTGAAGGCCTTCACACGCTGGGGCACGCCGGGCGTGGTGGTGGATTTTTGCGCGTCGGAGATCCCGCTGGATTATGTGGCATGCGACAACCGCGCTGCTGCCGTGCGGGCGGTGGACCATCTTGCCGAGCACGGACATCGGCGGATGGCCTACCTGGACGGCCGCGCCACCGGCGCCGTGCGGTACACCTACGAACCGGGCGCTGCGCTGATGTGGCGGAACTCCTCGGACGTGGTCGAGCGGCGCGGGGCGGCGTTGGCCGAGTTGGAGCGGCTGAATCTGCTGGCCACCGACGGCTGGATTTCCGCAGGGGGCAGCGGCGATGCGGCCGGGAATCTGGCGCTGGCGGCAGAGCAGTGGCGGCAGGCCGACCCGGACGAACGGCCCACGGCTTTCCTGACCTATGACGAGTATACCGCGCTGGCTCTGATGGCGGCGCTGGACCGGCAGGGCGTGCAGGTTCCGGAGGACGTCTCCGTCTGCGCCGTGGCCGCCGCGGGCGGGCCCGCCTACCGCGGCCGGCCGCTGTCCTGCTGCCGCTTCGACTTCATCGGCATGGGCCTGCGCGCCGTGGATCTGCTCAAGCAGCGCGTCGGCCACGCGGAACTGAAACAGGCGCGCATTCACCGCGTCGGATTCGAGTTTATCGATGGGCGGACGGTGGCGGCGGAAGCCGGGTGTCGGGTGTCGGGTGTCGCGGAAGAGACGCTGACCACGGTGGAAGAGCGGATACGCCTAAACGACTCACTTAAACCGTGGGCGCGTGTGGAGCGGACGAGTGGGGAAATCGAGTAAGCGGTTGGTTTAAGTGTATCCGAGTAAGGGTGGGGAGTAAGTGTGCGGGTGAGTGTTGCGTGTCGGGTGGTTGAGCAGCAATGGCGGACGCAGGAATAGACCTGGTGAGCGTTGACCGGACACCCCAGTTCCACGCGAACGAACGGGACCGGGTCAGGTCTGCTTGGGGCGGAGATCGTCGTCAAATGAGAACACTTCCGTATGCTCGGCTTTGCCCTTGGCAAGGAGAATACAGTCCACGATGTCGACTGGGGTTTCCGCGTAGCGCTTTAGCGCATCGAGGAGTTCCGGTCGGTCCGGGTTGCGCATCCCCTTGTACTGGAGCAGGCCCTGCAGCTTGCCGGCCGCTTCTGAGCGGGGGACCTGGTAGAACTTCGTCAGCACGTATACGCACTCGACGAGCACGCCTTCCAGCAACACGGCTTGGCGCCTGCCCTCCCGGACGGCCTCGAAGAACTCGCTGGCCCGGGCGTAGTGCGCCGCGTGGTCGCGGAGCAGATAGCGCAGCACCACGTTGGTATCAGGAAGGACGACCTTGGGCCTTGGCACGGGCGACCTCCTTCCAGACCTCCGCGCGCACGGCGGCGAGCGGACGATGCTTGCGGGCGTATGCGGCGAGACCGCCCGCGACGCTCCGCACCGCCCTCACCAGCACCACATCGTCCTGGACGTCGAATTCGATGATGCGCGAACCGAGCGCCTCGCGCACCCTTCTCGGCAAGGTAACTTGCCCCCTGGATGTCACCGTGGCAACTGCATTCATTCGGATAACCTCCTTGCTATGGCAGCAATGTAATGCAGGCGGCGGAGCAAGGCAAGAAGCAAAGACCTGATCTGAGAAACCCCTGCATCAATTCTGACGTAACTTGTTATCCATGAACGCCCAACGTTCAACATTCAACGCTCAACGCTCAACTTCAGATGTTCCGGACTTGAACGTTGGGCGTTGGACGTTGAGCGTTGAACGTTTCTCATGCTCTCTTCCATCCGGCCCGCCGCGGGCCGGCGGCGGTACTGAAAACTGAATACTTCTTCAAAAAGGTGTCGGGCTTGCCCTCCGAAGCGCAAGCGAAGCGAAGCGCGAAGGAGGGTGGCAAGCGCGCCCCTGCGCACGTGCTCTAGATGGATCAGGGATTGAGGATGATCAAGCCTTGAACATGCTCAAAATGAGGATCGTAGCTTACCAGGCGAGCGCCAGTCTCCAAAGCGGCGGCGGCGATCCAGATGTCGTTGGTCGGGATCGGCGTGCCCTGGCGCGTCAGTTGACGGACGAGCATGCCGTATCGTTCGGCGATGTCGGCGCTGACGGGAATGATATCGACGCCGGGAAGCGCGAGGAATTCGCTGAGTTGCCTTCGGTTCGCGTCCCGCCGGGTTCCCAGCTCGAAACCCGCGTGCAGTTCCCCCAGGACCGTGGCGGGCATGAGCACCTCTTCGCTTGCCTCAAGCAGTTGGGTCAGCGGCGCATGCCCACCCATGAACCGGCTGTAGGCGTTCGTGTCCAGGCACACTCTCACTTCGGCCACACCTCGGCGTCAATCTGTTCGAAGATCCGCGTGTTCTCCTCGAACCGCCGGCGCTCTTCCGCGTCCCACTGTCCGGCCAGGCGGGACAAGTCGCGCCGTTTGGAGTCCGTGTCGCGAATCCCCAGTGCCGCTTCGAGCAACTCGATCGCCGTCCGGTTCAGGCTGCGCCCCGCCTTCTTGGACCTCGCCCGAAGCCCCTTGCCCACCTCGTCTGGGATCTTTCGCAATGTTATCTGGGCGATCACATCGCCTCCTTTCTTGCATCCATTAACGACATCAGAATGATAGCAGACATGCATGCATATCGTCAACTGCTGACTCAGAAGATGGGACGGGCGAGCATGGCGTATCCACGATCCTGAGTAAGAAACGGGGTGGGCGTGGGTTGTGATAT
>CAZWQJ010000367.1:0-3666 GCA_964635825.1 uncultured Victivallales bacterium | reverse complement strand
TCGTGCTGACCGAGGAAACCAAACGCCGCTTCCCGTTCGTGCCTGGAAGCGGCGAATACAACAGCGTGCCCGGCAAGATCCTGCCGGAGGAAGAGGGGAAGCGCACATGACCACTGTGCTGATCAATTCGCGAGTCGATGCC
Source organism: uncultured Victivallales bacterium (assembly GCA_964635825.1). Lineage (GTDB taxonomy): Bacteria > Verrucomicrobiota > Kiritimatiellia > UBA8416 > JAIOPI01 > CAZWQJ01. The sequence goes on along the minus strand of CAZWQJ010000367.1, from coordinate 3,524 downwards.
GGGGGCCTGCGGCGTTTGCAGGCCCTGCCGGGTGTCTCCGTCCGCTTCGTCGAACCGCCCAACGAGGACGAAGTCGTTTCCTTGCCCGCGTCGCTCATTGCGGACGTGGACGCGATGCTGTGCACCTTTCCGCCGAGTAACCTCTCGGACATGCGGTCGCTGCGCCTCGTGCAGATCGCGTCGGCTGGCTACACGCAACTGGTCGGGATCGGCCTGCCGGAACGCGGCGTGTGCGCCTGCAACGCGCTCGGTGTTTTCGACGTGCCGATTGCCGAGTGGAACGTCGCGATGATGGATAATCTCCTGCGCGACCTGCGCGGCATGATCCGCAACCAGGATCAGGGCATCTGGGATCGCGACATCCGTTTCCAGCGCGAACTGCGCGGGCTGACGGTCGGGTTCTGGGGCTACGGCGGGATCGGGCGCGAGACGGCCCGGCTGGCCAAGGCGTTTGGCATGCGCGTGCATGTGCTGACGCGATCCGGCGTGAAGGAACGCGCCAACATCTACCGCGTTCCCGGCACCGGCGATCCGGAGGGCACGTTGCCTGACCGGGTCTTCCGCCCGGAGCAGACGGCCGAGTTCCTCGGCGGGCTCGACTTCCTGATCCTTGCCATGCCGCTGACCAAGGCGAATGAGGGAATTGTCGGGGAGACCGAACTGCGCGCCCTGCCGCCGACGGCGTACGTTCTGAATCCGGCGCGCGGTCCGCTGATCCAGGAGCAGGCGCTCGTGCGCGCTCTGCGCGACGGCTGGATTGCCGGCGCGGCGCTCGACACCCATTACCACTATCCCATGCCGCCGGAGCATCCGCTCTGGCATCTGCCCAACGTGATCATGACGCCGCATATTTCCGGTTCCAGCGGCAGCCCGTTCTTCCTGCGGCGGGTATGGGACATCTTCGTGCAGAACGTCGAGAGACTGCAGAGGGGGCAACCACTGCTGAATGAGCTGACGCCGGGGCAGTTGGCGGGCGGGTAGGCTACGGGTCGAAGTGAATGGCGCCGAGCGGCTGACAAAGGGAGTCGATTAAGGAAGGAGACAGATACATGAGCGCAAGTAAGTTTCTCAGGGCGGAGTCGGATTGTTTTGTGGGCAAGCGGAAGCGGCTGGAGCGGTTTCTGATCTGCTCCACGCAAGGCTATTTCCCGGTGCTGGTGCGTACGGGGAGTCAGTCGCTCGCGGTGATCTACCGTACCGGCGGAACGCATATTTCGGCAAGCGCCACGCTGGCGGTCGCCACATCGAGGGACGGGGGGCGGCGCTGGAGCGACCCGGTGGAGATCACGCCGCGGTGGGAAGACAGCCGCAATCCGGCGTTCGGCGTGAACGCCAAGGGCGAACTGATCGCCGCCTACTGGAAGGCGTGCCTGGACTGCTATGTGGACGAGCCGAACGGCCCGCAATTTAGGAGCGTCGAGGCCAAAGGCCGGGTTCCCACGATGTTCGTGCGGCGCAGCGCCGATAACGGTCGCACGTGGAGCCGGGAATGGCCCTACAAATCGGCGCTGCTCAAGCTCCCATCCCCGTACGGCCGCATCATCGCGGCGCCGGACGGCACGTTGCTGATGGGCGTGTACGGCTCGCCGCGCAGGAAACGCAAGGGCGTGAGGGATGTAACCATCCTGCTGCGCAGCACCGATGGCGGCAAGACCTGGGGCGACGAGTCGCTGGTGGCGGTCGGGCACAATGAAACCGCGTACACCTTCCTGTCTGGTTGCCGGATGATGGCCGCGGCACGCTCGGAGTCCGGCCATGTGGACACGCTCTTCAGCGACGATGGCGGGCGCGTTTGGAGCAAACCCGTACAGGTGACGCGCGATGGCGAGCACCCGGCCGACCTGACCCTGCTGGCGAGCGGGACGGCACAACTGACATTCGGGCGCCGCATTCGGCCCATAGGCTGCGGGGTTCTGTTCAGCCGCGACGGCGGGGCGACGTGGGACACGGACCATGAAGTGCTATTGGCCGGCGACGGCATCCGCAACGCCGATCTTGGCTATCCATCAACGGTGCAGCTTGCGGACGGCGCGATCGTGACCGCGCTCTATTTCGCCAGCGGCTCGGAAACCGGCGGGGAGTGGGGTGGGTGGGGCGACGTCTCCTGCCAGGCGATCCGATACCGGGAGGAGGATGTGCGGGCGTGAAGATGCTGAAAGATGGTTCCGTATTCCCGAGCCTGCCCGGCACCGATCGTCAGAGCTGCGCGTTCCCGCAGGTGGCGGTGCTGCCGGGCGGGCGCTGGCTGGTCAGTTGCCGGGCGGCTTGCACGAAGGGCGGCAAGGACGGCCAGCACGTGATGCTCGCCGCATCGGACGACGAAGGCCAGACGTGGCGACGGAACTCGTTGCCCTTCGACGCGCCCGCGGTTGAGGGCAAACCGGGCCAGTTCCGGGCGTTGGGGCTGACGGCGCTCGGCGGAGAACGGGTGTTGGCCACACTGTACTGGGTGGATAACACCGATCCGGCGCTTCCCTTCTACAACGAGAAGACGGAGGGGTTGCTCGATTCACGGATCATGTTCGCCGAGTCCACGGACCGCGGGGACACCTGGAGCGCGCCGACGCTGATGGATACCTCGCCGTTCAACATGCCGACTCCGATCACGGGGCCGGTGTTGCTGCTGCCGGACGGCGAGCGGGTCTGCCAGCTCGAAACCAACAAGTCCTACTACGACACGTCGCCATGGGTGCATTCGTCCGTGCTCATGTTCTCGCGCGACGGCGGCCGGACCTGGCCCCGGCACAGCGTGGTGACACGTCACCCGACCATTTTCTATTGGGATCAAAGGCCGCAGGTGCTGCCCGACGGCCGGATTCTCGATCTCTTCTGGACCTATGACAACCCGGCGGCAACCTATCTGAACATCCATGCCCGCGAGTCGCACGACGGCGGGCGGACGTGGTCGGCATTGTGGGACACGGGCGTGCCGGGACAGCCGGCGCCGGCCGTTGCGCTGCGCGATGGGCGGCTGGCCATGGTCTATGTGGATCGGACCGGCGCGCCGGCGATCCGTTGCCGGACCAGCGCGGACGCCGGGCGCACCTGGCCCGAGGAATCGATGTTGACGTTGTATGAAAGCGTCCTGCCCGGCCAGACGGTGCGGAAGGACGGCATGGCCGACGCCTGGTCGGAGACGGGCAAGTTCTCCGTCGGCCTGCCGGCCACCGCGGCCCTGCCGAACGGCGACTTCCTGGTGGTGTATTACGCCGGGCCGAGCACCGATTGCACGAGCGTGGAATGGGTGCGGGTGGTGGAGGCGTGAAACGTGAGGGCGTTGAGCGTGAAGCGTTAGGAGTGAGGCGGGGTGTCGACTCTGTTGATTCCCTCGATTCATTCGACCAATGCCGGTAAGAAGTGAAGCGGAGTGAAAGGGAAACAAAATGATGATTGATACATTGCGGACACAACGGGTGCTGTCGGAGGCGCAGATCGCGCAGATCCGCGAGGCAGCGCTGACTCACATCGAGCGGCACGGGTTTGTCGTGCAGCATGAGGCATTGCTGGCCAAGGCTCGAGTCCGG
>CAZWQJ010000366.1:0-3671 GCA_964635825.1 uncultured Victivallales bacterium | reverse complement strand
CAAGGAACTCGCCAAGGTGCCACGCCTCGGCCCCAAAGCCTTCGAGCAGGCGGCCGGCTTCCTGCGCATCCGCGACGGCAAGAACCCGCTCGACGCCAGCGCCGTCCATCCCGAGAGCTACACGATCGTCGAGCAGATGGCCAAGGACCAGTCCTGCACCGTGACGGACCTCATGAAGCGCCCGGAGTTGCGCGCCACGATCAAGCCCGAACGCTACGTCAATGACCAGGTCGGCCTGCCCACGCTCAAGGATATTCTGGAGGAGCTGACCAAGCCGGGCCGCGATCCACGCGAAGCCTTTGAGGCGTTCGCCTTCGCCGAAGGCATCACCACGCTCGAGGCCTTGAAGCCGGGCATGAAGCTGCCCGGCATCGTCACCAACGTCACCGCCTTCGGGGCCTTTGTGGATGTTGGCGTGCACCAGGATGGCCTCGTGCACGTCAGCCAGATCGCCGACCACTTCGTCAAAGATCCCGCCGAGATCCTGAAGGTGCAGCAGCGCGTGATGGTGACGGTGCTGGAAGTGGACTTGGCCCGCAAGCGCGTCGCGCTCTCGCTGAAGTCCAAACCGGAGCCCGGCGCCGCGCGCGGCCCCCGCACGGGTCCCGGCGCCCCCCAGCCCGCCTCGCGCCCCTCCGCCGTCCCCCGCATGCCCACCAACGACTGGTTCAGCGCCGCACTGGAAAAGAAGAAGAAACAGTAGTTCGGTGAGCGATTCGTTCACATCGAAACCGAAGGCCGCCGGGCCGGCGGCCCTCCATCGGACACAGGCGAAAAGCGGGAATGGCCCTGGAGGGTCGGCGGCTCGCCGACCGTGTTCACAAATCAGATACAGCCGACGGGAGGCGGCCAGAGATGCGTACATTTACCGAGGAAGTCCGGGAGTTTGAGCGCGAAGGGGTTGTGATCGCACACGGGGTGCTGACCGACGCCGACCTCGCCCCCGTGATCGCGGAGCTCCAGGCATTTATCGACCGCCGCGCCCGCGAACTGCTCGCCGCGGGCAAGATCCAGGAACCCTGCACCGATCTGGATTTCGAGCACCGCGTCATCAGTCTTTACCGCCAGAATCGCAGCGTGATGCAGGGCATGGACATCATGCTGCTGCGCGGTCGCGCCATGTTCGAGTTCCTGCACAACGAGCACCTGCTGGATCTGGCGGAGGCACTGCTGGGCCCGGAGATCACCTGCAACCCGATCCAGCATGTGCGCGCCAAAATGCCCGCCAGCGTCGATGGTACCGATGGCTTCATGAACGTTCCCTGGCACCAGGATGTGGGGGTGACGATGCCGGAATCCGACCCAAGCCGCATCTTCACGTTCTGGACGCCGCTCGTACACGCCACGCGCGCGACCGGCTGCATGGAAGTGCTGCCGCGCTGCGTCGCGGGCGGTGCCTTGCCCCACATCACCGGCAGCTACGGCACCGAAATCGCACCGGACGCGCTGCCCACGCACACACCGGTCGCGGCCGAATGCCCCCGCGGCGGTGTGGTCGTGATGAACAAGTACACGCCGCACCGCGGCACGCCCAACATGTCCGACGTGGCGCGCTGGTCGATCGATCTGCGCTTCCAGGTCACCGGCCATCACACCGGCCGCCCGTCACACCCCGACTTCCCGGTGCGCAGCCGCGCCAACCCCGCATCGGTGAAACGCGACTATGCCGGCTGGTGCCGCGCCTGGGAACAGGCCCTGGCCAAACCGCAGACCGCCCCCTTCCACCGCGTCGCCGACCCCAAGCGCGTCAACATTCTCGGCCCCAGCGGCGGCAAACCGTAGCGCCACCGCGGCGCCTGCTGCCGCTCGCGTTCACGGCGCCGGGCGTGGCCCGTAGTGCGGCAGCGGTTGGTCCGCCTCGAAGGCCCCCAGGTCGGGCGCGCGGCCGGCAAAGCCATCCGTGATGTTCGGGATCACGCGGCCGGCATCGCGCGCGCGCGATCCGGCCGCCAGGCGCGGATCGAGTGCGGCGGGGTCGTGATTCGCCGGCTCCGGCTGCGGCTCGGACAACCCCGCGAAATCGGCAAAGTCCAGCTCCACCGCGTGCAACTCGTTGCTGGTGTCAGCGGCAAACGCGGCCAGCGTCGGATACCGCTCCAGCCGCGTGCGGTTGATCGCGGCGATGCTGCCGTCGCCGCCGTGCAGGGCCTGGCGCTGCGTGGCCGGATCAAAGTGATTCCAGCGCACGATCCCGGTGACGCGGTACCCGTTGTAGTCCATGTGCGACACACCCGGATCCCGTGGACCCCCAGCCATCGTGTCGCCCGCGATGCCGAAGAACACATTGTTGTAAACGTGCGTGTTCCAGTAGCCCCGGTTGAAGAACGCCGTGCCCGGCTCACGCTCGCGGCAGCCCGAGACCGTCGTGTTGTTCAGGATCACCAGCCCCGACGGATTCACGTTCAACTTGAAGATCTTCCCGGACTTGATGTTGTATTGAAAATTCCTAACAAAATAGCATGGTCCACCGTGCACCGGCTGGGCGCTCAGGCCGACGTAGTGATCCACAAAGCGGTTCTGAAAGTAGCGGATGTTGTGCTGCCCTTCGTCGGCCTCGTTGTCGTCCACGATCTCGGCGACATCGTTGTGATAGAAGTCGATGGCGCAAACGGTGGAGGCAAACTCGCCCGTGGGGCGCGAGGGTGAGACGCTGAGGCCGTCCCACTGGTTGCGCACGCGGTTGTAGGCGATGTCGATCCCCTGCCCCGCCACCCACACCGCTTTGTACGGGCGCGTCTTGTCGCGGTCGTGCCAGGTGCCCTCCGTGCCGACGAACTCGCAATCCATGACGAGGATGTCGCGGCTGCGCGGGTGCTGGGACTGCACGCCCACCTGCTGCGAACCCTCGAAGCGGCAGCGAGAGACTGTCAGCCCCGTCACCGGTTCGCGCGCGCGGATGCCGACGCTGCCGACGCGAAACGTGAGCCCTTCGATCCAGTGGTAGTTCCCGGACACGACCAGGCCCGAGCTTTCGCTGCGCAGCACCACCGGACCGTCACCCGCGGGCGCGATCACGAGCGGGCGCTCGCGCGTGCCGGAGCGCGTGAGCTTGCGCTCGCCCACATACTCCCCCGCGTGCAGCAGGATCCGGTCGCCCGGTTCAGCCACGCGGTAGGCGTGGTTCAACTCGTCGAAGGCGGGCTCGACACGCGCGCCGGCATAATCGGCCGGATACACATGCAGGCGCCGCCCTCCTTCAAAGGGGACCGGCTCCGTCTTGGTGGACACGTGCAGCGCCATCTCCCGCAACGCGCCGGTGCCCGTCGGCGCGGCATCCGGGTCCGTCATCGTCAGCAACACGTCGTAGGACTTCGCGGGCTCCAGAAAAAGGATGCTGCCCGCAAAGCGATTGCTGCACACGTAGGTGTCCGGATCCGAAAACCCATCGAGGCCAAAGTTGATTTCCTGCTGGATGCGCAGCAGATCCATCCCATCCCGCCAGGCGGTGGTGCCCGTGGCCCGGTAGCGCACCGCGACGCGCGCATTGCGGTTGTCATCGCCCGCCAGATCCCACTGGAAGCCGAGGGAGTGCAGGGTGGAGGGTTCGACGTAGAGCACACCGGGCGTCGCCACGTCGCCGGCGGGCACCACGGCTGCTGAAGCCGCCGCCTGCACCACCATGCCAGTCGCGCCCACCTCCAGGAAGGAATACGCCGGTTCAGGAGGAGCCA
>CAZWQJ010000365.1:0-3681 GCA_964635825.1 uncultured Victivallales bacterium | reverse complement strand
ACGAGTTCAAGCACCACGACGACCAGCACGACGAGCACCACGACGACGTCATCCCCAGCACCGATTCTGTACGTCGATCATGCGGCGGAAGGCGCCAACGACGGTAGCAGTTGGACGGATGCCTACACGGGCCTGCAGAGCGCGTTGGTCGGGGCGCCGGCCGGGGCGCAGATCTGGGTTGCCGCGGGAACCTACCTGCCGAGCGCCAGTGGGGACCGGCGGGCCAGTTTTAGCGTGCCGGGCGGGGTGTCCGTCTATGGCGGATTCGTGGGGAACGAGGCCATGCTCGACTCGCGCGACTGGCGGGTCAATCCCACCGTGCTATCGGGTGATCTGGAGAACAACGATGGGCCGGTCGTGGCTCGTGGCGAGTCATCGCGCCAGGACAACAGCCACCACGTGGTCCGCATGCACGGCGGGGGCCGGAGTGCACACGGCCCCAATGGCCTGTCCGGACCCTTGCGCAATGGAGCCTCGGCCTGCGACGCGGCCGGCGGGCGCTACTTCTATCACACGACGAACATGCTGTACGTGGTCGATGCGACCAGCGGTGTGGTAAGCGCGAGCCACCCCATGACGCACGATTTGCGGGCCTTGGAGTACGAGCCCGCCAGCGGCTATTTGTACGGCCTGCTGCAGCGACGCGTGTCGTGGTTCTGGGGCTCCGGCCTCTCCGCGACGACGGCGAGCAACATGCTCGTGCGCATTTACCCCGCAACGGGCACGGTGCATGTCGTTGCGACCTCGATTCCGACGAACTGCTACAATTCGACGTTTACGTTGGACGCGGTCGGCCGCCGCTGCTTCTACCAGACCGACGATCGTCAGTTGCGGGTGCTGGACCTGGATACGGGCGCAAGCGAGGCAAGCTTCCAGTTGGCCGAGTCGTTCAGTTTCCTGCACTACTGTCACACGAACGACATGCTCTACGGACTGGCCGGCAAGGCCGCCGGCTATCTGACGGGAAGCTGGTATCAGGACACCAACACGCTCACGCAGGTTGTCTTTGCGCAGGTGGACCCGGCCAACGGACAGGTGACGGTGCTGGCGACCAATTTGCCGCTGGGCTCCGGCATGGCCGGTGCACTGGATGCCGCACAGGGACGGTACCACTACCAGGCTCATGACTTCACGATCCGGACCTTCGATCTGTATACGGGGGACGCGCTCGGTTTGGCGCCCCTACCGGAGAGACTGGTGAGTCTGCATGTCATCGACGATGCCCTCGTCGGCCTGGCGCTGGAGTCCGCCAGCTATGGTGGCACGTCCTGGTCGGGCACCAACTACGCGTGGCTCACACGCATAGAGCTTGAGCCTTCCCTGTCGTCACGGATTGACGGATTCACGGTTACGGGCGGACAAGCGGTGGGCCCAAGCACCACGACCCACGAATTTGGCGGCGGCATCCAGATCCGCAACGTGGCGGCGGTGGTGGCGAACTGTCGCGTGATGCGGAACACAGCCGGATACGGTGGCGCCCTGTACGGTCAGTATGCGTCGGGGATCGTGTACAACTGCGAATTCACGACGAACGTGGCGATGCGTGGCGGCGCGATTTGCGCGGAGAGAACCGCGGACCACTACGACGCGGTCACCCTCAGCGGCAACGTCGGCGAGAATCAGGGTGGGGGGCTTTACGCCGCCGCTTCCTTCCCATGGCTCCGCAACTCGATCATCTGGGGGAACTGGGCCGGGACGGGGAATGAAATCTACGCCGGGGTGAGTTATATCAGTCTGGAAGCGGCTCAGGTCAGTCAGCCTACGGTGTCGTTCAGCGATGTGAGGGGCGGTCTCGCCGGCGGGCACGTCGGGTTGGCCGCCGGATCGTCGCTTCTGGACGGCGGCGGCAACATCGACGCCGATCCCCTCTGGCGCGATCCTGACGGTCCCGACGGCACCCTCGGGACCGCCGATGACGACTATCGACTTGAGGCGGCCTCGCCCTGCGTCGACGCCGGCACGAACCAGGCCTGGATGGTGGCCGCGAAGGACCTGCGCGGCCTGCCGCGGGTGCAGTCGGTCCGTGTCGACGTGGGCCCGTACGAGTTCGAATCGGAGGCGGCTCCGGAGGTGGACAACGCGGGCGGCGCGACGGGTGTTGGAGTCACGACGGCGACGCTGAACGGCAGTCTGGTCTCGACCGGTGGGCTCACCACCGCCGTGGCGGTCTTCTGGAACACGACCGACGGCGGCACGGACGAGGCGGCGTGGACGAACTGGGTGGACTTTGGCGGGCGTGGGGTGGGGGTGTTTGCGACGAACATCACCGGGTTGACGGGCAGTACGCTCTACTACTACCGCGCCTGGGCGAGCAACGCGGCGGGGGTGGCGTGGGCGCCGGCGAGCACGAATTTCGTGACGAGCGATGGCGACGAGGACAACGACGGTCTTCCGGATGAGTGGGAGTTGTTGCACTTCGGCAATGTCACGGTGAGCGACGGCAGCGGCGATTTCGACAGCGACGGGGCGACGGACTGGGCGGAGTACGTGGCGGGGACGGTGCCGACGAGTGCGGCGTCGGTCTTGGCCCTGACGGACGTCCGGGTGACCGGTGGGGGGGCCGGGGTGGCGCTGACGTGGGCGAGCGTGGCGGACCGGGTGTACCGCGTGGAGTGGAGCACGGACGTCTCCCAAGGCTTCGTGAAGGGGCCGAGCAACCTCGTGGCGGCGCCGCCGCTGAATACCTACGCATTCGCGGACGAGTTGGCCGTGCAGCCGGTGCTGCTCTATCGCGTGGCCGCCACGTTTGGGACGCAAACGGTTTACACCGTCAATGGCGCCGGGTACACGCGGACGAACCTGACGACGGGGGTGTTTCATCCCATGTCGAATCCCTTCCTGCCTCCGGATGGACGTGCGGTGTGGAGCGTGTCCAATGTGCTCGCAACGGTGGTGGCGAACGGGGCGCAAATCTACGCGTGGAACCTGGCGTTGCAGAACTTCACGGTGTATGCGAAGTCCATTGGCGGCTGGAGTTCGCCCACGAATCCGTTGGCGCCGGCCGAAGGATTCTGGCTGCGCGTGAGCGCCGTGACGAACGTATACTTGGCGGGCTTGCTTGAGACGGATGCCTCGCGCACGCGGACGCTGGGGCCCGGCTGGAATTTCGTGGGATACCCATATGCGGCGGCCGCGGCCATCACGAATCTGGGACTGGCCGCGCTGGCCACCGCCGCCGATCCGCCGCAGGACTCGGATAGTCTCCAGGCCGGCATCAGCCCCGACGGCATGCCCACCAACGCCGCGGTGCGCTACTGGTTGCCGCTGGGCGGCGACTGGTCGCTGACTCCGTTTGGGCCGGACACCGCGGATCGTCTGGCCGCGGGTGCGGGCTTGTGGTACTGGCGCCAGGCGGCCTTCGCCACCAACTGGAGCGTGGCGCGGCCTTTCGCTTGGCCCATCGGTGCGGCCGGCGAGCCGGTTCCGCCGGCCATCACGCAGGTGGGCGGCGCGGCCAACCTGACGCCGACCTCCGCCGACATCGACGGTGAACTCACCGTGGACTCCGGACTGGCAACCGACGTCCGCGCCTACTGGGGTACCGCCGATGGCGGCACGACCGCCACGAGCTGGCAGCACGTCGACCTGCGGCCCGACCGGCGCGCGGGTCCGCTGTTCGTGTCCCTGACGAACCTGGTTCCCGCCACCACCTACTACTTCCGCTTCGCAGCCAGCAACGCG
>CAZWQJ010000364.1:0-3715 GCA_964635825.1 uncultured Victivallales bacterium | reverse complement strand
GACCCTGCATCACCATGGCGTCACCGAGTTTGCCACCGTCAACACGGCCGACTTCGGTAACGCCGGCTTCCGCCGCGTCTGGAATCCGCTGGACTGACCAACCGGCCTGGCAACGGGCAGGGCGGACCGTCATTCTCGAAGGCTGCGCACGTGGATCTCGAGCATGCGGGCACTCGGGTTGTTCACAGTCCAGCGGCGGGCGATTCGGTAGCCCGGCAGCCAGACAATCTCGTCGCCGCAACAAAGGACCGGGATGCCCGCGCGCCGTTCAGGCGGCACTTTGGCGTCCACAAACACATCCTGAAGCTTCTTCGAACCGGTCATGCCGAAGGGGGCGATGCGGTCGCCGGGGCGCCAGGGGCGCACGTTCAGTGCACGTCCTTTGAGCGCACCCCACGAAATCGTTGCGATCGCCGGCAGTCGTCCCACGCGGCCACGCTCGCGCACGATCGCCTTGCCCGCCGCCGTCACCACGCGCAGCCCCCAGTCCGGAAGCAGCGTCTCCCCCGGCACATTCAGCCGGTGGGCGCGCGTGGCCGCCACGGGCTTTTCGCGGCCACGCTCCAAACGCAGGTCGCCATAGTCGCGCGCCACGCTCCAGCCCGCACCCAGTTCGCAGCGCCCGGTTCCGCGACGGCGCGTCAGCAGACCGTCAACCGCATCGACCGCCGCCATATCGATAACCGCCGCCGGCACCCCGGCCTCCTGAAGCCAGTGCTGCAACACGCGCCGCCGGGCCGCCTTGGATTCCCCCGCCAGCGCGGCCGCATCCAGCGCCTGCGGGGTCTGGTCGCCCCGTCGCACGCGCGCATAGATCGCATCCGTCATCGCCTGCATCCACGCCTCATCCTCGCGCAACAAATCGGCCGTGCGCCGCAGCGCGTCGCCGATGCGCGGGTTGAGCGTGCGCGCCAGCATCGGCAGCACCTCCCCCCGGACGCGGTTGCGCAGATAGGCCTCATCGGTGTTGGACGCATCTTCGCGCCAGGTGGCCCCGCCCTGCTTCAAGAACACCCGCAGGTCTTCGCGCGCCACCGCCAGCAGCGGACGGATCACGCGCACTCCGCCGGATAGTTCGCGCTCCGTGGGGATGCCGCCCAACCCGCGCGCGCCGGTGCCTCGCGCCAGTCGCAGCAACACGGTCTCCGCCTGATCGTCCGCCGTATGCGCGGTGGCGATCACCGTGGCGTCGCCGCGCGCATGGCGCCGGGCAACACGCACGAAGAAGGCATAGCGCGCCTCGCGGCCGGCCATCTCGCGAGAGATCCCACCCGCGCGCGCCGCCGCCTCCACCCGCACCCTCCCCACCACGCACGGCCAGCCCAACCGCCGCGCCTCCGCACGCACAAAACGCGCATCCGCATCGGCCTCGCGCCCGCGCAGGCCATGGTGCAGATGCGCCACGGTCAGGCGCAGATTCAGAGCTGGAGCAAGCCCGTGCAGAAGGTGCAACAGCGCCATGGAGTCCGCCCCACCGGACACGGCGACCACGACATGCCGCGCGCGCGCCGGCACGCCCAGCGCCCGCAGCGACCGCACAACCGTGTGAAACAACGTCATGGCGGGGTCCGACCTGTCCGACGAGTCCGACCAGTCCGACCGGAGCTCAGGCAACCGGCGCGGTCAGCCGCTCGACGCCGCCCATGTAGGGCACGAGCGCGGGCGGTAGCACCACGGAGCCATCGGCCTGCTGCCCGTTTTCGAGCAGCGCCACGACCAGCCGCGGCAGGGCCACGCCGGACCCGTTGAGCGTGTGCACAAAACGCGTCTTGCCCTGCTCATCGCGGTAGCGGATGCCCGCGCGCCGCGCCTGGAAATCTTCAAAGTTGCTGCAGGACGAAACTTCGAGCCACACCTGATTGGCCGGCGCCCACAACTCCAGGTCGTAGCACTTCGCCGCCGCGAAGCTGAGGTCGCCCGTGCACAGCGCCTTCACGCGATACACCAACCCCAGCCGCTGCAAGATGTCCTCGGCATCCCCCACCAACGCTTCCAACTCGGTGTAGGACGTCTCCGGCGTCGTGAACTTCACCATCTCGACCTTGTCGAATTGGTGCAGGCGCACCAGTCCGCGCGTATCCTTCCCGGCCGCGCCCGCTTCGCGCCGGAAGCAGGGCGTGTACGCCGTCAGCCGGATCGGCAGCGGTCGGTCGAGAATTTCTTCTCGGAAGAAGTTCGTGACGGGCACCTCGGCCGTGGGAATCAGATAGAGCTCGTCCGCCGCCAGCCGGTACATGTCCTCCGCCATCTTGGGGAGTTGCCCGGTGCCGGTCATCGCGGCGGTGTTCACCAGCGCCGGCGGCCACAGCTCTTCATAACCATGATCGCGCACGTGCACATCCAGCATGAACTGGATCAGCGCGCGCTGCAGCCGGGCGCCCAGGCCCGTGAAAAGCGCAAAGCCCGCGCCCGACATCTTGGCCGCGCGCTTGAAGTCCATCAACTTCAACTGCTCGCCCAGCTCGATGTGCGTGCGCGGCGTAAACGAAAACGCGCGCGGCTCGCCATGCTGCCGCACAATCACGTTCTCCGCCTCGCTGCGCCCAACGGGTACGCTCGCATGCGGCGTGTTGGGCGTTGAAAGCAGCAACGCCTCCTGCTCGCCTTCGATCTCGCGCAGGCGCGTGTCCAACGCCGCAATCCGCTCGCCGATCGCGCGCACCGCCGCCTGCGCGTCGGTCGTGTCGGCCCCCTGCTTCTTCAGTTCGCCAATGCGCTTCGAATCCGTGTTGCGCTGGTTCTTGAGCGTCTCGGCCTCGCCCAATGCCTGGCGGCGCTGCTCATCCAGGCGCAGCACGGTGTCCACCGCTCCGGGCGCGACGCCCTTGTTTTCCAGGCTGCGGCGAACCTCGTCGGGTTGCTCGCGAATGCGTTTGATGTCCAGCATGATGGGCCTCGTGAATGGGATTCCTGAGCGGGCATCGTAGCGCATGCCCCGCGGGCACAAAAGGGGAAAAGCGGCCGCTCAACGCGATGCAGCAGCGGCTTCGTGCTCCAGGCCTTCTGCGCAGCGCAGGGCCACGTTCTTTCGGTAGAAGTACTGGCGGTTCGGATTGGTGCGGCGCTCGTCCTTCGTGATCCGACGCGACGGATGCCAAAGATGAACCGCGCGGGCCCGGAACATCAATTGCCGCGGCCGCAACCCGAGCATGTACAGCCGGCGCGCCACATCGTCGTCTTCGTACCCCCAACCCACAAAGCGCTCATCGAATCCGTTGATCGCCTCCAGGTCGCGCCGGTGGCAGGAGAAGTGGCAAGATAGCAGCGCGGGTTTGTGCGGGCGCGCCAGCCCGAGGCGCCGCTGCAGCATCTGGCGCCCGTACGTCAGGCAGGCCCGCGCTCGGCCGGACTTGTCGGCCGGGTCCCACAGGTCCTCGAAGCGCACCTCCGCCGGCGGGCGCCGCAACAGCGCGGTCGTCTGCGCCTCGTCCAGCGGCACGCGCCCGCCCAGCAGCAGCCGCCCCTCGCGCCGCATGGCCTGGTGCACCGCCACCGCGTCCGGCGCCGCCACCATGTCGGAATCGAAAAAGAGCAAATATTCGGAAGAACTGCGGCGGATGCCCATGTTGCGGGCGGCGGCGGCGCGAAAGCCGCGGTCTTCCTGCTGCGTCAACACGATCGGCAGCCCCGACGCGCGGCACAACCGCCCCATCGCCTCCCACGCCGCCGGCGCGGAGCCGTCGTCCGCCACCACGATTTCATCCGGCATGACGGT
>CAZWQJ010000363.1:0-3728 GCA_964635825.1 uncultured Victivallales bacterium | reverse complement strand
TTCATGGTTTCACTCCATTCTCTTCCAGCCATTTGCGAATTGCCTCGACCGCCCCTTTATCCGTCGTCGGCTCGGGATGCGGACGGTGAAATACTCGCCGTTCGTCGAACAAACGCACCAACACCCGCGATCCTTCGCGCTCTGAAATTTGCCCGCCCAACTCAATGAGCAAGACCTCAATGTCGGCCCAACGGACATTTGCCGATACAGGCCGGGCATAGATCAGTTCCAGCGTACGCTGGTGTTTTCGCTTCATAGCTAGATGGTAGCAAATAGTGGTATCAGAAGGCAAGCACTATCACTCCTCGTAGCGCCCGTCATACGGCTTCCTCCGGGCACGTGGAATATGCAGTTTCCGACCCGGCACCCCCTGCTACTCTCGCTACTCTTGCTACCGATCAGGGTTCGCGCAGGGCGACGGTAGCAAGAGTAGCAACAGTAGCAACACCCTCTGACGTCGAAATCCAATGGTCCTCGCTCAATCCAGCTCAGTCAGCAACGCCGGATTGATCACCACGCTCCGCCGGCGACCGTCTTCCTCCATCCGCGCCCGCCCGCGCTCGGCGAGAATGGCAAGCGCCGCGCGCAGGTCGCGGCTGTCCCGGACGCAATTCGGACCGTATTGGTAGATCCGCTTCGTCGGCACACGATCAGTTCCGTTGGCCTGCGCTTCGCTGCGCAGCCAGGAATCGAGCCGAATCGCCGCCGCAAGCGAGGGCGGTGTGTCCAGGTCCGCGAGCAGGCGCCGTGCCTCGTTCAAATGCCAACTTACGATGCAGGCCGCGGCGCGGATTTCCCCGGACGCGATGGTTCCGCTCACCCCATGCTCCAGCACGTGGAACAAGGCGGCCAGCCGCGCCACGTTCTCCGCCGCCTTGGCCGCAACATCGCGCACGCTGCGGAATGCGCCTCGCGCGCCGAGTTCGCCCTCGACCTCATCGTGAAAGCGTATCCACTCGGCACGTGCCTGCGGCGACAGATCCAGCACCGCCGGGGTGAGGCAGCCCTGCACGTCGGTGGCAAGCGGTTGCGCGAGCAGCTCGCGAATGCGCGCTTGGAACAGCATTACCTGCGGCATCGCCTCGGGCGCCGGGCGATAGGCGCGCGTGCCCTGCGTGCTCCCGGGCCAGGCGATCAGGAAGCGTGCGATGAATCCGGTGCCGCGCGGCAGCGTGCCGGCACGCTCCAGGAAGCCGCGCAACGCCTCGGGCTGGAGCATCAGGCCGAAGGTGAGCCGCCGGCCGCGCAGCACGAAGGAGGGCTTGGAGCGCCGGTCGATCGCCATCTCGCCACCGTCCCACAGCACATTGAGGAGCGCCAGATTGCGCAGGATCGTGTCCTGGCCCATCCCGTGCGCACCGAACACCGCGCCGGCCTCGGCCGAGAGCACCCCGCCGCTCGGCCAGCCGGTGGCCAGCGCATGGGCAAGCGCCTCCGGGGTCGCATCGGCATAGAGCAGTCGAGGGACGAGCGGCGGCACCGGCGCATGGCCCACCAGCGCCTCAAGTTCGCTTTCCTCGGCCCCTGTGTCCTGCGCCCGACGCCGCTTGTGTTTGATCGCATCAAGGATGCCGGCCTTCTTCGCCTCGAACACGGCCGCGGCCGCTTCGAGCTTCGCGATCTCGGGAGACATTTCCTGCCGCGCCCCGGTTTCCCAGTCGCGCAATGCCGGGCCGAAGATCGCATCGCAGGTGGTCTTGCGTTCCCCGGAGTCGGCGACCGCCAGCAGATACAGGGAAATGGGGCCCACGAGCTGGTGATCGCGGCGCACGTTGGCCAAGCCTTGGGCCGCGAGAGAAAGAGCGGAAAGGGCGGAGCAGGCCACCAGCGCCATCGGTGCCTGCACGAAGGCCTGCGCTTGCCGTACGGCGTCACGCAGAATGCACGGCAAGGCCTCGTCGGGATACGGCTGCGCGTCCAGCGGCTCGGTCAACGGTTCCGGCTCTGGCCAGTCCGTGTTTTTCGCCTTGGCGACGCCGCCCGTATCGAGAACGCCACTCGCGGGCGCTTTGGCGGCAGCGATCGAAGCGCGCACGGCCGCAAGGCCTCGGAACCGGCACAGGTCGTTGAAGTCCGTGGCGCCGACCGGCCGATCCGCCCCGAACGTTGGGACGGCGACGCGCGCATCGACCGCTCCTGCGGCAGTGCGCGCATAGGTGAGGCCCGGATTGCCCGGAGTGTCCTTGTCGTCATCGGCGCACACGATAAGCTGCGCCTCGGGATGGTTCTCCCTGATTGCCCCGGCGACCGGGGCCAGGTTACCGGCGTTGAAGGCAACGGCGACGGCGTACCCGGTTGCCGCGTGAATACTGGCACCCGTGGCGTAACCCTCGGCGATGCAGACCACTTTGCCGACGACGCCGATCAGGAAGTACAGGCCGGCGACCCGCCCGCCCTTCAGGAATCGCTTCGTGCCACTGGCTCCGATGAATTGCAGGCTGTGCAGTTCGCCAACCTCGTCGCAGATCGGGACCACCAACGCCCCCTTGAACACGCGTAGCCCGTGCGCGACGACCCCTTTGCGTGCCAGGTAGGGATGTTCATCGCCGGTCGGCCGCGCGGCGTGCCAGATGCGTGCGGCGACCTCACGGGCGGCGGCATGGCGCCTGACCGCTTCGTCCGTCCGTCGGGCGATGGCTGCCTCCGCGTTCCTGCGCAGCGCATCGAGCTCCGCCGGGGTCAGCTCGCGCCCGATGTCGAAGCGCCAGGATTCCCAGCCCCTGCCGTCGCGCCAGTTCTCCAGTCCGCCGGCAGGAATGCCGTCCAGGTGAAGCAGGTAAGCCGCATCACCCTTGCCATTTTTGCCCGCTGCATCGCAGCGGTGAATGCAGCCGTCGGCGATGACGCTCTTGGGCGGAACGATGTCGCGTGCGGCGAGCGCCGCCCGAAACTGGTCAATGACCTCGATCCTTGCCAGGACGGGCGCCAGGCGTGGCCGCCTTGTCGTTGCAATCGTACCGGCAGCCATGCCTTCCGACATCAGGTCGACTGCCGGCCGCCGGCTCGGGCGATCCTCACCCGGGCGGCGATCCACTCGCTCACGTCCGACTCCAGCCAGCCCACCGCGCGCGGCCCGAGCGGCACGGGCTTCGGGAAGACGCCGTCCTTGATGTACTGGTAGATTGTGCTGCGCGAAAGTCCTGTGCGGGTCTGGACCTGCCTGCGTCGAAGGAATGCAGGCTCACGCTGGATTGTTTGCGTCATTTTTGTAACCTAGCGGCTCGTAGTGGAAGACAGCAACATCCTTCCACCCCACGCGGCCCTTGTGAGCCCGAATCGGAGCCTCGATGAGGCCCCAAAAACCCATTGACAATGGGAAGCACTTGGTTCTCGACAGTGAAACGCCTGCGGCCATCATCGCGGCGAGATTCCCGGTTATCCACGGGCCGATGCGTGCGGCCCCTCTCTGGCACGCGCGGATCGGGCGGTGGGTAACCGGGTTTGCTCGAATGATTCCTCATCCGAGCCTTGCGCAGAGAGCAGATCTTGGCGAATGCTGCAAGCCGATTTGAGGCTTTGCTGGAGCACCAATCCAAAGTGCAACACGCAACAAAGGATCTGAGTGGCGCTGCATGCTCGCGGTTCTCACGCGGGTGATACCGGGAACTCTCCAAAGACGACTCGGTCACACCGGTGATCGTACAGGTGGCTCCTTCAGCCCGCTTGATGCCCGTAAGCGCATCGCCCTTGCTCGCAACGTCGAGCGCCAAAGCCGGACTCATCTCCTG
>CAZWQJ010000362.1:0-3739 GCA_964635825.1 uncultured Victivallales bacterium | reverse complement strand
ACAACCCGGACAACCCCGTCATCGGCATCCGCTCCTTCGGCTCCGACCCGCAGGCCGTCGCCGCTTTTGGCGTCGCCTTTGCCGAGGGGTTGCAGGCGGAGGGCGTGCTGGCCGTCGGCAAACATTTCCCCGGCCACGGCGACACGGGCACCGACTCCCACGTCTCACTGCCCACCGTGCCGCACGACCGGAAGCGGCTGGAAGCGGTCGAGTTCGTCCCGTTCAAGGCGGTAATGAACCTCTCCCCCAGCCCCTCCCCTACCAGGGGAGGGGAGCCAATCTCCCCCCTTCCTTCACAGGGAAGGGGGGCGGGGGGGGATAGGTCCATCGCCGGCATCATGTCTGCCCACGTCACCTTCCCGGCCATTGACGCCACCCCCGGCCTGGCAGCCACCCTTTCGCCCAAGGTGCTCACCGGCCTGCTGCGCGACGAGCTGGGGTACGACGGCCTGGTGTTGACCGACTCGCTGGAGATGGGCGCGCTGGCGACCACCGGCTACCCCGTCCCCATCGCCGCGGCCACAGCCCTCAAGGCCGGCGCCGACGTGCTGCTGATCAGCCACGGCCTCGAAATCCACCGCCAAGCGCACGCGATGGTGGTGGACTGGGTGCGCCGCGGGCAGATTCCGGAGGAAAGGCTGGATGCGGCGGTGAGCAGGGTGCTGGCGGCGAAGGAGCGGTTTGGCGTGTTGGACGGAGGACGAAGGACGAACGACGAACGACAGGTCGGCTCGACGGAGCACAAGGCGCTGTCGCGCCAGGTGGCGACCCTGGGGATCACGCTGCTGCGCGATGACGCCAGGGTGTTGCCGCTCAAGGCCGATGCCAAGCTGCTGGTGATCGAACCGCCCGCTGCCGCAGGGATCGGGGCGGCGCTGGGTGCGACGGCCTTCACCGTGGCGGCAAATCCTTCGGCGGCCGAGATCACCACCGCCGTCGGCATGGCGCGGGATGGCCGCACGGTGGTGGTTGCCACTGCGGACGCGAAGCCCGGTTCCGGCCAGGCGAAGCTGGTGCAGGCGCTGTTGGACGCCAAAGTTCCGACGATCGTCGTTGCCGTGCGCGGCCCCTACGACCTGCTGGCATTCCCGCAAGCGCCGACCTGCCTGGCAACCTACGGCGCCAACCCGCCCGCGCTCGACGCCCTGGCCGACGTGCTGGCTGGCAAGGTCAAGCCGCAAGGCAAGCTGCCGGTGGAGATCCCAGGGCTGTATGGGCTGGGCGCGGGGATGTGACGGTGGACCGCTGACTGCTGACGGTCGTCGGTCGTCCGTCGTCGGTCGTCCGTCGTCCGTCATCCGTCATCCAAGGAGTTCCCATGTTCCAACCAAACCTACTCCGCGATAAAGTCATCCTGATCACCGGCGGCGGCACGGGGCTGGGCCGGGCGATGGGGGAGCGCTTCTTGCAATTGGGCGCGAAGCTGGCGATCTGCGGGCGGCGCGAGGCGGTGCTGCGTGCGGCGGCGGCAGAGATGACGGCGGCGTATGGCGGCGAGGTGTTGCCCGTGCCGTGCGACATCCGCGACCCGGAAGTCGTCGAGCGCCTGATGGATGCGGTCTGGGCGCACTACGGTGGGGTGGACGTGCTGGTGAATAACGCCGCCGGCAACTTCGCCAGCCCCACCGAGCGCCTGTCGCATCGGGCCGTGGACGCCGTGCTCGGCATTGTTCTGCACGGCACCTTCTACTGCACCCTGGCGCTGGGCAAACGCTGGATCGCCGCGGGGCGCGGCGGTCGCGTGCTGAGCATCGTCACCACTTATGCCTGGACCGGCTCGGCCTACGTCGTGCCTTCGGCGGCGGCCAAGGCCGGCGTGCTCGCCATGACCCGCTCGCTGGCGGTGGAGTGGGCCAGATACGGCATCACGCTGAACGCCATTGCCCCCGGCCCCTTCCCCACCCCCGGCGCGTGGGACCGGCTGATGCCCGACCCGTCTCTGACCCAGGCTGCCATGGACCGCATCCCGCTGGGCCGCGTGGGCCGCCACGAAGAACTCGCGAACCTGGCCGCCTACCTGGTGGCCGACGGCTCGGCCTACATCAACGGCGACTGCATCACCATTGACGGCGGCGAGTGGCTGCACGGCGCTGGGCAGTTTAGCTGGCTCGAACGCCTGACCCCTGCCGAGTGGGACGCCATGGCCGAACGCGCCCGGCGGGCGAAGTAGCCGACGTGACCGATGACCGATGACGGACGACGGATGACGATTAGCGGTCGCCGGTCGTCCGTCAATAGTCAACAAACAGGAGCCAACTCATGTCCGACTGGACCACTGAATTCCCCGGCGCGATCACCGTCTGCGACACCGCAGGGGTGATCGTCGCCCTGAACGACCGCGCCGCACAAGGCTTTGCCGCCGATGGCGGCATGGCGCTGATCGGCACGAACGCCCTCGACTGTCATCCGCCCGTGGCGCGCGCTGCGATGGAGTGGCTGCTGGCGACCGGCGAACGGAACGTCTACACCATCGAGAAGCACGGCGTCAAGAAGTTGATCTACCAGACGCCGTGGTATCAGGATGGGGTCTTCGCCGGCCTGGTGGAGTTGGCGCTGGAGCTGCCGGAGCAGATGCCGCACTTCGTAAGAGGCTGATCGTCGCAGTGTTCTGGCCGAACAACGGCACATTGCCCCACCCAGAATGGCAAACCCAAGGGTGATGGAGGTAGCGTGATGAAGGCGAACGTAACCATACCCAACGAGCAACTTGCCGTATTTTGCCGCAAATGGCAGGTCGCAGAACTCGCGCTCTTCGGGTCCGTGTTGCGAGATGACTTTCGCCCCGACAGTGATGTGGATGTCTTGGTCCGGTTCTTCCCCGATGCCAGATACGGGTTGTTTGATGTGGTACTCATGCAAGAGGAAATGAAAGGTATTTGGGGGCGGGAGGTAGATCTGATCGAACGGTCGGCGATCGAAAAAAGCAGAAATTACATCCGACGAAAAGCTATCCTGAGTTCCGCGGAGACTGTTTATGCGTCAAGATGAAACCTACCTGCTTGACATGTTGCTTGCAGCCCGCGAAGCGGCGAGCTTCGCACGCGGTTTGTCCCGCAGGCAATTTGGGGCGAGTCGTCTGCATCAACTTGCCATTATGAAAGCCCTGGAAACCATTGGCGAGGCGGCGGCCCAGATCTCGGAACAAACTCGCGCGGCGCATGCCGAGATTCCGTGGCGTGAGATCATTGGGATGCGGCATCGCCTTGTACATGGCTACGCCGAAGTGGATCTGGAAAAGGTGTGGGACACCGTTCATGACGACCTGGCATCGTTGATCGCCCTGATAGAACCGCTGGTGCCGCCGGAGGAAGATTGAAAGGGCAAGCACCATGTTGATTCCATTTAGTTTTACCCACATCCCCGCCGCCGCGGCCATTTGGAACGCGGCGTGCGGCCCTGATCTCGCCATCTCCGAGCGGGCGTTGCGCTACAACACCCTGCCCACCACCGGCGCGCTCCAGGAAGGCCGCGTCGCCCTGGCTGATGGGCAGCCAGCCGGCTTTGTGCTGGCCTCGGCGCTGCCGGCTGACCCCAGCACCTCGGCCCCGGAAGCGGGCTGGTTGGATGCCATCGCCGTGCATCCCGACCAGCAGCGCCGCGGCCTGGGCCGCGAGCTGCTGGCCTGGGCCGAAGGGTGGCTGGCCGTGTACGGCTGCACGCGCACCCGTCTGGGCGGCAGTCTGCGCCCCTTCGCAAGCTGAAAAGCAAGGCTGTGCCTGCCAAAACACTGAGCGTTTTC
>CAZWQJ010000361.1:0-3766 GCA_964635825.1 uncultured Victivallales bacterium | reverse complement strand
GTGGTGTCGTGCGCGAGGTTCCAGAAGATCAGCAAGACGGACAGCCAGACGGTGAGGAAGTTGGGCAGGGGGGCTCCGGAGTGGGTGAGCTTCAGGCCGCGCGAACGCTGCCGGGAGAAGGGCGCCCACAGGTTGCTGCCGAGGAAGCCGAGTTGGTCGCCGGCGATGTGGGCGGCGTAGGCGGCGGCGGCCACGCATCCCGCCAGCGGCCCCGCGATCACGGCCATGGCCAGTCCCCCCAGCAGGGCCAGCACCAGGCTGTGCGTCCACTTGCGGTGCCAGGGAATAAATACTGCTCGCACGCGGCCATCCGGGGTGGGTTCCATCCCGAACACGGGCCCATCGAAAATATCGATGTCGGTGGTCGCCAGGTAGTCCGGGATGATGCCGCAGGGCAGCGGTGCCGAGACGGCGGAGGGGGACTCCGCTGGCGGGGCCCCGAGGGGATTGCCGCCGGTGTCCACCTCGGGCCCATAGGCGACCCGCACGACGCCCTGCGCCACATCGAGCGTCACCCGGTAGCGCTGCCAGCGATCTGCCGCCAGCTGGATCGTATTCAGTTTTAAATGGACCATAGACTGGTTGGCATGGGCGCGGGCGATGGCCAGCGCCACGGCGTCCGCGATGAGCTGCGCATCCGGTCGCAACGGGTCGGGTGTCACCGTGATGTCGCACTGCTGGAAGAAGCGGGTGAACTTGAAGTCGAGGGTGTCCGGCAGCAGCCCAAAGACGCCGCCGATGATGAAGTACAGCGGATTTCCGGCGGCGCCGGCCTCGACGGCGGCCGGGAAGCATGAGGCCGCCGCCACGCCTGTCGCAAAATGGGCGATGCCTTTCATAGGGTGGATCCTTGCAGCCCGTTGAAATGCCCGCTTGTCACCGACCGTCGCGGCTCGCGTGGACGCTCGCCCTCCAATGGGCAGGCCCTTATCGATCCGATGGAGGGCGAGACTCCGGCGAGCCGCGTTTTTCGGGACATTCTGCGGTTCGCTTTGGGCATGAGTACGTGCGGTCCTTGAGATCGAAAATCCGTCCTACTTACAACAAACCCAGCACTCGGGCGACGTCGGGGCCGAAGCCGGACATGTTGCAGGCCATGGGGAGAAGGATGACGCTGAGGCAATTCATGCGGCGCGAGCCAAGCAGGACGGGGAGCAGGCCGATGCCGGTGGCGACGGCGAGGACGCAGAGTCCCATGGGGCCGGCGATGGCGCCGACCAGGACGAGTGTCAAGACGAGGGTGGCGGCGGAGAGGGTGTGGTAGCCGGTGCGGGCGAGGATGCGCATGGTGGTGCGCGTGAGGGGACCGATGAGGGCACACGCGACGGCGCCCGAGATGCCGATGGCGGCAAGGGCCATGGCATAGTCGTAGAACGAGCGCGGCCCATGCAGGCCGGCCAGCATTCCGGCGGCGCCGCCGCGCAGCAGATTGAGTCCCGGCACAAAGAACAGGAGGAAGCCGGCGACGTAGTACATGGTTTTCGAGGCCCCCTGGGAGACGAGGAAGACGCGGTCGTCGCGCAAGGCGGTGGCATGGCCGGCGAGTAGACCGCCGATGCCGCCGGTGATGACGGGGAAGAACGCGGCGAACGCGCCGCCGAGGGTGCCGGCGAAAGAGCCGAGAAGCACGCGTGTGCGGTCAGGAAGCAGAGGTCCCTCGCGCGTCTGGGCGGGGATCTCCACGCGGCTGACCAGATTCACCAGGAGCCAGGGGAGCGTAAACAACCCGACAAACGCGGGCATCAGATTCTGGAAGGAGACGGCGTGGGCGATGGGCGGCCGATACAGGAGGATGAAGCCCAGCAGGCCGGCGAGGAGGAAGGTCAGCAGGCCGGCGCCGGTCGTGCGCCAGCCATCGAAAAACATCGACCATCCGGCCGCGCCGAGGCGTCCGCCTTTGGGCCACTCCGACATCAGCATGAAGACGATCACCGTCCAGATCACCCAGTGCGTGTGCGGACGCAAGACGGAGACGACCAGCGGCAGAACCCGCGGCGCCAACGGCCCGACCACCACCAGGATCATCAGCAGGGCCGCGACGCCGCCGGCCGTGGTCGTCATGATGGCCTCGTAGCCGCGGCCGCGCATCAGCAGCTTCTGGCCGGGCAGGACGGTGAACAGCGCGCTTTCGTCGGGTGCCGCCAGCAGGACGGAGGGGATTGTGTTGGCCAGCGAGAATCCCACCGTCATCCCGAGCAACAGCGGGGCCACGAGCTCCACGGGCAGGGACGTGCCGTGCGCGCCGAGGGCATGGGCACCGATGACCAACAGCGCCATCGTGTTGTAGACGTGCAGTCCGGGAATGCAGGCCAGAACGGCCCCCAACAGGCCGCCCAGCGCCGCCGCGCCGGCCACCAGCAGAATCATCAAACCGATACTCATGGTGTTGGCAAGGCCGTGAGCACGCGCAGGTGCTCCACGGCCTGAAGCCGTAATCGAGGATCTTCGCCTGCGCGCAGATTCAGCGCGCCGGCCACATCCACCACGGCACCTCGCCGTGGAAGGGCATTCTGCGCGGCCAGCCGCCGCGCGGCCTCGCGCTGCGTTTGGACGCGAATCACGCCGGTTCCGTCGTCCACCAGGAACGAACAGTAGTCCAGCTCGCCATTACGCTGCACGGTATAGGGGTCGCGTGGGATGGTGCCAACGACGCGCACGTAGGCGTAGTTCATCATGGGCGTGATCGAGTCGATGGTGATGCGCGGCAGTTCGCGCTGGCGCACCATCACGTACAGCGAGGCGAGCCCGAGGAAAGCGAGCAGGAAGGCGGACAGGCGCAGGGCGCGCAGGGCGGGTGCGGGGGCGGCTGACTCGCCGCAGTATGGACAGTGGCGGAGCGGGCCGATAAAGCGCTCACAACTGGGGCAGGCCTCGCCACGACGGCGCGGGGAGGCGGACAATTCCATCATGAAGCGATGCTGGCAAAAATCGGGGACCCCCGCCACGCTAATCTTTGCGCCCGCCCGCGGAGCGGCCGGGCCACCACCTGCCGCGAAACGGGGCTGGGCCACGCCTGGGGCGGCATCCCGGATTTCCAGCGTGCAATAAACCATCGGGTCACGGCGTTGTACTGCCAACCGCGTTCGCGCGAACCAACAGGAGCATGATCATGAGAACGGCGATTCTGGCAGTGACGGTGGCGATGGGAGTGGCGGGTGTTGCCGCCGCGCAACAGTTTGGGCCCCCGGGCGGGGAGAACGGCCCGATGGGCGGGCGCCCCGTGGATATGGAGCGCATGCTGCTGGGGCGTGTGATCAACAACGCCAAGGTGGCCCAGGATCTCGGCCTCAGCGCCGAACAGATTCAGACGCTGCGCGACGGGCTCTACGAGATCCAGACCCGCAAGGTTGAACTCCGGGCGGATCTGGAAGTCGCGGGCTTGAAGCAGGCCCGGTTGCTGACGGCCGACGCGATTGACGAGAAGGCGCTGATGGATGCGGTGGAGCACACCGGCGACGTTCGCACCGAGATCGCCAAGGCGGAGATGGGCGCCCTGTTGTTGGTGCACAAGACGCTGAACGCGGAGCAGCGCGAGAAGGTGCGGCAGATGATGCACCGGCGCGTCGTGGCGCAGAACGAAGAGAAGCGGGGCGGCGACCCTCGCCGTGAGCAGAATCGCCCCGAACGCGGACGCCGCGCCAACCCGCCCTCGCCGGACGCGCCGCCCGCGCCACCCGCGCCTGAGGCCCCGACGCCGGACGCGCCGGTGCCACCGCCGGCGGAGTAGGGGGGAGGATTCAGGCTGGAACACCGTGGTGCGGCGCGC
>CAZWQJ010000360.1:1665-3768 GCA_964635825.1 uncultured Victivallales bacterium | reverse complement strand
AGCCGGATGCACGACGAGTACGATATTGAGTACGTGAAGGAGCCGCTGTCGGGCTGTGGGCTGGTCTACTACGGGTGCTGCGAGCCGCTGGACCGGAAGATCGATATCATTGCGAAGATTCCGAACCTGCGCAAAGTGTCGATCACGCCGTGGGCGAATGTGAATGTAGCGGCTGAGGCGATTGGCGGGCGCTACTTGGTGGCCGCGAAGCCCAACCCGGCGTCGGTGGCGGTGGAGCGGCTGGATGCCGATCAGTTGCGCCGTGAGATTCGGACGATCCTCGATGCATGTGCGCGCCACGGCTGCGCGTGCGAGCTGGTTTTGAAGGACATCAGCAGCTGCCACCAGCGTCCGGAGAACATCTTCGAGTGGGAACGCATTGTGATGGAGATGGTGAAGGGTGCTTGAGAGCATAGCCATGGCCCGCGCCGCGGCGGAATATGCAACGCCGGGGGAAGGGACCGACAAAGCTCGCGACAAAGCTCGCGACAAAGCTCGCGACGAAGCTCGCGACGAAGAGAAGAACACCCGGAACGACTGGGTGTCTTTTTGTGCCTGCGGAAACCGGGTGCCAGTTGGCCGCTACTTCAGATTGCTCGCGCGTCGCACTTTTTGCATCAGCGGTTCGGGTGAGACGTTTTCCGGGCACGCGATGGTGAGTGCGAATCGGCCGTGCCTGGTGATGTCCAGGATTTCGTCGAGGCGGTCGTGCGGAACCCAGCCGGTGACGGGGCATTGCAGCGAGGACTCGAGGATGCGGTCGCGCAGGCGGGGCTTGTCCAGAAGGGCGGCGGCCAGCGACGGTTGTCCGGGATCATCCACCAACCACTGCGCGAGGACGCCGCGATAGGTGCTCACCACGTCGACCTGATGGAGGCCGATGGTGTGGTTGTGAAAGAAGCCGCCGCCGGTGTGGGTGAAGAGTTTCTCATTCGACGGTTGGTCGAACGTCTTCGCCAGTTTCTGGTTGATCAGGCCGACGGGGTCGCCGTTGACGAAGACGGCGTCATCCGGCAGCCACATGCCCCAGACGCCGACACCCCAGCCGGGGGGACGGGGGGCTTCCTGTTTGATCAGGGCTTCCACGGCGATGGACCAGTCCGCGCACCACTCGGTGAGTGCGGACACGCGTTCGGGGTGCACATACATATCGAGGAACAGATCGGTTCCGCGTATGCCGTTGGCGGCATCGAGCGGTGAGCGGTGCACATAGGGAAGGACCATGAAGTCGTGGTCCCAATTTTCCCAGAGCGCCTGGTTCACCTCGACCGCGAAGCGGAGCCAGGGGTTGGCGGGGTCGTACTTCAGGGGGGCGATATCCGGCCAGTCCAGGTTGGGTTCGAGCCAACTGGTGCCGCCGTCGTGAAGGGGGGTGCCGCCGATCATGGCGGCGGTGACGCCGCCCATTCCCCAATGGACGACGGCGCAGGGAACCTTGTCGTCATCGATGGCGTAAAATCGGGGGTAGGCGTCGCGCAGGGAGGCGACGTAGGCCTGAATGGCGGCGCGGATGGTTTCCGGTTTGGTGGCGACCTCGGGGGCGTGCGCGTGGAGGTATTGGCAAAGGAAGACCTCCAAGCTGGGGGTTCGGCCACCGTTGACGTAGACGAGCAGATCTCCGGGATCGCGGCGGCTGAGGAAGGCGCGATGGCGATCCATTCGTCGCGCGAGCGATGCGCGGTAGGGCGCAGAGAGGGCGGCCGTACTCATAGCAGGCACTGTGCGACATGAGGTGCGGGGTGTCAATGGCGTCAGGTGCGGAGGCGGATTCGTTCTGGTTCTCGGCAACGTTTACGAAGTGGTCAGGATCGCAACAGTTGTCGGCAAAGTTCTCGTGGGGACCTGCCGTTGCAGCAGACCACCTTCTCGTGAACCTTGCCGAGAACTACCTCGTTTTTAACTATTCCGTCGTCTTTGCCGAGAACTACCTCGAAGCTGCCCCTGTGTTCGAGCCCGAGACTCTTAGCAGAGCCCGCCCGCGGAGCGGCCGGGCCACCTCGCGCGACCCTCGCTCCGTGCGACAGCTCCAGCACCCGAACGGCTCACCGCAGGTTCGCCCTCCAGGGGAAGGAGATGCGGCTCACCGCAGGTTCGCCCTCCAGG
>CAZWQJ010000360.1:0-1565 GCA_964635825.1 uncultured Victivallales bacterium | reverse complement strand
CAGGTTCGCCCTCCAGGGGAAGGAGATGCGGCTCACCGCAGGTTCGCCCTCCAGGCGTGGCGAGAGACGCCGTCAGAAAGCGATGGAGAGCGAGGCTGAGGCGAGCAGGGCCTTCAGGGGGCGGAGGCGGCTTGGATGAAGGAGGCGAAGGTGGGCCAGAGGCCGAGGATGAGGACGGCGAGGCCGGTGAGGGTGAGGAAGGCGCGTTGGAGGGGATCGGGGGTGAGAGGGGCGGGGATGGGGGCGTCCGGGGCGGTGACGTAGGCTTCGCGCATGACGAGGAGGTAGTAGTAGAGGGAGACGGTGGAATTGAGGGCGGCGAGGATGACGAGGTTGTAGTAGCCGGTCTCGGCGGCGGCGCCGAAGAGCATGAATTTGCCGGTGAAGCCGGCGGTGGGGGGGATGCCGGCGAGGGAGAAGAGAGCGGTGGCGAGCCAGGCGGCGAGGGCGGGTTGTTCCTGGGCGAGGCCACGCAGGGAGGTGAGGGTTTCGCCGCGGCGTTCGCCGGCGATGGCGATGATCATGAAGACCATGAAATTCGCGGGCAGGTAGAGGAAGAGGTAGTAGGTGATGGAGGCGCGGGCGGCGTCGGGGGTGCCGGCGAAGGCGAGGAGCATGTAGCCGGCCTGGGCGATGGAGGAGTAGCCCATGAAGCGGAGGAGGCGGGTCTGGCGGAGGGCGCCGAGGTTGCCGACGATCATGCTGGCGACGGCGAGGAGAATGAACCAGGGCTTGAGCATGGGGCGGAGGGCGGCGAGGGGGCCATCAAGGAGGACGAAGATGAAGGCGAAGGCGGTGGCCTTGGAGCTGAGGGCGAGGAAGGCGGAGACGGGTGCGGGGGCGCCGGCGTAGACGTCGGGGGCCCACATGTGGAAGGGGACGGCCGCGAGTTTGAAGGCGATGCCACCGAGGATGAGCATGACGCCGAGGCGCAGGAGGGGCGAGGCGGGGGCGTGGGTGGCGAGGAAGGCGGCCATGTCGTCGAAGCGCAGGGAGCCGGTGACGCCGTAGAGGTAGGAGTAGCCGAAGAGCATGACGCCGGTGGCGACGGAGCCCATGAGGATGTACTTGGTGGCGGCCTCGGCGGAGAGGGAGCGGGACTTGTTGAAGGCGACGAGGATGTAGAGGGGGATGGTGGCGAGCTCGAGGCCGACGAAGAGCATGATGAGGTCACAGGCGGAGACGACACTGATGGAGCCGAAGGTGCTGAAGAGGATGAGGTAGATGAATTCGGCGGGGTAGTGGAGGGGGCGGTCGGCGTCGCCGCCGCGCAGGAAGTAGGAGCGGGCGAGGACGATGGTGAGGAGCGCGGAGAGGACGAAGAGGGCGCGCATGACGAGGCCGTGGCTGGTGATGCGGTAGGCCTGGAGGTAGGTGACGGGGTCGAGGCCGTGGGTGGAATGGATGGCGATGGCGAGGGAAGCGAGGACGGCGGTGAGGCCGAGCCAGGCGGCGTGGTAGACCCAGCGGAAGCCGCGGGCGGTTTCGCCGCGGACGATGAGGTCGAGGAGCATGAGGCCGAAGGCGAGGGAGATAAGCAGGATGTCGGGGAGGAGGAGGTTCAT
>CAZWQJ010000359.1:2268-3783 GCA_964635825.1 uncultured Victivallales bacterium | reverse complement strand
AGCGCGGCGAAGCGCCGTTTCGTCTCGCTGCCGCAGAAGCCCCTGGCGATCATGTCCAAGGCGGCGGGCAGACCGCGTGAGAGGCGGTCCAACGCATTGGCAATCTGTTTGTCCTTGAGCTTCAGCAGTTCGCCGAAGCGTTCAAAATCCGGCCGGCTCAGACGGCGCTTCTTCCCGTTCACCGTCAAGGCCAGTTCCTCACGGTCCTCGGGGAGCAGCAAAGCGGTCGGCAGCAGATCGTAGGCCGGCGACAGGGCCACATCCCCGCCGGGGATATGGAGAAGGGAGAAGTTCTTCAGATGCATGTCCGCGTTACCGGTCAGAAAGCAGAAAAGCGTCAGCTCGAACAGGCGCAGCGCGTCAAATAGCGGATTGCTGGAATAGCGCAGCACGGCTTTCCCTACCTGCTCCATGGAGCTCCGGTATTTCTGTTCGGTCAGCCGGTCGGTAAGCTGGCACATGTCCTCCATGTGGCGCTTCGTGCCCCCTTCACGGTCCATGCGCCTCGTGATGAAGCTGAGGCGCCCATCCTCAAGCGGGATCAGCCCGCATTCGGCCGTGGCGATGCCGAAGCACCGCGCCATACGCATGGTCAGGTGTTCCAGTTCCGGCATTTCCGGAAAACGCTCAACCGGCGGCTTGAGGACGAAGCCCCCTTCTAGGCCGACCAGCGTGAAGCGGGCATTCCGTGTGCCGCCCCCTCTTTCAAGGTGTACCGAAAGCTTTGGCTGGACGCCGGGGATGGTGACGTGCTCACGCACGATCATCTCGGCCATTCTGTTGATGTCCTCCCAGCGGTATGGGAGTGCAGGCGGAGTTGAGGAGCCGAAGAGTTTCCTGCAGCAAGAGGAGTGACAGTTCCCCACGGTCTCATGCTCATCCAGCGGGACCAGGCAAACGCGACAGCAGGCGCTATTCATTGTTCACCCCCGCGGGAACGACAGAGACAGCTCCTATGCAATCGCGACAGCAGGCCAGCAAAAGACCCATGCGATCGCGCGAATCGAGCTTCCAGGTCTGCTCGGCAATATCGAGCAACCACCCTTCAGGAATCAGTCCGTCGAAAAACGGAAAGAGACGTTTGTCAGCGTAAGGCTTGGCGCGGAGCGGCAGCGACAGGCTGATGGCATGCGCGTCCGCGGAGGAAAGATACGAAGCGTCGTAGGAAAAGAGGTACTCGTGATCGCGCTCCTCCAAAACCCCCGCCAAGCGCCCTTGCATCCGGATTTCAGCTTTCCTCATCGTCCAAGTCCATGCGGAAGGCAACCGGCTCCATGCGATGTCCAAAGAGGGCGAGCACCTGGTTCACCTTGTCGAGTTGCAGAGTTGCCTTTCCCTGCTCCAAGTCGCGGATGAACCGCAAGCCGACACCAGCTCGATCCGCCAAGCCCTGCTGAGTCAGTCCCAGCGAGCGCCGCCGTTTCTTCACGAAGAGAATCAAAGGATCCTTCATCATCAATCCCTTTCGGGTATAGATAGACATTGAATTGATGATAATAATCCCGAACGGGTATA
>CAZWQJ010000359.1:0-2168 GCA_964635825.1 uncultured Victivallales bacterium | reverse complement strand
AGCAGCGCACCGGCGCGCGGCAACCGCCCCGGCGAGGCCGGCACCGACAGCGTCACCGGCGGTCGCTCCAACTCCGCCGCCAGTCGCGGCAGCGCGGCGAGATCCGGCGTCAACAGGAACCGGAACTTCAGCTCGCCGCGGTCAACCACCGGCACCCACGGGACCTCGTTCGCTTCGCGGCGCAGATCGTCCGCATAACGCGTCGTGCGGCAAACCGTGGCCCGCAGGACGCCATCCTTCAGATCGAAACCATAGAGCGCATCGCTCGCGAATCCGACCGCCCCGCTCCGCACCCAGCGGCCGCCCGGCACCTCGCCCAGCGGCGGCCGCACCACCGTCGCCCCCGGCACATCGAACTCGGCCGTCTCACCCGCGCCGGTGAACGCCAGCTTCAAACGCGCGGACCGTTCGTTCCACAGCACGCGCGCCGACACGTCCACCGCCGCGCGATCGCGCCACAGGCCAATCCGCAGGTCCAACTCGGAGTGGCCGGCCGCCAGCTTGACGCCCAGCAGGTAGCGCTCCGGACCGCACGCCAGCGTTTCGGCGGCCGTCACGTTCCACGTATCGCGCACCTGCGAGAGACCGGCCGCATCGGACTTCTCATTGTTGTCACCCCAGGAGCCCCACGGATCCTCCACCGTCACCGCCGTGATCCGCGTGAGTTCACGGCCGCCCACCCGTCGGATGACGACGGCATCGCCGGTGACACGGACATCCAGATGCGTGTTGCGGATGGTACGCGGCGCGAGCTTGACCGAAGGCTCGGGCGCCGGCGCGCCCTCGACATAGCCGAACGTGTACACGCCCCACCCCATTGGCGGCAGTTTGACGGGGATCGCCACACGCTTGCGCCACGCGAACTGGGGCATGGCCGTGTGCTCCACCGGCAACACTTGAAAGCGTACACGTCGCCCTTGCGGATCCCGCACCTCCAGAGGCAGATCGGACACCCGATTCGTGTAGGCCGCAATCGGGCGGCCATCGAGATTCTCCTCCAACTCCACGTGACCGGTGAACGGGCGCGGGTGTGGATTCCAGACCAGAAAGGGCACCGCCGTGGGACGGTCGCCCGTCACCGCGTTGACCGTGGTGTCGACACGCGCCGCCAATCGCGTGAGCGCCTCGAACTGCGCCGTCGACGCGGCGTGATTCACCTGTCCCAGCCAGGAAAGTTGCTCGTCCATGGCGCGTTCAATGCTGGTTCCCGGCAGAATGTCGTGAAACGCGTTGAACAGCAGACCGTCCCAGGCGTCCCGCAAATTGGCCACCGGCGTGTGCGTCACCGCCGCCGCACAAGTATCGGCGGTCTCCGCGGCCGTCAGCCCCGCTTCCGCTTTGCGGTAGGCGAACTTCAGCTTGGCCACCGACGCATAGCAGCCGCGCAGGCAGAAATTAAGTTCGCCCCGATGCGTCGGGAAGTAGTCCCCGCCCCGGCCCTTCGCTTCCGTGTGCAGCGCGCGGAACAGGCCATGCAGCGTGGAATGCACAACCTGCACCTCGGGATGGGCCGCCGCCCAGCGGCGGATGTCCTCGATCTGGCGGCGCGACGGTCCGCCGCCGTGGTTGCCGAGGCCATAGTAGCAGGCGACATTCGCCAACCGGTCGGTGGCGGCGAATTTGAGCACGGCATCCAGGCGTGTGGCGATCTCGTCGCGCTCGCACCCATACCAGCCAACGGGCGGCCGGTAGCAGAGCACCCGCCCGCCGCCCGCGCCCTCCCACCAGAAGGCCGAACACGGAATCGGAAACTGGCTCGGGAACGGGCGCGTGAACGAGTAGCCCTCCATGCCGGCGGCGGCCAGGATGTCCGGCATGCCCGCGGCGTGGCCAAAGGAATCCGCCGCCCAGCCGATCCGCACCCGCACGCCGAAGCGCTCGTGGAAATAGCGCACACCGCGCAGAAACTGACGCAGAAACGTTTCCGTGGCCGGCAGGTTCGTGTCGGGCTGCACCCAGTTGCCGCCCACGATGTCCCAGCGGCCGTCCTTCACGCGACGCACGATGCGCCGAAACGTCGCCGGATCGTGCTTCTCGATGTGCGCATAGATCGCCGCCTCGCCCCGAATGAACGTCAGCTCCGGATACTCATCCATCAAATCCAGTACCGCCCGGCATGTGGATATCCCCTGGTTCAGCCCCTCCCGCCAGTCCCACAACCAGACGGG
>CAZWQJ010000358.1:0-3794 GCA_964635825.1 uncultured Victivallales bacterium | reverse complement strand
GCCAGCGACGCCTGGTCGTTGAAGTCGAAGGCCAGGAGCTTCGTGCTGTCGACGATGTCGGCGGCGACGACGGTCGCGAACGCGGCGTTCAGGAACGCGAGCGTCATGCTCGTGTCGTTCACGTTCGTATGGGCCAGGGCGTTGCCGCTGACGCGGACGGTCGCCTGCGTGGCGTTGTCGCGACTGACGCTGACGGTCAGCCCGTCGGGCACTGCGGACGTGCTGTAGTGCGTGCCGGCGCTGAAGGTGGCCGCGGCGAACGTCTCGCCCGCGAGCGTCACGACCACCGCGTTGCCGATGGCGCCGTTGTTCGCGTTCGTCTCCGTGAAGCCGGCGGGGCTGTAACTCAGGACGGGGGCGTCATGGAACGTGACCCGCAGCGTCGCGTTGGAGTAGCCGACCACGGCCGCCGCGGCGCCGCCCTGGAAGGCGCTGTCGTGGAAGACGATCGTGAGGTTTCCGATGCTGTTGCTGCCCTCGTGCTGCGTCGCCGTGCTGCCGAAGCTCAGAGTCGCCTGCTGGTCGTTGACCTTGACGATGGAGAGCGTCAGGCCGCCGGGCAGGTGCTGAACCGTCACGTCGCCGCCGGCCACATAGTTGGTGCCGGCCGCCCCGGCGAACTGCTTGGCCGCCAGGGTGATCGTGGTTCCGCCCACCGCGCCGTGGTTGGCGGCCGTTTCGACGAATTCGGTCGAGGCGTAGCCGAGCGCCGGCGCATCGACGAAATCGACCGCCAGGTTCGTGCTCGCGCCCCTGATGTTGGCGGCGGCCACGTGCTGGAACGCGCCGGTGAGCAGGGCGAATACGAGGTTCGTGTCGTTCGCGTTCCCATGCGCGTTCGCCGCCCCGCCAAGGCTCAACGTCAGGTTCGTGGGAGTGTCGCGGGTCACGCCGAACGTCATGCCTGCGGGGACGCCACTGACGGTGTAGTGCGTGTTTTCCACGAAGGGGCTGGTCGCCACAAAGGTGTCGCCGGTCAGCGCGACCGCGACCGCATTGGCCACCGCGCCGGTGTTGCCGCCGTCCTCGGTGAACACGAGGGGCGCGTAGCTCACGGCCGGCGGGTCGTAAAACGTGACCGCCAGGTCGCCGCGCGAGGAGCCGCTCACGTCCGCGGCATTGCCCACGGTGAACAGGGCGTTGCCCAGGGCGACGCCCATGCCGGTGACGCCGTTGGCGGCCGCGTGCGCCGCGGCGTTGCCGGTGAGCGTGACGCGGACCGTGGTGGGGCTGGCATAGGCCAGGGCCACGCTCAGCCCGGCGGGGACGCCGGACGTGGTAAAGTGGGTGCCCGCGGCGTACGCCGTGTTCACGAAGGTATCGCCCGCCAGGGTGATCGTCTGAGTCGTGGCGATGCTGCCGTCATTCGCCGCGGCCTCGACGAAGTTCGTGCCGCTCCAGCTTGCGGCGCGGTTCGTGAAGACCAGATCGTCCAGGTAGGCCGGCTTATCCCCTTCGGTGCGGAAGCGGGACATGAAGCCGTTCGTCTGGACCATGTTGAACCAGGAGCCCGGGTGGCCGCCTCCGGAGGCGGCCGACCAGGCGCGGACGTCCGTGATGGCCGTACCACCGTCGATAGCCACCTGGTAGCGGTGCGACGCATAGGCCTTGTGAACCGCCACTCGACACCAGACGCCGGTTCTCAGGGAGGGGCTATTCGTCAGCGTGATCCACTCGTTGCTGCTCGCCCCGGCGTGCCACACCACCAGGAGGTTGTTGGTGTCCACGTAGCAGGCGAACTGGTAGTTCGTGCTGCCCGCGGGGGCGGCCTCGCGTTGCGCCGGCATGAAGAGCATCTCGCTGATGACGACTCCGCCCGTGGCGCTGTGCATGCCGTTGGTGAGCGTGCCGGAGATCCGCAGGACCTTCTCATGCGTCGCGTCCGGCAGCGGGAACGCGCCGCCCGAGTTGGTGTAGGTCGCCAACGCTGCCACGGCCGTGGCCTCATTGGTCACAATGCCCGCCCCCGCCTCCCCTGACCAGTCGCCCCCGGTGGCGATATCGTAGCCGACC
This sequence comes from uncultured Victivallales bacterium, assembly GCA_964635825.1. Taxonomy (GTDB): domain Bacteria; phylum Verrucomicrobiota; class Kiritimatiellia; order UBA8416; family JAIOPI01; genus CAZWQJ01. The sequence continues at coordinate 1,781 of CAZWQJ010000358.1, read as the reverse complement.
GCATACCCCTCGAACGATTCGCTGACGGGTACGGTGGCGCCAGGCGCATCGGTCGCAAGCAGAGCCAGCCCCGCAAGCCCGGCCAGTACAGAAACAACTAGTCTAGTGTTTTTCATGGTGCCCCCCGGACTATTCGATAATCAGAACAGAGCCGGACGGGGGTGGGGCCAGATATACGGTCGTATGGGCGTCACCGGCGGAATAGGACGTCTTCACCACACCCCCGCCATTGTCAACAATCTGTCCGCCGGCGATCAGCGCGTCAAACGCGACCTTTTGATCGCCATTGACCCGGATGTAGCTGCCCATCGTTTGGTTCACTTGGTTGAAATCCACCTTGCAGTCCGAGGCGATCGTCATGGTGTCCACGTCGATCACGCCGCCCGTCGCGAACTTCAGTGCCGCGCCGTTGGTCACCACCAGCGTGCCGCCGGCGACGCTGTTGGTGATCAGGCCGGCAACGGTGCTGTTCGTGCCGATCGCCACGACCATCTTGAACTGGGCGATGTCGAACACCGAGTTGGTCGTCACCGTCAGACTGCGGGCGACTTGGGTGTCCTGGTTGGGGCCCCCGGCTGTGTTGTTGTGCGACAGGTTGACAAGGCGGACGGAGGCGGCAGTGCCCAGAGGGTCGCCGACGTTGAGGGTGCCGAACGGGAGCCGGGACACGGTGCTGTTGTAGAGTCGTTCAAGGGCGCCGCCGGATACCGCGTAGTCTTTCGAAAGAACCTCGAAGTCCTGCGTGGGCCCGCCGCCGTTGAGGGTGAAGACGCCGGGCGTGGCGGTGGTGTCCACCTGCCAAAACCTGCTGGCATCGCTATACAGTCCGCCCCACCAGGCAGTTGGCAGGAAGTTGCCGCCGATCTTGACGGTCGCGCCGCTGTCGATCTGCAGCCGCCCGCGGCTGTCGCTGCTGTAGGCGCCGCTCACGGTAATACGCGTGCCGCTGCCAATGGCCATCACTCCGTTCCCCGTGTCCCCTGAGTTGTTGACCAGGCTGCCGCTGATGACCAGGGCCGCGCCGTTAGTGACTCGGACGTCGGCGCCGTTGTTTAGCGTGAGCGTGTTGCCCGAAAGGTCCACGGTCAGCGCGTCGCTTGCCGCCCACGCGTTGAGGTTGCCCGCCATGTCGTGGATGCCGCCGTCGGTGGCCGAGGCGGCGGCGTTCGAGTGGATCTTGATCGTGCCGCTGCCGGCGGCGACGTTGAGCCCGCTGAGCGGGACACTCTGGACGATGTCGAGCGTGGCGCCGTTCTGCACGAACATGCTCAGGTCGCCGCTGGCATTGTTCTGCATGCGCGAGCCCAGGTCCAGCGTGCCGCCCAAGGTGAGCGTGCTGGTCGAGCCGGCCTTGCGGTTGGAAAGCTGGCGCTGGTACGGGTTGACCGTGAGGGCGGTATTGACCTTCACATCGAGACCGTTCAGGTCCAGCTCGCTGAAGTTGCTGCCGGCCCACTCGAGGGTGTTCACTTCGAGGTGCTCGGCGGCGGCGGAGTCCTGGTCGTTGTTGTAGTTGTCCACCAGCATGGTGCGGTTGGCGCCGGCGCCGCTGTTGACGGTGAGCTTGTTGATCAGGAACCGCCCGCTCAGGTTGGAGCCGACCTCGATGTTTCGGAGTCCGCCTCCGGAGCTGTTCCAGGTCGAGAGCGTTGTGCCCGACAGGTTGATCGCCGTGTGATCGGTGGCGCGCAAATCGAAGTTGGCCACCCCGGAGATGGTCGGGATGCCGCTGATCGTGGAACCGGCCATCAGTTGGACAGTTCGGGCGTTGATCGAACCGG
>CAZWQJ010000357.1:0-3801 GCA_964635825.1 uncultured Victivallales bacterium | reverse complement strand
GCGTTCAAGGTCGGCACCGTGCGCTATCCCCGCCTTGTGGCGCGTGACGCCGATTGCGCGGCCCGGCTGAAAGAACGCACGTTGACCAAACTCTACAACGAGCGCCCCGCATGGCTCGCGGATTGTCACGCCCGCCTTGACGCCGCCGTCGCCACCGCCTACGGCTGGCCGGCGGACCTGTCCGATGAGGCGATTCTTGAACGGTTGTTGGCGCTGAACCTTGCGCAAGCGGGCTGATGGTCTTCACGTTCTCGCGCCTCCCGACCGAAACACCGGTGCGATTGAAGAGAAGAGGCCCCACCAGTCCCTCAACCCATCGTCAAAATTTATTCCACCGGGCTTTTTGTGGCTGGGTACCCCCATGGGACCCTACCGGGGGGTGTCGGCGCGCTCTGGTCCGCATGGGGGGGGGGCGGTGGTGTGCGGTCGAGTGCCGCGCCTTGTGGCCGGGTGCCGGGCATTGGGGACGCGCCACGGCAAGCCCCTGAGACCGTCGCAGAGGGCCGCCGCTGCCCACAGGAAGGGCGATCTCACCTAGCCCCGTGTCTTACCCTGTGTGTTCTTTCGGTCCCCGTGGCGCGGGTGTGTCCGGAATGTGTCCAGAATGCGTTGCGCAAACAAGGGAACGCTTGCGTAAGGCGTGACGGGGTGAGTTGCGAGGATAGGGCCAATATCAGCCAAATATCAAATAAACTGGCGGAGGGGGAGGGATTCGAACCCCCGGACCAATTGCTCGGCCTCCTGATTTCAAGTCAGGTGCAATAGACCACTCTGCCACCCCTCCGCGGCAACTGTGCCGAACATCATAGCACGCCCATCGCCAACGCCGCAACCCGCAGCCCAAACCCATTCCCGCCTTGAGCAACCCCATGAACAAGGGCACACTCTGGCGACATGAACCTTGCCACGCGCGCCGCCTGCTCCCCGTTTTCACAGCGGCTCTGGCTGCTGCCGGTCTGCGTGGCCATTCTCCTCCACCTGCCCAGCCTGTTCTGCCCTCTGCTCTACGATGATGTCCTCCTCATCGAGACGCATCCGCTCCTCAAAACCCCCGGCTTCCTCGCGCAGCTCTGGCATCGCGACTACGGCCTCGAGTTCGCCCGCTTCGAAATGGGATACTACCGGCCCCTCTTCACCCTCATCGTCTATCTCTGCCATGCCATCTGGGGCTCCACCGCGTTCTGCTACCACGCCGTCAGCCTGATCCTCTTCGCCTCCACCACTGCCCTCGTCACCCGCGTCGCCGCGCTTGCCTCCAATCGCTCGCGCACCGTGGCCATTGCCGCCGGACTCCTCTACGCCGTCCATCCCGCCCGCCTCGAAACCGTCAACTTCTTCATGTCCCTGCCGGATCTCCTCATCGAAGTCGCCGCGCTCGCCCTCTGCCTCCACCTTCTGCGGCTTAAGGATGCCACGCCCGACCCCTCGCGCTGGCGCACCGCCGCATTCTGCCTGCCGCTGGCCGCCCTCGCCGCCATCACCAAGGAAAGCGCATTCTTCATCTTCCCCGCGCTCGCCCTCACCGCACTCGCCTATGCCGCGCGCCGCGCCTCACCCGCCCGCCGCCACACCACCATCGCCGCGCTTGCCCTCTTCGCCGGTTTGGGCCTGGGCATGGGCGCCCGCGCCGCCGCCGGCATCGTCGCCCCCATCTCGCTCGGCGATTCTCTGATCACGCTCCTCGGCGCCGGTGCCGCACGCTCCTGGCAAACCTGGTGGCAAGCCTGGTACGAAATCCTCATCCCGCAACCGGTCATCTTCTGGCGCCTCGCCTCCGCCGCCCCGTCCCCACTCAGTCTGCCGGCCATCACCCTCTCCCTGACCCTCCTCGCCGGACTCTGGCTGGCCGCCTTGCAGCGCGGTCGACTCCACATCGCCCTCCTCATCGCATGGGCCGGTGCCAATGCCATCAACCTCCTCCTCCTCGGAGCCGCCGGCTTCGTCTATGCCCAGCGCTATCTCGCCGTGGCCCCGCTCGTCATCCTCGCCGCACTCCCCCTCCACCTGCATCGTGCCGCCACGCCCCGCGCCGCACGCCTGACCTGGCTGATCTTCGGTCTCTATCTTGCCGCACACGCCGGCTTCACCATCGCCGGCACCGCCACCTGCCTCAGCCGCGTTGGATTTGCCGCCGCCATGCACGAACGCAACCCACACGATCTCATCCTGCTCGGCGACCTCGCCGAATCCCTCAATCAGGCCGGAGCCCCCGCCGCCGATGTCGAAGTCTGCATCCGAAAAGCCACGGCCCTCAATCCGCTCCACACCCAATCTCCGCTCCTCCACAATATGCTGATTAAACGCTACCTCACCGATCGCGACTTTGCATCGGCACTTCGCGTTGCCGACTGGTCCCTGATGCACTACCCCGCCGATCCCGACAAAATGGCCCTCCGCGCCGTCGCCCTCGCCAGCCTCGGTCGCCTCCCCGAAGCCATCGCCGGCATCGATGCCGCCCTCAACATCCAACCCGCCCGCCCCGAGTACCTCCAACTCCGCCGCGAATTCAACGCCAACCCGATAACCGATAACCGATAACCGATATCAACCGATAACTGATAACCGATAACTGATTACCACTCCCCCACCAGGAGCCCCCCCCCATGCACGTATCCGTCACGGCCAACCAGACCATGCGTTTTAACTTGGATACCCTCCCGGCCACTCGCATCGACACCGGGTCGCGCACCATCGGCATCTTCCTCATCGCCTTCTCCCTCCTCTGGGGCGGGTTCCCCACCCTCGCCTTCATCCACGGCCTCCGCACCGGCCCCTTCCGCCCGGAAATGCTCCTCACCCTCATATTCACCGTGATCGGTTCGCTGATCCTCCTGATGGGGCTCAAGCTCATGACCAGCCGCGGCGAGGTCACCATCACGTCGAACTCCGTGAGCCTGAACAAACGATCCATCTTCGGACGCACCGCCTGGACCATTCCCCTCACCGACTACCAAGGCGTCCTCTCCCGCACGGAACACCACTCCGGCGGCAAGAACCGGGCCTCCTACACCCTCTACATCGTCGACCTGCACCACCAGAATCCTCGCCACACCATCCGCCTCTACCAATCGCGCCGCGAAGACGACCTCCGCGCGGAATGGGAACGCGCCAGCCGTGCACTCTCACTCCCAGCCCTGCAGAAGGATGGCTCCGGCGACATCGTCAAACGCGACGTGCAGGACCTCGACCGCCCCGTGCGCGATCTCGTGCGCGAAGGCCGCGTGCCCGTGAACTTCGATCCAGCCCACCCTCCTGCCGGGCTCGCCTTCCGCGCCGACGGCCCCACCCTCGAACTCACCCTGTCACGCCAGGCCAAGTGGGCCCCCATCCCCTTCATGCTCCTGCTCCCCGGCGTCTTCATCTACCTCGGCTTCTTCGTGAAGAGCGCTCCCATCGTCTTCGGCTTCGTCGGCCTGCTCATCGCCGCGGCCATGCTCGCCTTCCTCATTTGGTCATGGATCGCACGCCCCCAATTGTGCATCTCGCGCTCCTCGATCTGCTCCCGCCACACCACCCCCTGGGGCCCCACCCCCGGCCGCACGCTGCCCGCCCCCTCCATCGAGATGGTGCGCGTCGGCCGCCCCCGCAACAACACCCCACCCGCCGTCCTCATCGAGTCCGACGCCGCCACCCTCGCCTTCGGCACCGGCCTTTCCCCACAAGCCATGGAGTGGATTAAAAACTGCATCCTCCACGTCCTCGCCTCGTAATCGAATCTCCCCCCGCGCGACCCCAATGTGCGGCTGAGGAGAGGCGCCCCATGAGTACGGCCCTGTGGGCGCGGCTCAGCCGGAGGCTTCG
>CAZWQJ010000356.1:0-3829 GCA_964635825.1 uncultured Victivallales bacterium | reverse complement strand
GCAATTGTCCACTCGCGCAGGAACTTCGGAACCTGCTCCGTGGCGACTTCCGCCGCGCGCGCGCGACCCTTTCCGCTCTTCTGCAGGGGTATGTCGAAGCCGGGCATTGAAGCAACGCCCGCTCACCGGCCGATCAGGCGTGGCGCTTCCCGGCACCCGCCCATGATCGCGATTTCCGCTTCTGAACAATACTTCTGTCCGTCTCGTCCGGTTCTCCAGCAGTGCCCGTGCGCTGCTTATCAGTTCGCGATGCTGTTCGGCGAGAGAGGCGCCGCGCTTCCGCCAGCCGTTTGGGGATGACCAGGCCGCCGTAATGCCGCGCCAAGGCGTATCTCTTTGCATCGTGCCGCCATCCCGCGCATCGTCTTGCCGGGGACCTCTCACATGTGAATGTCAATTGTCAAGGGCAGGCCTGTTGCCCCCAGAAACTTGCCCAGCGAGGCCGCCTTCTTGCCGGGGATCCAGCAGGGAGAGGGTGTCAGGGACTCTTCAGATCCTTGCTGGCGTAACGCACACGGCACGGCGTCGCCGTGAGGCCGAAGCGATTCGGCGCCGGCTACATCCTCTCCAGCGACCACTCCGAGCCGCCCGAAGTCAGCTACGCCACGATCCGCTATTTCCTCGAAACAGGCCTGGCCATGAGTCGGCCCGGAAAAACATTGTGTCCCGCATCTGCACCGCTACATGGTGTGCCGGTCTCAACCGCGATCCGAACGTGACGGGTTAACGATATGAATGACAAGTCATCGCAGGCGACAAAGGCGGGTCTGAAACCTCTTCGGGTGGGGCTCTGGGGCGGAAACGGCCACCAGATCCACGGGCAACTGGCCAACTACCCAAGGCTTGAATCGGTCGATGGGGGCGCCCGCACGCGCCTGGTCGTCGGCAAGGATGACCGCGGCGCGATTGACACATCCGCCGCCGCGAAATCGGGGAAGGCGGAGCCGGTCCATGAATTCAAGACATAAAGAAGAGATGTACAGGCCAGACTGAAACCCCGTGGTTCCCCAGTCGGGTCGTTCCCGTTCCGCCCCCTCGACGCATGGCGACAGAGTTCTGTCCGCATTCTGTCCTGCTGGCGAGTCGAACTGCGGCCTGTTACAGTAGGCCGCTTCACATGCAAAACGCCTTCTACATTGACGATCTCCCCGGCCTGCGCCAGAAGCTGGCGCGCGCCAGCCGCGATGGCACACGCCTGGGGCGCGTCTGGGACTCGGTGGTGCGCCGGGCCCGCAACGCGCCCGGCGACTTCCCCTGGTTCACCCCGCTGGTCGCGCTGGTCGGCGGTGAGCCCCGTGACATCGAGAACGCGAAGGAGACGATCCGGCGTTATCTGCGGACGCTGGACAGCCAGTCGTTCGGCGTGGGGTTGCAGTTCCACTTCTGGTGCTTCGCCTTCCCCCACGCGCGCTGGGCGCTGTATTTCCAGTGGCTGAGCGCCCTTGGCGCCTGGGAGCCGGAGGAGGAGGCACGCCTGCGCGCGGAGTTCCTCACCTTCCAGTACGTCAACTTCTTCAGCGGCATGCGCACCAAGCCCGAGCCCGAATGCGTCGACAACCAGACCCTCTCGCTCAGCTATTCCAATGCGTTGATCGGGCATCTCTTTGGCGACGCGAGCGCGATCGCGCGGCGGATGGCGGCGGACGGCCTGCGGCGGCTGCCCGACATGCTTGGCGGCTTCCCGCCCTCCGGCTACTCCGGCGAGGGCAGCACCTACATGGACTACGTGGTGGGGCCGTCCATCCCGTTCGTCGTCGAGCTTCTGGAGCGGGTCAAAGGCGGGGACTGGTTTGATCGCGCGCTGCCGCCGCACGGCGGCAGCGCGGCCAGCGTCTGCCGCATGATCGGCCGCGAATGGCTCCCCTGCGGCCTGACCTTGCCGTGGGATCACTACGGTTATGGCACGCCGGTGCGTTCCTGCATCGCCTATGCCGCACGCCGCACCGGGGACAGGTTCTACACCGAGCTCTTGGAGCGCTACGCGGATTGGGCCATGGACACTGGGATCGGCTGGGGGTACGACGATCTGCCGTGGTCGCTCCTCTGGTGGCCGGAGGGGCAGGGGATGAGGGGCGAAGCTTCCGGCTCCGCCGCCTTCCCCTCCTGGGTCGAGCCGGAAGTCGGGGCGGCGCTGGTCTCGGACGATGCGGGACTTTACCTGATGCAGATGTGGGACAAGTCCGAAGCGCACTATCCGACGCGGGCGCATGTCAACCCCAACGCGCTCGTGCTGGCCGCTTACGGCAGCCCGCTGACCATGGACGGCGTTCCCGACAAGAGCTGCACCGCCTTCGCCTATCCGGACACCTGGCGCGAGGTCGGGCACATGGACCTCGGACAGAAGCGCAAGTTCAGCTTCGGTTCCGGCTGCGCCGGCGCGCATTCGGTCCTGCTCGTTGACGACTGGGAGGGGATGCGCGCCTTTTCCGAGTATACGCAGGCCAAGCTCCGTGCGTTCTCGGAGGAAGACAAGTCGGTGACCGCGGAGGTGACGCCGCTCTACCGCGAGCGCTGGCCCGACGCCCGCGCCGTCTGCCGCCGCTCGCGCCTCTGTCACGAGCGTTTCTGGCTGATCGAGGATTTCGCGCGCTTCGACCAGGCGCATGAATTCACCGCCCGTTTCTACCTGCGCCCGGGGCGCATCCCGGCCGCGCGCGGTGTCGCGGTTGAAACCGCCGAAGGGGTCCGCCTCCATCTGCTGCCGATCCTCGGCGGCGACAGTTGCCGCGTCGAGACGGTGGCCGGTTACCCAAACGTGCTGGACGGTGCGTCGCTCCGCGTCGACTTCACCCAGCACGGCAGCGAATGCCGCTGGCTTTGGCTGGCGTGGCCGGAAGCGACCCGACGCGTCGCGTCCGATGAAGCGGACGGGTGGGCGGCGTTGCCCGATGCTGAGAGCGCGCTCGATCCGGCCGCGGCGCGCACGGGACGGGCGACCGTTTCGCAGCGCATCCCGCTCACCGAGCCGCCGTTCCTGCTGCGCGACCTGCCAGTCTGCCGCCGCTGGTGGTTCCGCAAACGGATCGCGGTGCCGACCGGCGCCTCGTGGCTGCGCTTGCCCAAACGGATGCTGGAGCCGCGACTGTGGATCGATGGTGCCGAGATCGATCTGGCGCCCCACGCATTGCGCATGGGGCTGCTGGAGCCGGAGATCGCGCTGCCGCCGGCGGCCGCCGGCCGGACGGTCGAGATCCTGCTCCGCGCTGACACCGGCCACAGTCAATATGCCCCCGGCGGCAACGGCGGCTGCGGCTTCTCCGGGCATCCCGTGCTGCTGGTTCCGCAACCCGCCACCGGGGTCGAACACGCCGAATACTGCAACGGCCAGGTCATTGTCCGCGCCGGGGGCCGGGAGTGGACGGTGGCGCACAGTTTGATGGAGTCTTAAATCATGGAACCGACAACATTGCTTAAAATGGACGCCTGCGCCGCCATTGCCGAAGGCGGCGACGCCACAAAACTGCCCGAACTGGTTGCTGCGCTGGCCGATCCCGACTGGCGGGTGCGCTATGCCGCCATCGTGGCCCTCGGCGATCTCGGCGACCCGCAGGCGGCCAAACCGCTGCTGGCGCTGCTGCAGGCGGAGGCGTGCGAGCCGCTCTTCAGCCAGCCGCCGCTCGAGGGCTCCGGGCACGCTGGTACCACGGAGGAGTTTGCCGTCGCCTTCCCCGAAGGCACGACGGAAACCACCAAGGAAGCCTGGCGCCGGCGCGGCCGCCTGCTGCAGGCCGGTTGCCTGGCGCTGGCCAACCTCGGCACGCATACCGCGCCAGTGCTGGAACTGCTGCACGATTTCGCCACCGACCAGAAGCGCGACTACATGGTGCGC
>CAZWQJ010000355.1:0-3847 GCA_964635825.1 uncultured Victivallales bacterium | reverse complement strand
CCCTTTTTGCATTCCACTCCGGGGTCTCGTTACGCTAACGTGTCGCGAACTTACCCATCAAACGGGCGACCACCGACCATGACTACTAGCCAATCCAACACGGGGCGCGTGCTGCTGGGCGACCCCGCCGTACTGGCCCGCGCCAACGCCGCGTTCGCCGACATCCCCGTCGACCTCGACCTCACCGAACCGGTGGCCGAGCCCATCCCCGAACACGAATGCACCCTGGGCGGCGAAGTGTCGGCCACCGGACCCGGCACCTTCTTCGGGCGCGCCCAACGCACCCTCACCTTTGCCCCGTCGGATACCCCGGGCTGGTGGATCGACCGCCGCGACCTCGCGGACTCCCTGCCCGTGCGCGTCGCCATCGAAAACGTCTGGACCACCGGCAGCGTCGTCAGCAACATCGTCCTGCGCAGCGGTTCCCCGCATAACTATCTCCGCATGGTGGAACACATCATCGCCCTGCGCGTGGGCCTGGGGCTCGATAACGTGGTGGTGCGTGTCGAGTCCGGCGATCCGCCCCTCTTCGAACGCGGCAGCGCCGACCTCGTGGACGCCATCGACCGCGCCGGCATCGTGGCGCTTCCGCAACCCGCCCGCTACGTCGCTGTCAAGGAGCCCGTCACCGTCGTCAGCCCGCAGGGCAGCTTCCTGCGCATCGAACCGCCCGCCCGGCGCGGTGACCGCCGCCTGACCCTCGATTGCGCCGTCGCCTTCCCCAACGCCATCGGCAAGCAGCGCCTGCGCATGACCGTCAGCCGCGATCTCCTGCGCCGCGGCGCCGTCGCGCGCACCAACACCAGCCGCGGCAAAATGCTCTACTGCCAGACCATCGGCAAGGTCTTCGCCGACGTCCGCAACCTCGGCTACAACACGCGCAACGTCCTCGTCGCCGGCCGCGAGCGCTACTTCAACGAGCCGCGCCTCCTGCACAACGGCAAGTCGCTGGAAGCCGTCTGGCACCGCGCGGTGCTGGATCTGCTGGCCGCGGTGGCCCTCATCGGCGATGGCCGCCTCGCCGGGCATGTCGTCTCATACAAGGCCGGCCATGTCCTGGACTGCAACATGATCGTGCGCCTCCACCGCGAGCGCCTCCTGGAGCCCTTATCATGATTACGCCCAAAGAAGCGGTCGTCGCCCGGCTGAAGTCACCGCCCCCATACGACCCGGAGATTGCGAGCAACTGGGGGCGCGCCCCATGGCGCCGCCTGCCGGAGCTCACGCTCGACCATGCCATGGGCGAAAAGCCCGCGCACCAGCCCCGCGTCAGCGCCAAGCTGGGCTGGGATGCCGACGCCCTCTATGTGATCTTCCGCGTCGAGGATCGCTACGTCCGCGCCGTCGCCCGCGAACACCAGCAGACCGTCTGCACCGACAGTTGCGTGGAGTACTTCTTCTGCCCCGGCGAGGACATCACCAAGGGGTACTTCAACCTGGAAGTGAATTGCGGCGGCACCATGCTGTTCAACTTTCAGGAGAAGCCCCGCATCTCCCCCGTCCCCGTGGCCGTCGCCGATCTGCGGCAGATCCTCGTCAACCGCAGCATGCCCCACATCGTCGAACCCGAAATTGCCGAGCCGGTCACCTGGTTCGTCGAGTGCCGGGTCCCGTTCAGCATCCTCGAACACTACACCACCTTCTCCCTGCCCGAACCGGGCTCACGCTGGCGCGCCAACCTCTACAAGTGCGCCGACCTCACCTCCCACCCGCACTGGCTCACCTGGTCCCCCATCGACCGCCCGCGCCCCGATTTCCACGTGCCCGACCAGTTCGGCACCGTGATCTTCGGCTGAGCAGCCCATGCGCCGCCCGCCGCCCGACTGAATACGGCGGCACCGGCTGGCGTCCTACCCAACGAAGGGGCCGGGGCTCCCCCGGTTCCCGAAAAGGAGGACGCCATGAAATCGGGACGCACCTGGCTGATGGTAACCGCGGCTCTCGGGGCAATCGCCGGCACCGACGCGCTGGCCCAATCGTGCGCGCGCAGCGCCCCGCCCACCTATTCCCGATCATCATCGTCCTGCGCGCCGGTCAGTCACTACAACGGCCCGTCATACGGACCCTCCTGCCCCCCCGACCGGGCGCAAAAGGATGACGGCCACTACCGCTGGGTGCAGCGACAGGTCTGGGAGTGGGGCCATTGGGAACAACGCTACGACTCCTGCGGCCGCCTCGTGCAGGTCTGGAACCCCGGCGGCTACCGCACCGTCACCGTCCGCGAGTGGGTACCCCACAGCAACGCCCGCTCCACCTCCCACAACGATCGCTACTACGCGCGACGGTAGGACACCCGACTCGGCACAGCCTCGCCCTCCAGCTTTTCGTTTGGAGGGCGAGGCTGTGCCGAGCCATTCCGCGACCGGTACGTGAGGAACAGACTCCTATCAGCCCGTCAAAAATGACCCGGCTCAGCCGGAGGCTTCGCCCTACCTTGCAGAATTCGGCCTTCTGGGTAGGGCGAGGCGTCCCGCCGAGCCGTCTTTGACGCCGTGACGTCCATTTTTCACCGGGCTGCCAGCCCTGATCGCACCGGCCCCGGCAACGGCGCTTCGTACTGATAGCCCGGTTCCATCTTCTGCCGCTTGAGGATGCCGGTGATCTGCACCCACGTCTCCACCAACCCCCGCGGCGACGGCGGCAGCTCGTGGCGGATCGCCTCGTGCAGCCGCCGCAGATGGTAACACGGCACCGCCGCATACATGTGATGCTCGATGTGATAGTTCATATTCCAGTACAGAAAGCACAGAAACGGATTCACCAGAATCGTACGGCAACACAGTCGGAAGTCCGGGGTGTCATCCTTCAAGCCCACGTGCTGCGTGTTGTTCAACAGATACAGCAGCCACCCGCCGTAGAACGGCGCGAGCGTGGTCAGCACCGGCAGCATCCACAACCGGTATCGGATGGACACGGCCAGAATGGCGAGATGAAACGCCAGGATTGCGCGCGACCACCAGAAGAATCGCCGCCGTCCTGCCACATCCGACTCCGGATACACGCGATTCTCCCACTCCCCCTCCAATCGCCCCGCGCTGATCCGAATGGTCCGCAACAGCCAGCGCCAGAATCCCCGCGGGCTGATCAGCCCATTGAGCAGAAACTCCTTCAGCGTGAACCGTATAGGCAGCACCACCTCCAGATCCTGCGGCGGGTGCAGCGTGTACTGATGATGCCGCGTGTGACTGCTCGTAAACCAGTACACATTGTTCCAACTCAAGAGACTGAAGACATGCGCAAAGAACAGATTCAGCCCACGCGTGCGGAAGACGGTCTGGTGACACAGCTCGTGAAACCCATTCAGCAGGAAGCCAAAGAAGCTGCCGTGAATCAAAATCGCCACGGCGGCCACCGGCCAGGGCATGTGGCCCACCGCCAGATATGCCGTGGTGCCCGTGACCGCCAGCAGCCCCAAGAACCCCACGGTTTGCAGCGCGCCCTTCCAGTCGCTGCGCTGGGTCAGCGCACGCAACTGCTCCTTGTCGATCGGCGTGCGATACCAGCGTATCCGCACCTCCGCCTTCTCACGTCCCACGCCCTCCACCATACCGCCCCCCGCCTGAATTGCTTTCCTCGCCCGACACCCGGCGGCAGCATGCCCAACCCCGCGAACCCGACGCAAGCCCATTCAGCGTCGCGCGCTCAGGCACACCCTCCCCCCGGTGGCCCGGCCGCTCCGCGGGCGGGCACGCCCGCTCCACGCTTCCGGAGTTCCCCGTTTCCTGTTAGAACAGTCCCGTCCCACGCACACGCGACACCTGGGTGGTGGAATGGCAGACACAAGGGACTTAAAATCCCTTGGGAGAAATCCCGTGCGGGTTCGACCCCCGCCCCAGGTACCAGCCCG
>CAZWQJ010000354.1:0-3853 GCA_964635825.1 uncultured Victivallales bacterium | reverse complement strand
CAGTAGAACGGCAGGGTCGTGTAGTTGAAAACGTCGAGGAACCGGCGCGCCTCGTCCTCCTTGTCGGGCGAGCCCTCCACCGCCTCGAACAGGATGCAGCCGAAGCCGAACGCGTGGCGCCGCTGCTCGATGCGGACCCGGGCGCCGGGCACGGGTCGGCCGGCCGCGTCGGTCACGCGCAGTGTCAGGTCGGCCTTGCGATGCGCATCGATGCGCTCCGCGCCGGCCGCGATGATTGAGTCCATTTCCATCGATGTCATCGCCCCCCCCTCTTCAGGTTGTCTTGCTTCGCCATCGAACGGATATAGATCAGCGCCGCACTCCGCTGAGCCGGGCGCGTCACGGAATACCCCTTCGCCAGCTCCCTCCCCTTGAAGGTCCCGATCACGCCCTTGTTGCCGGCAACGGCCTTGTACTGCGCCTCCAGCGCCGGACAGAGCCCAAACCCGACCGGCACATGTTCATACCCCTGCCGCCGGTACAAGCTCAACAGATTCTCGCGTCGTGTCATGTCGATTTCCTTTCAGTTGGGCCGCCGGCCCGCGGCGGGCCGGATGGATCGAGAATGAGACCTGCCAATCGTCCTCGTCGTCGTCCTCGAATTCGATCGATCGAGGACCAGCCTTCGCCAAGAGGCTACGGCCTGGCACGCGAGGACCTGATACACATAACAATCTAAACGGCCGGGATCAACACGGAACGGCCGCCGCACGCTATCGAGGACCGGCCATTGACGCCACCTGGCGTCTTTGTTATGTGTATCATATCAGCGTCGGTTCGAAACCAACGAAAGGCAGGTTGGGCGATGGGCAAGGACCAGATTCTCCAGGAAACGTGGGCCGATTTTGCCGCCGGTCCGCTGCACCGCGACAACAGTGCGCGCGGCGAGTACATGGCCATGACGGTCCCCGCGAATCCGCGCGGGTGGTTCCATGGCACCAGCGTCTGGTACGGCAGCCCGGACCACGAGCACTCGCCGCTGCGCATCGCGCGGCGAGGCGGACAGGCCCGCCTGGTGAATCCTTCCCACACCCCGCCGTGGGGCGAGGCGCTGGTGCTCACGCGCGGGCCTGAGCCCTGGCGCGATTACACCGTGACCGTTGAGCTCGCCGTTTCGGGGCCGCAGCCGGTCGGGATCGTCGCCCGCTACCAGACCGCGCGCGATTTCTACGCCGCCATCTTCGAAGAGGGTGTCTTCAAGCTGCTGCGCCTGGTCGAGGGCACGCCCACGATCCTGGCGTCCGCGCCGCTGCCGCCGCCCCGCAGGCCCACCCGCGTCGAACTCGCGGTGCGCGGCCGCGCGCTCGTCGCCCGCGCCGCGGGCATAACGCTGCGCGCGGAAGACGGCTGCCTGCTCGATGGCGGCATCGGCCTCTGGGCCGAGGCCGCCTGCGCGTTCGGGACCGTGACCGTCCACGCCGCCGCCGCCGAGCGGGCACGCCTGTCCCGCGCGGCACGACTTGCCGCGGCGCGCGTGGCGCGCGTCCGCCGCCCGTGGCCCGCCATGCAGCTGCTCGCCGAGGTGGACGTGCGCGGCCACGCCTGCGGGCGGCAACTGCGATTGGCCGACCTGGACGGCGATGGCCGCGCCGAGCTGCTCTTCGCCGTCCCGGGCAAACACGCCGGCCGCCGCTGGAGCTACGACAAGATCCAGCGCCTCTCCGCCCTGACGCTGGACGGGCGCGTGCTGTGGGAGCGCGGCGCCTTCGCCCCCAACGCCGGCGCCATCACCACCGAGCTGCCCGTGCAGGCCGCCGACCGTGGGCGCGGCGTGGAGATCGTCACCGCGTTCGGCGATTCCCTCGAGGTGCTGGACCCCCGCACCGGCGCCGCCCGCCAGCGCGCCGCCACCCCCACCCCGCCGAAGATGGAACCCTACTGGGACGAGATCAGCCAGTACTGGGGGGCCGGCCATGGCGACGACCTGCCGCACCTGATTCCCAACAGCCTGCGGCTGTGCAACCTCACCGGCCGGCACCCATTCGGAGACATCCTGGTCAAGGACTCCTACCACTGCGTGTGGGCGCTCGACGGCCGCACGCTGAAATCGCGCTGGATGCACCGCTGCAACACCGGCCACTTCGCCTACACCGCCGACCTGGACGGCACCGGGCGCGACCTCGTAATCCTCGGCTACTCGCGCCTCGACCACCGCGGCAAGCTCGTCGGCCGCCTCTTCCTCGGCGACCACCCCGACGCCTGCTTCGCCTACCGCGACGCCCACGGCGTGCGCCATATCCTGCACCCCTGCGGCGAGGCGGGGTTCGTGGACGACCGCGATGACGGCAAGGTCGACGTCCTGCATCTCGGCCACGTCCAGCACCTCTCCGTCGCCAACTTCGATCCCGCGCGGCCGGGGCTCGAGCGCATCATCGTCACCTTCCACGGCAACGAGGGCATCATCGTACTGCTCGACGAACGCAACCGCATCGTCCGCAAATGCGAGCGCTACGCCGCCGGCGCCGTTTGCCAGCCCGTCAACTGGACCGGCGACGGCCGCGAGCTCATCGCCTTCTCGCCGCGCCTCGGCGACGGCGGCATCTGGAACGAGCAGTTCGACCTCGTCGTGCCGTTCCCGAACGACCAACGCCCCGGCAAGTACATGGAAGTCCACGACGTGCTGGGGCTGGGCGTGGACCAGATCGTGGTCTGGGACGAGGAGCGCCTGCACGTCTACGGACCCGACCGCCTGCCGCGCGCGACACGCCGCCGCTACGCCCCCACCCGCTCCTGGCCCAACACGTCGAATTACCAGGTGAATTTTTCGCTGCCGGCATGGGAGATGGGCGGGCATGGCTTGCCCGCCCCACGGCCCAGAATCTGAGAAGACCCCACGCCTGCCGCCTGAGATGAATGGAACAGACTTGAATGGCACGTGCAAAAGCCCGCGGCTCGGCACAGCCTCGCCCTCCAGTTGCCCGCTTTGCCTGCCAATGGAGGGCGAGCCTGCCTGCCCGGCACCGAGCTTGCTCTGGTGCTGGGTGGCGAGCCGTCTGGTGACACCCGGCCGACATATGGTAACTGATCAAATGCGGAAACCGGTTAACGCTTTCGGCGACGCGTACGGACGACGAGGAAGCCCCGTCTTATCGTCGACCGTAAGCGTCGCCGTGCGCGTTCACCGATTGGGAAGCACCTGAGCTGTTACCTCGATTCAAAAGGAAAACAACATGAAACAAAGACAGCAGCTTAAGAGACAGACGCTGGCCGGGGCTGGCGATTGCTGGCGCATCGAGAACGCCGACGCGAGCATCGCGGTCGAGAAGTCCACCGGGTTCATCCGCGGCTGCACCTGGCACCGCACCGGCGTGGACCTGTTCCAGCAGACGCGCGGCGGCATCCCGGGCTACATCGGCGGCATCCGGGTCTACGACGAGCACGACCGCGTCATGTACAGCGACCTGGAGTCGAAGTCCTCGGTTCGGAACCTCAGGAAGCGGGGGCAGGCGGTTTCGTTCGAGAAGCAATTCAAGGGGGCGCCGTTCGCGCTGACGGTCACGCTGCGCATGGAGAAGGACTCCTTTCACTGGGAGGTGGCGGCGCGGAAGAACAACGGGAAGGTGGCCGACCGCTCGCTGCGCGTGTATTTCATGTTTCCCCTGATCGCCGGCTGGGACGTCTGGGCGCCCTGCAAATGGGGGCAGCAGTCCTTCGACGGCATGACGCCCTTCGAGTTCATGTACACGCAGATCCCGTACGTGAGCGAGCAGGAGGTCATCCTGCCCATGGTCAGCCACTTCAACCGCCAGCTCAACGTGGGCTACTCGCTGGTCGAGCCGATCGACGCCAACGTGCCCGCCGCCAAGTTCGGCTTCAACAACATGGAGAAGTGCTACAACTGGGGCTCGATGGC
>CAZWQJ010000353.1:0-3861 GCA_964635825.1 uncultured Victivallales bacterium | reverse complement strand
GCTCTGCCGGCGCCGACGGTGCGCTTCCATCCCGCGCTGCCCAACGAGTCCGAGTTTCTGGATGTCTACTGGAAGGCCATGCACTACCTGCCCCCGGGCACCGTCGGCCGCATCGATTTCCCCGTGGCCTTCACGCCGCCATTTTCATGGGACGCCCCGGCCTCTTTTCCTCAACCCGAGTACGCCGCGCCGGTGCCCCCGGGCGTCCGCCGCGATGTGCGCATCGTTCGAGAAGGACGCTGCTCGCTGGCCAAGGCGTTGCTCGCCGCCGATCTGGTCTACGTGTGGGATTGGTCCAGCGTCCGGGAGGGGGGCGCGGCTGCCGCGTCGCCGCGCGTGCGTAACGTCGACCGCGCCCGCAATGTCAACGAAGCCTGGATCTGGTCCGAGTACCTGCATGAACGCCGGCCCACCTCCCAGCGCGCCGCCGCGCGGATCGAGTCGCGCCAGCGCCTGCGCTCGTTCCTCGACGCGCGTCCCCGCTTGTCGCGCGCGTACGTCTTTGGCACCGGCCCCTCGTTGGAGCAGGCATGGACGCGGGATTGGTCGGATGGCTATCGCATCGTCTGCAATACGATCGTCAACAACCGTGCCCTGCTGCAACACATCAAGCCTCACATCGTGGTGGCTGGGGATGCGGCTTACCACTTCGATATCAATCGGCATGCCGCCGCATTTCGCCAGGACCTGGAGGGGGCCCTCGGTGAGCACGACATGCTCTTTATCACGCGCGAACTCTATGGGCCGCTCCTGGCCTGTCATCATCCCAATGTCTACCGGCGCACGCTGCTGGCTGAAGCGGATGTGGGCATCCATTTCAACGTCTTCGAGCGTTTGGTCTACCACCGCTGGCCCCATGGCAATATCCTCAATGCGCTGCTGCTGCCGCTGGGGTCCGCGCTCGCCGATGAGATCGGACTGCTCGGATTCGACGGACGCGCGCCGAATGATAGCGGCTTCTGGAAGAATGCCGCCACCAGCACCTATGACGCCCTGAAACCCGCCATCAAATCGGCCCACCCCGCCTTTTTTGAGATCGATTTTGAAGCCTATGCCCAGGCGCAAAGCGACAACGCCGAGACCCTGATGCAGGCCGGCGAGGCCCTCGGCAAACGCTATGTCTGCCTGAATGACTCCTACATCCCCGCCTTCCGCAAACGGCGGGGATCGATGTGAAGGCAAGCAAAGCAGAACCGCTGATGACGCTGATGGACGCGGATGAAGACGCCAACCGGAATCACGGCCTGCAAGTGTATCAATCTGCGTTCATCCGCGCCCATCTGCGGTTCCGCTTCCGGGTGTCCCCGTGTGTGGTCGCTCTGCCATGAAGATTTCCGTCTACATCACGTCCTATAATCAGTGCGCCTATCTGCGCGAGGCGCTGGACAGCGTCCTGTCCCAGACCCTGCCGCCGCACGAAATTATCGTGGTGGACGACGCCTCGACCGATGGCTCCCCGGCGCTGATCCGCGAATACGCGCGCCGCCATCCCGCTCTCATCCGGCCCATTTTCCACGAGAACAACACGGGAGTCGCGCGCACCCGTATCGACGCCCTGCAGGCGGTGACGGGCGACTACGTGACCTACGTCGATGGCGATGACCGCATGCTGCCCACCAAGTTGGAACAGGAGTCCGGGGCTCTCGCCAAGCACCCGGAGGCGCAGGCGGTTTACTCCAACCACTTCAACATCACTGCCGATGGCCGGAGGATCGATGCCTGGATCCAACCGGGGGACGCCGCCCCGACCGGGGACGTCTTCACGTCCATCTTTGCCCGCGACTTTTCACGCCGCGATATCCTGCGCATGGAACTCGTCCGGATGGATGTCCTCCGGCGCGCGGGCTTTCACGATCCCGCGCTGCGAACGTTTGAGGATTTCGATCTGCGCCTGCGGTTGTACAAGACGTGTCGCGTGTGCCACGTCGAAGAGCCTCAGTTCGAGATCCGTCGTCACACGGGTGGACTCTCGGCCACGCGCGCCGACGAAAAGGTGGCGACCCTGCGCCTGCTTTACCGCCGACATGCCCACCTGTTGGATGACCTCGACGCCGCGACCCGGGCGTATGTGCGCATGCGCTATCACGGTTGGGTGGCCGTGTTCGCACGCGCGGCCGGCCATGCCTCCCTGCATGATCCCCAGCGCGGCTTCCTGCGCCGCCGACTGACCGCCGCCGCCCGCTTCGCCTACTGTGCCCGCTACGCCCCCGACCGCATCACCCTCGGCGATCTTCTGTGCATCGTGCTCCCCACACGCTACGCCGCAAAATGGGTCTGAATTCGATGATTCCCCCCCTCGGTAACAACCTCATTTTTCTGGTGTCGCAGCCGCGTTCCGGATCGACGCTGTTGCAGCGCATTCTGGGTGGGCATCCCGACATCCATACCACCACGGAACCGTGGTTCATGCTGGAGGCTTGCGAGACCCTGCGACCGCGCAGCGCTCAGCAACCCTATGAATCGGGCGGCTGGGCGCGGCTCGCGCGCGATGCATTTCTGAAGTCGGCCGGCGGTCGCGAAACACTCGTCGCCGGCGTTCGTGATGGCGCGCGAACCGTCTACGGCCGAGCGTTGCAGACCAGCGGGAAATCACGCTTCCTCGACAAGACGCCACGCTATTACTACATCCTGCCGGAACTGGCGGAAGTCTTCCCCGAGGCCCGCATCGTCATCCTGCTGCGCAATCCGCTGGCGGTCCTTTGTTCACTGGTGCGCACCTGGGTTCAGCATCACCACGAACGTATGCCCGTCTATCGCGATGATCTCCTGCTGGCGCCGCGCTTGTTGGATGAGGGCATCCGCACCCTGGGCAGCCGCGTGCAGGTGATGCGCTACGAGGACCTGGTTCGCGATCCGGAGATGACCGTGAAGTCGCTGTGCGCCTGGCTGCGTGTGCCTTTTGTGCCCGCCATGCTCCAATACGGGCGGTCCGCGGATCCAGGCCACGCGTTCGGCGATCCGGAAGGCGTCCACCGCCACGCCACCGCGGAATCCGGCCACCAGGATCGCTGGCACGCCGATCTGCGCGACCCGCAGTTGTGGCGGTGGGCTCAGGACTACCTCAAGGATCTCGAACAGAACGTCCCGGGCATGATGGGATACAACGTCGCCGATCTGCGCCGCACCCTTGACGCCGCGAGGCCGCCCGCCTGGCGGCGGTGGGGGACATGCCCGCTGCACCGGGCCCTTTCCGCCCCAGCCGTAACGACCACGCGGTAATGCCCAATCTACGCCGGTCTCATCACCAGATGTCTGCCCCCACCAACACGGTTCCCTCCCGTCTCGACTCCCTCGACGTCCTGCGTGGCGTCGCGATCCTGATGGTATTTCTCTTTCACTTCTACGGGCATGTCTATGGCGTGTTTCGACTGCCGTGGCAGGGAAACTGGCCGGACTGGTCGGCCATGCCGTGGCGCTCGTACCAGTGGCTCTATGTCTTGCGCCTGGGGCGCGATGGCGTCTGGCTGTTCTTCGTCCTGAGCGGATTTTGCATCCACTACTCCACGCTGCAGCGCCGCGCGCGCGGTACCTGGACCGGCGTCGGTGCCTTCTACTGGGGACGCCCTTCTTCGTATCGTGCCGACGTATCTCGTCACCTTGGCCCTGTTCGGGGCCGTCTTCGGGCTGGAGGGCCGCCTCAACGTTCTGGCCCATCTGACCCTCACGCACAGCCTGTTCCCGGCACCCGAAATCTTCTTCGCCGTCAATCCGAGCCTCTGGAGTCTGACCGTCGAGTGGCAACTCTATCTCGTGTACCCGCTGCTGCTGATGCTGCGCCTGCGCGCAGGACCGCTCGCCCTGCTCGCCGCCAGCATCGCCGGGACCCTCGTCTTCAAAACCCTGGTCCCGGTCACGGAACCC
>CAZWQJ010000352.1:0-3897 GCA_964635825.1 uncultured Victivallales bacterium | reverse complement strand
GGCCCGCGCCGGCGTGGTTGCCCTGGATGAAGAGCTTGACCCAGTCGTTGCCCAGCCGGCGTTGCGAGGCGAGCGGTCCCATCGCCGGCAGGTGGACGAACGCGCGCGGTTCGGGAACGGCGTCTGGCATCTGCGCGATCAATCCCCAGGCAATGGCGGCATCGGCCATCACGGGCGCCACCACTACCTGCGACCAATCGTTAATCGGCCAACCGCCGGTGCGGGCGATGGTCTTGTGCAACATCTGTGTCCACGCGCTCTCAGGGAGCAACTCCGCCATGATGGCCTGCGAGAGCACCTCGTGTCGCGAGCGACCGTCGCAGATCGGGATCATGTCCTCTTCACCGTCAGTGGAGATCAAGGCTTCGGCAAAATCGCCGCAGCGCCGCATCGGTTCAGGCAGCAGTTCCGCCATCGGTTTCCCAATGGCGCGGCTGTAGGTGTAGACACCCAGCCCGGCATCGCGCCCGACACAGCGGAAGTAGGTCGGCCCCTCGACATAGCCGCCATCGGGCAGGATGCTCCGCTCGAGGCTTTCGCACAGTTCCCGGTAGGCGATGTCGAGATAGGATCGGACCCTCGGCCAGTGGCGGTGCAGCACGCCCAGGGCGAGCATGCGTCCGGGCGTGAACCAAGCGAGCTGGTTGCAGTCGAAGATGTAATCGTATTTCCAGGTGTTGAACTGGATGGCGCCGATGGCTTCCTCGGCCAGGCGGCGCAGCAGCAACTCGCGACCGACGTCCGTGAAACACTCGCCCGCCAGATCGAGGATGCCGGCCACTTCGTATGCACACAGGCTCTGCACGAAACAACGATGCTCGAACAGCCCGCCAGGGAAACGGCAGATAAAGCCGTCGTCCCAGTGCTTGCATATCGCGATGCTCATCGCATAGCGCGCGGCCAGCCGCAGCAGGCGCTTGTCGCGCAGCAGGTGCCCCGCAATGGCGGCGTTGAGGCCGTGATTGAGGATGAACTTGTCGTGGTCGCGCTCGCGGTTGAAGCGGGTGTCGCCCCAGAAGTTCACGAAGTCGTGGATCAAGCTTTCCGGCGGAATCCGGGCAGCCGCCTCCGCCGCGGTGACAAAGGGCGATGGCCTGCCGCCTGCGGTCAGCGCCGCATGCCGCTCGCGCAGCGCGGCCAGTTCGTCAGAGTTCAGGATCAAGCCGTAGGCAGGCGCGAACGCGGGCTCGAAGCTTTCGTCCTTGAGATGCTTCTCCCAGCGCGCGTCCCAACCGGTCTGCGCCGCGAGCATGTGCGCCAGCCGGCCGCTGTGCTGCAAGCCCAGCCAGTTGAACCAGCCTTGGGCCATGCCGTCGGCGGCGGCCTCAACTTCGATGGTCACGCTGTCCAGCCGCGTCGCGCCGTCGAGTTCCAACGCGAGTTCCCGTTTCTTCGGGCCGGCGGGCGGCGCGGCGAGCCGGCGCGGACCGCGGTCGGTCTCACACGCCAGCGTCACGACCGCCCCCTCCGGCGCCATGGTCGAGAGCACCAGCCGGTCGTAATCGCCGCAATCCACATTGCACCGGCGCGTCATCCGCAGCGCCGGCCCGCCGGCCGGCCGCCGCGCCCACTCGAAACCCACCCAGCACCAGCCCTGCGAAACCTGCAGCCCGTGACCCGTGCCGGAACGCGACGGGGGCGTCGCGTCTACCTTAGAAGCGGCGCCCCCGCCGCTTCCCACGTCAGGCGCGATGATCCATTGGCTCAACTCGCTCAGGGACGGATCCCAGAACGGTTCAAGGATCGCTTCGGCTTCGTTGATTTTCGTCACGCGCATGGTCTATTCCTCCGTCCAGATTGCCGGATGCTGCCGGCGGCAGGTTTCAAGCACGGCAATCGTTTCCCGCACGCTCTCCGGGGTGATGGAGAGTGGTGCGTTCTCGCGGATGGCCGTGGCCAGGTTGTCGTAGAATTCGCCCCACCCCGCCCCCGCCGGCACGGGAATCGTCTCCTCCTGCCACGGCAGTACGTCGTCGTTGCCGTAGCGGCGACCCGCAGCAGGGCCGTCCTGAAGGGCAATGGCCGGTGCTGCCTGAGGATCGAACCACTTGACGCGGACGCCTTCCGGACCGGACATCAGGCCGCCGCAGGTGCCGGCAATCATCCACTCGGGCTGCGGAGGGAAGGCGAAGCAGTTTGAGACCTCGGCGTCGAGGCACACGCCGCTTGCACAACGGATGAGGATCTTGCAGTGATCGTCGGCGTCGCCCGGCGTGACGGTACACTGCAGGTCGCTGAACACGTCCGTCACCGGGCTGCCGGCGAGCTGGAGGCACTGGTCCACGGTATGCGAGCCCCAGACGTTGTGCTGGCCGCCGCCGGGCGCCTTGCGCATGACCCAATCGTTGCGGCGGGCAAACGTGCTGCGGTTGCACTTGATCTCGACCAGGCGGCCGAGGCGGCCCGAGCGTACAACCGCACCCATGACCCGGAACGCGGGGTCGAAGCGGTACGGATGGTAACACGTCAACACCCGCCTCCGCTCGCGGGCGAGCGCGATCATCGCGTCGGCCTCGGCCACCGTCTGGCACATCGGCTTGTCCACCACCACATGCATGCCGCGTTCCAGGCAGGCGAGCGCCTCCGGTCCGTGGCCGCCGCTCGGGGTGGCCAGGACAATCAGTTCGCCGACCGGATCGGACAGGAAGGCCGCGAGCGACGGGTACGTGCGGCAACCGATTTCGGTCGCGGCCTCGGTCCGGCGCGATGCCACCGGCTCGATAGCGCCGACGACGCGGAAGCCCGGATGCGCCTTGAGCAGTTGCCGCCAGTGGATATCCCAGCCGGCGCGGCCCAGGCCGGCAATGACAACTTCGATCGCGGGATGTGTGGTCATGAGCTTGCCTTCTCAATCTCTGCAATCAACCCTCTCAGCGTGGCGGCGTCCTCCGCCAGTTGCGCGGGATCGTCGCCCGGCACGAATTCCAGCAGGGCCCAGCGCGGGACACCAGCCGCCCGCGGCGCCGCAGCCGCCGCGCCGAGGTATTCCCTCCAGGGCCCGGCGCCTTCCGCCAGCGGCCGGCGCTCCCAGTTCTCAAGCCAGTGGAAGACGTGCAGATGGGCGAGGAACGGCGCCAGGCGACGCAGGGACGCGAGACGGGCGGCCTGCGTCCAGCCCACCGGCGGCTGCCAGTAGCTGAGCAGGCCAGCGTCCGCCGTGGCAGCCAGGATATCCGCCGCGGATTCGGCGGTATCCGTCAGCGTGCCGCCATGAAACTCGAACGCCACGCGCACGCCGGCGACCGCCGCATCCGCCGCAATCCGGCGTGCATCTTCCGCCACCCGACGGCGGTACACATGGTCCGCGTCCGCGGCGCTGCGCTTGCCCGCCCAGACCCGGATCAGTGGCGCGCCCAGGGCGATGGCCGTTGCGAGCACCTGTGCAAATTCCAGCCCCTCGTCTTCGCTTTCGCCCGCGTGGTAATAAGAGCCGTAGGCGGGCAACGCCAGTCCGGCGTCGCGTGTCATCTGGCCCACCTCCCTTGCGCAAGCAAGGTCGCCATGCGGCACGTGGACATCCCCTCCCCATTCGATCCCTGCCAGCCCCGCCTGTGTGGCCAGCGCGACAATCTCAGAGGGGGGCAGTTTGCGGAAGGTGATCGACACCAGGCCCGCCACAATTCCAGGCGTTGTGTTCATGGCTCGAGGATCTCCCAGACGCGCTGGATGTAGTAGCGGAAGTTTGCCAGCGGCGTACCGTTGGGGACGCGGTGGTCGAGCCCCAGCACGCAGCCGCCGGAGCGCAGCATCGGCGGAAGTTTGCGTTCGAGTTCCGCATCGATCGCCGCTTTGCTCTGGCGCAGCACATGCTTGTCGATCCCCCCGTAGAACGCCAGGCGCGCGCCGTACTTCTCGCGGATCGCGACGATATCCATGCCGGCGGCCGGCTCCATCGGG
>CAZWQJ010000351.1:0-3919 GCA_964635825.1 uncultured Victivallales bacterium | reverse complement strand
CCCCTACTGCTTCTCGTACGCCCCCTGGTCAGGCGCCTTGCCCGCCGCGCGCAGGAAGTTGATGCCCGGCACCGGCGTGCCCGCATCGATGCAGGGGCTGGCATCCGTCAGCTCGTAGATGCCCTCGGCTTCGTCCGCAATCAGCGGATCCGCACTGATTCCGTTCTTCATCCAGAAGCGCTTGCGCCGCACCTCGTCGATCGTGTTGAGATTGTTGTGATAGGCGAACTGGAACAGGGGCGCATTGGTGTCCGCCACATAGATATTGTCCCAATCCAGATCCATCGGCGACGGCGGGTCGCGCCAGATCTCAAACCCGAGTTGCCGCCCGTACCAGATGTTGTTGCGGAACGTGATCTTGCGCCACTTCGGATACTTGACCACGGCCGCGCGGCTCTGCGGATCCACCGTGAACGACGTGTTGTGGTAGAAGAATATCGGCCCCGATCCGATCTCTTCGCCGGGCCCGCCAT
Source organism: uncultured Victivallales bacterium (assembly GCA_964635825.1). Taxonomy (GTDB): domain Bacteria; phylum Verrucomicrobiota; class Kiritimatiellia; order UBA8416; family JAIOPI01; genus CAZWQJ01. Next base: position 3,446 of record CAZWQJ010000351.1, on the reverse strand, counting down.
TCGTCTTGAACGGATACCCGAAGTTGCCTTCGCGCGTCGTCGCGGGCACCACCCCGCAGTCGCCGATCACGTTGTAGATGCAGTACGTGGGCCCATCCAGCGCCTGCGCCAGCGAAATGCCCGTGAGCGCGCGCCGCATGTAGTTGTCGAAGATGCGCACGTTGCGGCTGAACCCATCCAACTCCATGAAATCGTCCACGCAGTTGTAGACAAAGTTCTGGTAGAAATCCGTCTCGTTGCTGCGCGCGTCGTCGACCGTCCAGGACGTCAGATGGACGCCGTCGAAGAGGTCGGAGATGTGGTTGCGCCGCACCACCAACCCGCGGCCGGAGTACATCGAATCGACGTAGACCGCGCCGGTTTCATAGCCCGCAAAGGCGCCGCCCATCTTCAGCAGGCCGAAGGGCCATTCCCGCAGGCCATCCACGAACGTGCAGTCCTGCACCGTGATGCGGTCCGAGGTCTTCTTGATCCAGATGGGCGTATCCACAAACGCAAAGCTGCAATTCTGGATTAGCACGTCCGCACTGTCGTAGGCCATCAGCCCGCCCGCGCCTTCGCCCTTGCCGTAATAGCGGATCTCCAGCCCGTCGATCACCAGATGCCGGCGGCGGTCAAAGCGCGCGCATTTCGTCGCCTTCCCAATGTGCACCGTGTAGCGCGACAACGGCTGCGGCGGCCGCACGTAGGCCGTCGTCCCGTCGCAGGCGTACGCACCCTTCACGCCCAGGTCCGCAAACTTGCCGTACTCATTGATCGTCGCCGACTTCACTTCAGCCACCGTGTGCAACGGCAGCAGGCGGATCCGCTCGCCGCTTTGCTTGTCTTCCAGCACCATGTTGAAGCTCGGCCCTTCGAAGGCGTGCGAGTACACCCCACCACCTTCATCCTTCCAGACCGACGCATCCAACAGGTCGGGGTCGGAGCCATCCATGGCAACCTTCTCGCCGGGGTACGAACGGATCACGATCGGACCACCCGCTTCGCCGCTGCGCGCCAACTCCAGGTCGCCCTCGTAGTACACACCCGCGCGCAAGAACATCGTCAGCCCCGGTTCCGCCATCGAGAACGCCTTCGCCACCGTGCGCAGCGGCTTGTCGATGCTGCCCGCGTTTGCATCGTCACCGGACGGCGACACGTAGAGCTTCAGCAGCGTCTCCGGCACCGTGGGCTCCTTGCGCGTATTCCCCTGCCCGTAGTACGTCGCCAGCACGTCGTTCGTGTTCTTGCCCTGGAAGACCACCTTCACCTGGTAGCTGCTGTTCGGCTTCAGCCAGAACAGGCTCGTCGCATACCACGGCGTCGCCCCAATCTGCACAAGGTCCTGCATCGGCGCCCAGGCCCCATCGATGTTCAGGAAGCACTTGATCTTGCCCATGCGATTCGTCGGAACCGTCGGCCCCGGCTGCGCCAACACGCCCGCCGTCTCAAAGTTTCCGTAGACCTCCACATCGGTGCTGGCCTTGTAGTCCGCCGGCTTCGCGCTGCTCGGTTGCACCACGCCCGGACGCGCCGGCAGGGTGGCGCTCAGCGTCGGCTTCGGCGGTGGCGGTGGCGGCGGTGGCACCGTCGTCGTGGGCGGAGGAGGCGTGGGCGGGGCCGGAACCGCTGGCGGCGCTTCGCGGCTGCACCCACCCAGCAGAACCATCCCAACCGTTGCGGCCGCGAACAGCAGTATCCACCGTGACTTCATCCGAATCCTCCTGATGCGTACTATCCTCCATAACTAGCATGAGCCCCACGGCAATGCCAGCGCGACTTTCCATCTATCGGTGCCCACGGGGGATTTTGATCTTGCATAAGCGGTTGTCATTAGATGAAATACGACTGCAACGGCGCGAAGCGATCTCACGGAGAAGGAGACAGGTCATGACGAAGCGTGAGTTGGTGGTGCGCATCTCAAAGGAAACGGGTGTCATCCAGGAGGATGTATACACCGTCATCCAGAAGACATTGGACTATGTCACCGATGCGCTCGTGCGTGGCGAACATATCGAGTTCCGCGATTTCGGCGTCTTTGAAGTAACCCGCCGCAAGTCTCGCATCGGCCGTAATCCCAATCGGCCAACGGATGTCGTCGAAATTCCCGAACGGCGTGTCGTCAAATTCAAACCGGGCAAAAAGATGAAGGCCCGGGTTTTGAAGAGCTGACGCGGCATGAGTTCCGGGGACACGACCTTCACCGCACCGCGCGGCATGCGGGATTTCTATCCCGAAGACATGGCCGTTCGCAACCGCATCTTCGATGCGTGGCGTGCCGCCGCCGCGCGCCACGCCTTTCAGCCGTACGATGCTCCCGTGGTGGAGTCGCTCGAACTGCTGACGCGCAAGGCGGGTGAAGAAATCGTCCAGCAGATCTACACATTCCAGGACAAGAGCGGACGCGATCTGGCGCTGCGCCCCGAGATGACCCCCACCCTCGCGCGCATGGTGGCCGCGCGCCAGGGCCTGCTCGTCTTCCCCATCAAGTGGTATGCCATCGCTCAGTGCTTCCGCTACGAACGCATGACGCGAGGACGCAAGCGCGAACACTACCAGTGGAACCTGGACATCATCGGCGAGCGCGCCGTTAGCGCCGAGGTGGAGGTCATCGCCACCGCCGTGCATGCCCTGACCTTGCTGGGCCTCACGCCGCAGGATGTCGCCGTCCACTACAGCAGCCGCAAGCTGCTGGCAGAGTTGCTCGAAACCCTCGGGATCCCGGAGGCCCATCACGTCACCACCTTTCTCGCGCTGGACAAGCGCGGCAAGGTGCCGGATGACGAACTGGAGCGCATGCTGACCGAGGCGGGCCTGACCCCGGAACAGTGCCGCGCCGTCTGGACCCTGCTGGGACTCGAAACCTTCGACAAGGCCGCCGCGCTCCTGCCGGCAGATTCCGCGGCCCTCGCCGAATTGCGCCAGTTCCAGTCGCTGGTGGCCGCCTATGGCCTGGCCCCCATCGTCCACTTCGACATCGCCGTCATCCGCGGACTCTCCTACTACACCGGCATCGTCTTCGAGGCCTTCGACGCCCGGCGCGAACTACGCGCCCTCTTCGGCGGCGGACGCTATGACAACCTGCTCGCCAGCGTCGGGGGACGCCCCGAGACCGGCGTCGGTCTCGGATTCGGGGACGTGGTCATCGCGGAACTGCTGGCGGATCTCGGCCGCCTGCCGGCGGGCGCGGACGTGGCCGACCTCGCGATCGGCTACCTGCAGGAAGACCAGCACGCCGCCGCCACCGCACTCGCCGCCCGCCTGCGAGCGGACGGACGCTCCGTGGACCTGGCCCTCGCCGCCGAAAAGGCCAAACACTTTTTTGCGCGCACCGGTCGCATGGGATTCCGCCACGGCGTCTATCTCGGCCCCGATGACATCGCCCGCGGCACCGCCCGCCTCAAGAACCTCGCCACCCGCGAGGAAACCGAACTGCCGCTCGGAACCACGCCATAGCGGTTCAGCAC
>CAZWQJ010000350.1:0-3922 GCA_964635825.1 uncultured Victivallales bacterium | reverse complement strand
CAGGTGGTGTGGCACCCGCGGCTGACCTACTGGGTCAGTCCGCGGGGAGCCGATTGGGGCACCCTATTTGTTGTGTTGAACCGCATACGCATCCAGAAGATTCCGAATCATCTTCTGGTATGGCGTCCGATGGCGGTTTGCCTGCGACTTAAAGAAGTCCAAGCTCGCCCGACTCAGGGAGATCGTCACCTTGACCTTCTCCTCGCGGAAGGCGAGTTGCTCCGGACTAGGGAGAAAGTCCTTCACCACGCGGAGTGATCCCATTGGTTCATTCGTGTATCGAATTGCGCGCTTCATAGAGTTGCCTCCCTCTTCGCCAATACCCGGCGCCGAAGATCCTGATCACGTTGGCTCGGTAGGTGAAGCGAACCGTCAGGATGCCGTCGCCAACCCGGCCCACACAGTAGAACCGATCTTCTGCGGCGCTGTGCGCCGCATCCTCAAGTACGAGACGCCTCTGGTCCGCAAACGCATACTGGGCAACCCCGAAGGCGACGCCGTGCTTGAGTTGATTCTGTCGATCCTTTGACTCGTCCCATTCGAATCGTGTCATCTGCGCGTGAGTAGGCTACCGCAAGCCGGGCTGGGTGACAATACGAATGTATGGCCGTGCATATGGCTATTATCGCTCCCCAACCATTGATTATCGGGATCTTTTGCACTGATAACATGATATTGGCTGGGTTTTCGGGCAAGTGTGCGCGACCCTCATTATCGGAGCTGTTTAGCAGAGATACACTATGGTGGGGGTGCGGCCATCAACCGGACCGTCGCGCCGGCGACCCGGAATCAGGGGATGAGTGCGCAGAACTGCGCGTAGGCCCGATCCCAGTCTGATCCGGGCTGGGGGTCGAAGCGTGCGATGGGGAATGCGGCGCGGATGATGGGCAGGGCGTCGGCCATGGATCGGAGCACGCCGAGCCCGAGGGCTTGCACCATGAAGTTGCCGACGGCGGTGGCTTCCTCGGGGCCGGCGAAGACCGGGAGCCCGAGTGCGTTGGCGGTGAACTGGTTCAGCATGGCATTGCGACAGCCGCCGCCCACGATGTGCACGTGGCGTGTGGTGGTGCGCGAGACGGTGTCGATCTGGCCGGCGACGTAGCGGTACTTCAGGGCGAGGCTTTCGAAGACGGTGCGCAGCATGGCGCCGCGGTTCGCCGGGACCGGTTGGCCGACGCGCTGGCAGTACGCGACGATGGCGGCTTCCATGTTCGATGGGTTGTAGAAGCCGGCATCGTCCGGATCGATCAGCGTGGCGAAGGGCGTGGCGGAGGGCGTCAGGGCATCGATCTCGGACCAGGACAGCTCGCGGCCGTCCGCGGCGGCCCAGCCGCGGCGCAGTTCCTGAACGAGCCAGGTCCCCATGCAGTTCTTCAGCAGGCGCACATTGCCGATGCCACCCTCGTTGCTCAAATTGGCGGCGAGGGCCGCCTCCGTCGTCACTGGCGCCGGCACCAGTTTGCCGACCAGCGACCAGGTGCCGGAACTGACGATCAGGGCCTCGGCCGGGTTTTCGACCGGTGCGGCCGCGAAGGCGCAGGCGGTATCGTGGGCGGCGGTGGCCACGATGGCGGCGGGGTTCAGCCCCAGGTTTTGCGCGAGCGGGGCCCGCAAGGAGCCGATGACGGTGCCCGGCGGGACGATGGGCGGCAGGATTGCGCGCGGGATGGCCAGAGCGGCGAGCAGCTCGTCGCTCCAGTCGCGGCGCGCCGCGTCCATCAGCTGGGAGATGCTGGCCCAAGTGGCATCCACGGAACCATTGCCGCCCAGATACCACGAAAACAAGGCGGGGACCGGCAGGATGCGGGAGCCGAGCTGGAGCAGGTCGGGCCGGTTTTCGACCAGCCACAACAGCTGGTTGCTCAGGTTGAACGGCTGGAAATGGATGCCGGTCAGGGCGTAGACGCGGCGCGGGTCGATGCGTGCCTTCACGCGAGCCGACATCGCGTCGAGGCGGTGGTCGCGGTAGCAGTAGAGGCGGCCCAGGGCGTCACCGTCGGGGGTGAGGAGTTGCGCGTCGGCGCCCCAGGTATCGATGCCGATGGCGTCGAGGTGGTCGGAGACGTCGCGGCGGTAGGCGCGCAAGCCCTGGATGAGCTGGTGGTAGAGGAGGGTATCATCCCAATAGGTGCGCTCCTGGACGACGCCGTGGCGGTCCTCGAGAAAGAAGGGTACGGCCTCGTGGGCGAAGCGGTGGACCTCTTTCATCTGGAAGCGATGGCCATCGAGTTGGGCGGCAAAGCACTTGCTGCCGGAGGCGCCGAAATCGGCCGCAAACAAATGAGTCGCGCTCATGGTACCGGTTCCTTTTTAGGGGATGAGGTTGGGGGCTGGGTGTTCAGTGGGGCCACAGAGGGGGCGGGACGACTCGTGTGCATGGGGAGAAGGGCGGTGAAGACGGACCCTTCGCCGGCGGTGCTGTGGATGTGGAGGACGCCGTGGTGGCCGCGCATAATGCCGAGTGCGGATGCCAGGCCGAGGCCGCGCCCAGGGAAGCGGGCGGAGAAGAACGGTTCGAAGACACGCTCCGGGTTGGCCTCCTCGATGCCGTCGCCGGTGTCGGTGACGGCGATGAACACATAGGAGCCCGGCGGCGGATGCGGATTGCCCCGGGCTTCACGCAGGTAGGCGGCGTCGCAGGTGCGTACGCCGGTGCGTACGGTGACGGTGCCGGGCTTGACGCCGATGGCTTCCACGGCGTTGCTGACCAGGTTCATGACGAGCTGGCGGATCTGGTGGGCATCGGCAAGGACGGGGGGCGCTTCGGTGGGTTCCCAGCGCCATTCGATATGGACGGGGATGAGCGCCCGCGTGGCGTCCTGCTCCTCCTGCAAGGCCTTGTTGATATCGAAGGGTTCGAGGTGGGCGCGGCAGCGGCCGGCGTAGGCGAGCAGGTCGCGGCAGATGGCGGCGGCACGTTGGGCGCTCACCACGATTTCGCGCAGGTTGTCGCGCACGTCGGCGGGCAGCGCCTCGGCGGTGAGGGCCAGGTCGGCATTGCCGAGCACTCCGGTGAGGATGTTGTTGAAGTCGTGGGCGACGCCGCCGGTGAGGACGCCGAGGCTTTCGAGGTACTGCTGCCGGCGCATCTGTTCCTCCTGCTGGTGGCGGCGCTCTTCGTCGCCGACGCGATCGGAGATGTCGCGCAGCAGGAGCACGGCGCCGTCGTGGCGGTGCAGGTCGCCCGTGATGATTTCCATGGGGAAGCGCGAACCATTGCGGCGCAGGCCGGTGGCGATGCCCACGTGGTAGCCGCGGCGCTCGAGGGCCTCGTAGATTTCGCGTGGCCGGCGCGGGTTCTGGCGGCGGTCGAGATAGATCCGGTCGGTGCTGAGGCCGAGCAGTTCGTCTGGCGTGTAGCCGAACATGGGCTGCACGGTGGGGCTGCACATCTGGATCGTGCGGTCGGGGCTGACGACAAGCAGGGAATCGGGGTTGATGCCATCGATGACGGAGCGCAGGGCGCGGCGGGATTGTTCGGACGCGCGCCAGCGCAGGAAGGCGAGCGCCAGCAGGATGACAAGCCAGAGAAAGAGTCCGTTGATGGCGATGCCGACGAGGTGGCTGGCGCCCTGGGGCTGGAGGTAGCGTTGCAGCGTCTCGAACTGGTTGACGCCGACATTGATGATGCCGACGAGGCCGGTGATGGCCATGGCGAGGGCCAAGTTCACCCGGGTGCGCTGCGTGTGCAGATCGAGATCCGTCAGCGGATTCATCGTGCGACTCCAGAGCGGGACCCACCGTGCGGTTCGGCTCTATCGGCAAGCATACGGTCAGATCGCCGGGCTTGGCAAGCGCGCTGGGCCCCGGGGCCCCCCATTGTGCGGCTAAGGAGAGGCGCCCCATGAGTACGGCCCTGTGGGCGCGGCTCAGCCGGAGGCTTCGCCCTACCTGGAGTCCGCACACGATGCTTGATGAGGCG
>CAZWQJ010000349.1:0-3933 GCA_964635825.1 uncultured Victivallales bacterium | reverse complement strand
CCGCGGAACACGGCGCCCTATCGCGGGCGGGAGCATCGCCTGTGGCGGGGACGCGGGCTGGTCATCCTGCAGCCGAACGGCCAGGACGGCGAGCTGGTCCTGCATGCCATCTCCGACGGCGTAAAACCCGGCCGGGTAGCCGTGTCCGCGAGCGGTGATCCCGTGCCACGGAAAGGAAAGGTGCCGCAATGAACTTTGCAGTCATCGGTTGCGGGATGCTCGCGCAGTCAGCCCATATTCCCAACATCGCGCAGTCTTCGCGCATGAGGCTCCAGGTCTGTTGCGACCTGTCCGAGGAGGCGCTGGCGGTCTGTCGCGACCGCTTTGGCGCGGCGCGGACGACGCGTGACTATCGCGACGCCATCCGTGACCCCGAGGTGCAGGCGATCTGCATCGCCACCCAGGAGAAACTGCGGCTGCCCGTGATCCGGGCGGCGGCCGAGGCGGGGAAACCGGTCTACTGCGAGAAGCCCATCGCCACCACCCTGGCGGAGGCGCGGGAGATCCAGCGGGTCGTTCACGCCGCCGGCATCCCCTTCTGCGTTGGCCACAACCGGCGTTGCTCCCCGGCCATGCGCGACGCGTACCGGATTTTCCGCCGTCACATGGCCGCGCCGAATCCCTGCCCCTGGCGCTTCGACCGCGAAGGGGCCGCGCGACCGCGGCTCGACGGCGACGGCGTGGCCGGCATGTCGGTTCGCATCAACGACGACTGGTACAGTTGGAAAGGCTGGGCGCTCGACAAGACGCAGGCGCCGCACGGCCCCATGCTCTTCGAGATGACCCATTTCACGGATGTCTGCAATTGGTTCCTGGCCGCCGAGCCGGAGGAGGTTGTGGCGCTCGAGCACGGCGTCTTCAATGAGGGCGTGGTCATCCGCTACCGCACCGGCGAGCTGGCGACCATCAGCATGCACGCCAACGGCACCTTCGGCTATCCCAAGGAGCTTTACGAGATGTTCGGCAACGGCGGCGCCGTGATTGTGGACCACATGGTCGAAGTACGCACCGCCGGCATCCCCGACGCCCCGCCGCGGATCGACTACCCGGTTCCGGACGACCGCTTCCCGGACGTGGGGACGGAAGGCGGCATGGCCGGCTGGCTGGCCAAGACCCGCGCCGCGGCGGAAGCGGCCGGCAAGGATGGCGAACGGTTCCTTGCGACGCGGCCGGGCGTGGACAAGGGGCATGGCCGCGCGTTGGAGGCGTTTGTGGATGAGATACTGGGCCGCGGTCCCCAGGTGTGCGGCATTGATGACGCGGTGCGCGCCACCGAGGTGGCGTTCGCGGCCATCCGGTCGGTCCAGGAACGCCGGGCGGTGAAGTTGAGCGAGTTGGAGTCATGATGGATCACCTTCCGGAACAATCGAATCAACTCCTGCTGGTGGCGCCCTCCGCGCTGGCTGGCCGTGCCTTTCTGGACCGTATGGGACGCTTCGCCGTTGAGCTGCGGGGGACGCATACGCTGCGACTCACGGGCCGGCTACGGCCGGGCCTCTACCAGATGCGCATGCTGATTCGGTCGGGTTGTTTCGATGTCGTCACGCTGATGCTGCCGCTCATCGAGTGGCCGGGGCAGCGCAAGGTGCTGGCCGGTCCATTCGACTTCGACCACACGACCTATCGGATGGCGGTGCCGACCTTCCGCGCGACGGTCAACGGCGCCAACCAGGGCCTGGTGTGGAGCGAGGTGCCGTCGCCGGAAGACATGGCGGCGCGGCGTATCCGGGCCCTGTGGGGCATCGAGATCGAAACGGATGGCGAGACAGTCATCGAGTTGACCATCACGGACGAAGACCGGGAGCGGCTGCGCTGGACGGACCTGGCCGAGATGGATCTCGTTGCCGATGACCGTGGCCGCCTGCCGTTGCCGGCGTCGGTCAGCCGCCAGCCCGCGCATCCGCGCCTGCTGGCGGGGGAAGCGGATTTTGAACGGATGCGGGGGGCGGCGGATCCGATTTCGCAACGGTTGCGGGCGCGCCTGCTGCATTTTGCCGAATCCGGGCGGGACGGAACCTACGACTACCGCACCCTGACGCTGGCCCTGCTCGCGCGGATGACAGGCGACGCGCGCTGGCAGGACGAAGCCGTCACACGCGCCATGGCGCTGGTGGGAATGACGTCGTGGGGGTATCACGATATCCCTGAGATCATGGGCTGGAACTGTGATCGGGATGCGGGCAACCGCATGTTCGAACTATCGGTGGTCTTCGACTGGCTGCACGAGCGGCTCAGTCCGGCCCAGCGCCAGTCGATCCTCGACAAGCTGGCTTACCACGCGGAGATCGCCTACCGCATGACGCTCTTGCAGAAGAACTACTGGTACCACCGCTGCAACGAGGCGCACGGAATGGGATTGTGGTGCGGTCTCGCCGCCGCTTCTGCGGTGCTCCTGGGCCACCATCCGCGGGCGGAGAAGTGGCTGGAATGGGCGATGGCTGGCTTTGCCGACGCGGCCGGGCACCTGCAGACGGACGGAATCGCCACGTGGTTCGTCTTCAACATCAGTTGGCATGTCTATACCCTGGCCATTCTGGAGAGCGTGCTGGGCAAGCCGTTTGAACCGGACTTTCCTTTCTTCCGCAACTTCCCCGCCCGGGTGCTGCAGGTCTCAAACCCCGACGCGGTTGATCCCGCGTTGGCCAACCACCTCCTGTATCTCGCCCGCCGGTACCGTTCGCCGCGGATTCAAGCCGACGCGCTGCGCAGCCTGGGCGTCGAATTCGGTGCGCCGGAAGACCGGTACCCCGATGCCATCGATCCGCTGGCTGTGTTGTTCTTTGATCCCGGCCTCCGGGCCGGAACGCGGCAGCCGGTCTATTCGATCGTGTGCGCCGAACGAGGGGTGGTCTCCTGTCGCGCGAGCAACGGCAGCCGCTTCACCATGGCCTGCGGCACCGGCGCGACCGCGGCCCACCACGCGGCGTTCAACTTCATCAACCGCACCTGGTACGGACCGGCCAATTCCGGCAGCTTCCACTGGACGTTGGACTGGGTGGACGACAAGGGCCGCGCGCGGTCCAGCGATTTCCAGCCGGCCATCCTGAAGAGTTACCGGGCTGACACCAAGGACGCGAATCTCATCACGATCGATGGCCGCGGCCACTTTCTGGAGGGCCGCTGGCTGGGCAGCACCCTGCCGCTCAAGCAGGTGTCCTTCCTGGAACATTGCGCCGGCGACGGGGTCGTGGCGTACGCCTGCGGGAATTCCTCGGACGCCTATGCCGGGGAATTTGAAGTCCAACATCTGTTGCGGGAGTGGGTCTTCTTCCACGAGACCGGCATCCTGGTCATGCGCGACCGGGTCCGGACGGCCCGGCCGCGCCGGTTCGCCTGGCACCTGCACGGCACCTGGGAGCCGTGGGAATGGGTGGCGCCCTTTCATTATTTCACAACGACCAACGGGCGTCGCCTCGCGGTGCGCGCGCTGGCCACGGCCGTGGATGGGGGAGACATGAGCGAGCCGGGCCATGCTCTATCGGCACAGATCGAACGGCCCGAATTCGTTCCCACATACCCCACCGGCGTCAATGTCTATCGATCGTTGGACTGGCAGCCGGAGTTGCGCCCGAAGAAGATCAACATTCCACCCTACATGGATCTGCAGTTCGCACCGACGGCCGGCGCCGCAACGTGGGATCTGGTAACGGTGATGGGGGTGGACGCCGACCTGTGCGCGGCGGCGTTTGAAGCCGGTCCGGGCTGGGTCCGCGTGGGCGGCCTGCCCGGCGGTGGCGAGGTGGTGTGGCCGGTCACGGATCGCGTGGTGTTGCCTGGGACGCCGTACGAACTGACCGCCGCCGCCGCCGCGCGGCCGTCGGCCGCCGCCGATTGGCGGAGTTTTCACACGGCGGCCTGGCGCGTGGAGGGAGGGGAGTGGACGCACCGGCAGCCCCCGGCCGATCTCTTGTGGCGGAACGGCGGCGGGCCCGA
>CAZWQJ010000348.1:2443-3962 GCA_964635825.1 uncultured Victivallales bacterium | reverse complement strand
AGGGCGAGGCTGCGCCGAGCCGCACAACTGGCTACTTCACTGCCGCTGCGAGCGCCTGGTCGAGATCGGCGACGATGTCGTCGATGTGCTCGATGCCGATGCTGAGGCGTACGAGTTCGGGTGTGATGCCGCCGGCCTTCTGCTGTTCGGCACTGAGTTGGCTATGCGTGGTGGTGGCCGGGTGAATCGCGAGGCTCTTGGCATCGCCCACGTTCGCGAGGTGGCTGATGAGCTTCAGCGAATCAATGAATGCGGCGCCGGCCTTGGCTCCGCCCTTGATGCCGAAGACGACCATCGAGCCGCCCTTGCCCTTGAGGTACTTCTGGTTCAAGGCGAACATCGGGTCGCTCTTCAGTCCGGGGTAGCGCACCCATTGCACCGCGCTGTGCTTCTGGAGATGCTCGGCGACGGCGAGCGAGTTCTGGCAGTGGCGCTCCATGCGCAGGGGGAGTGTCTCGATGCCCTGCAGGAACATCCAGGCGTTGTCCGGGCTGATGCAGGCGCCGAGGTTGCGCAGGGGCACCGTGCGCATGCGCAGAATGTACGCCAGTGGCGCCAGCGGGGCCGGCAAGTCGTGGCCCCAGCGCAGGCCGTGGTAGGACGTGTCCGGTTCGTCAAACAACGGATACTTCCCGTTCTTCCAATTGAATTTACCGGAATCCACCACGATGCCGCCGATGCCGGTGCCGTGGCCGCCGAACCACTTCGTCAGCGAATGCACGACGATGTCGGCCCCGAACTCGATCGGGCGCGTCAGATACGGCGTGGAGAAGGTGCTGTCCACGATGAAGGCGATGCCGTGGTCGTGGGCGATCTTGGCCACGGCCGCGAGGTCGGTGATGTCCAGCGCCGGGTTGGCGACACTCTCGCAAAAGAGCGCGCGGGTTTTGCCATCGATAGCCTTCGCGAAGTTCTCGGGCTTGTTCGGGTCGACGAAGCGCACCTGGATTCCCAGGTCCGGCAGGATGTTGGCGAACTGGGTGTAGGTGCCGCCGTAGAGGTTGTTGGCGGACACGATGTTGTCGCCGGCGCGGGCCAGATTGATGATCGCGTAGAAGATCGCGCTGGTGCCTGACGCCACCGCCAGCCCGGCCGCGCCGCCTTCGAGCGCCGCCACCCGCTGCTCGAGCACGTCGTGCGTCGGATTCATCAGGCGCGTGTAGATGTTCCCCAGTTCGCGCAGGCCGAACAGGTTCGCCGCGTGCTCCGTGTTGTTGAACACGAAGGAACTCGTGCGATACACCGGCACCGCGCGCGCGTTGGTCGTCGGATCCGGCTTCTGGCCGGCGTGCAGGCAAAGCGTTTCCAGTTTCATGGGGTGTTCCTTTCGGTTCTCGGCATCCGCTGGCGTCGCGATTCACGTCGCCCGGCATGTCCTACCATTCAGATATTCATAGCAGGATCCGGCGCGATCGGCAAGAAAGCAGACGCAAGCGGGCGCCAATCCGTGCCTACCCGCCCGCGGAGCGGCCGGGCCACCACCAGCCCTTGGCGCTGTGACTATTCACCTGTCCCTCCG
>CAZWQJ010000348.1:0-2343 GCA_964635825.1 uncultured Victivallales bacterium | reverse complement strand
GTGGGGGTGCGGGCGGGGCGTGGTCATCGAGGCGGGAGACGCCGGCGGTGAGGGCGAAGCGCATGGCGGCTTCGAGTTTCATATCGATGGGGGTGACGCGGGAGCGGGGCAGGTAGACGGTGTAGCCGCCGATCTGGTAGCTCATGGGCAGGTAGACGGCGACGGTGTCCTCGCCGCCGATGCCGCTGGGCAGGTCGTCGAAGGTGGTGCGGGAGACCAGACCGAACAGTTTCATTTCGGAGTCGGGCATGCTGACCATGACGACCTGGCTGAACTCGCGCTTCTTTTTTTCAGCGAAGAAGCCGAGGAAGTCGCGGGTCATGCCGTAGATGCTTTTGACGAGCGGGACGCGTTCGAGTTGGCGTTCGCTCCATTGGAAGAAGCGCTCGAACAGCCAGAAGTGCATGAGCAGACCGACGCCGAAGATGAAGGTGATGCCGCTGAGGAGTCCCATGCCGGGGAGATACCAGCCGTCGGGGAGGAGGCGCCGCATCCAGCTCCCGGTCAGGTTCTCGGCCATGATGCAGGAGGCGATCAGGAGGTAGAGGGTCAGGGCGGCGGGGACGACGGTGACCAGGCCTTTGAGGAAGATGCGGGCGGGGGCGAATTCGGGTCTCGGCGTTTTTTCGTTTGGATTCACGCGTTCAGCGTAAGCGACGGTGGTCGCCGCGCCAAGGGAAATGGCGGGTGGGGGCAGGTCGGGGGGTGCTATTCCTGGGGCTGCTCGATGGCGGCGGGTGGCGGCGGTGGGGTGGTTTTTGGGGTGAGGGAGAGCCAGCCGATGGTGTGGAGGAAGGTGATGAGGATGGCGAGGGGGCATAGGAAGCGGATGAAGACGCCCCAGAGGGAGGCGAGGGTGAGGGGGTGGACGCTGGAGTTGTGAGAGGGGTCTTCCTTCAGGCCGGCGAGGAGGGTCAGCAGGTGCACGTCGGCGAAGTTGTCGGAGCCGTGGCGGATTTCGTCGATCGCGCGGCGGGTGCCCCAGACCCAGCCGACGAACAGGCAGATGAAGAGGCCGCCCAGGGGCAGCATCCAGTTGCAGGTGAGGTTGTCGACGAGGTCGAAGAAGCTGGCGCGTGCGCCGCCGAAGCAGGCGGTGCAGGCGGCGGCGAGTGCGGGCAGGCGGTCCCAGTTTTCCATGCTGACGACGGAGAGGCAGCCGAGGGCGAAGATGATGGCGCCCATCACGACCACGGCGCGCTGGCGGGTCCAGTGGTGTTCATCGACGAAGTAGGCGGTGACGACTTCCAGCAGGCTGATGCCGGAGGCGAGGGCGGCGACGGAGAGGAGGATGAAGAAGAGGGTGCCCCAGAGCGGTCCGGCCGGCAGTTGGTGGAAGACGGCGGGCACCACCTGGAAGACGAGCCCGGGGCCTTCGCCCGGTTCGAAGCCCATCGCGAACACAGCTGGGAAGATCATGAGGCAGGCGAGTACGGAAACGAGGGTATCGAGGAAGGTGATCCAGACGCTGGCGGCGAAGATGTTGTCCTGTTTGCCGAGGTAGCTGCCGTAGGTGATCATGGCGCCCATGCCGAGGCTGAGGGTGAAGAAGGCGTGTCCGAGGGCGACGAGCACGCTTTGGGCGGAGAGCTTGCTGAAGTCCGGGGTGAAGCAAAAGCGGACGCCCTCGGCGGCGCCGGGCAGGGTCAGCGCGCGCAGGATCAGCACCAGCATGATGGCGAACAGCAGGGGGACCATCAGTTTGCAGGCCAGTTCGATGCCTTTTTGCACGCCTTTGTAGACGATGCCGACGCACAGCAGCATGAACAGGGCGTGGTAGCCGAGGATCAGGCCGGTGTTGCCCGTGAAGGCGGCGAAGGTGTCCTTGGCTTGCGCGACCGTATCGAAGGCGAGGCGGTTGCTCACAGCCTTGACCACGTAGCCGATGGCCCAGCCGCCGATGATGCTGTAATACGACAGGATCAAAAAGCCGGCGATGACGCCCATGAAGCCGACGAGGCGCCAGCTGGTGGCGAAGACCAGCCCCCCGAGCAGCAGGAGGGTGACGCCCCAGCCATAGGCGTGGAAGCACAGCAGGGCCAGGCCGGTGAGCACCATGCCGCCCCCGAGGATATGGGCCAGCATGGAGGCCGGCGGGGTGAGCTGCTTGAAGGCGCCGACCGGGTTGCGCTGGGTGCGGCGTCCCATCGCGATCTCGCAGATCATGACCGGGATCCCCACGGCCGCCACGCACAGCAGGTACACCAGCATGAACGCGCCGCCGCCATTTTGGCCGGTGATGTAGGGGTAGCGCCAGATGCTGCCCAGCCCGATGGCCGACCCCGCCGCCGCCAGAATGAACCCCCAGCGGCTGCTCCAATTTTCCCGCGCAGCCGGCGCGTT
>CAZWQJ010000347.1:0-3976 GCA_964635825.1 uncultured Victivallales bacterium | reverse complement strand
ATGTTGGATGTTCGACGTTCATTGGGTTGCGGGCGATAGCCCGCCTTGGGATTAAGATTATGATTAAGATTAAGATCAGGATGCACGTCGGTGGGGGCTCGCAACCCAAGCTTTGTCGGGGCCTTTGTCGACAAAGCTCGCGACAAAGCTTCCGACAAAGATAGGACGAACCTGCGTTTGGTGGAACGGCCTGATTCGAGCGCATCGCTCCGCGCTCTACGCTGGCTTTTCGGCGGGGGACTGTCGTCTTTCCAATTGGCGGCGGCCGGCGGTGCGGATGCGATCGTCGTCCCAGCGTTCGAGGGGGAGGGGGGCGGCATGGAAGCGGCGTTCGAGCGGGGGGTTGTCGAGGCGGTTGTAGCAGCAGATGAGTGACCAGCGTGAGTGCTCGCTGGTGTTGGCGTCGGAGCGGTGCAGGGTGTTGCTGTGGAAGAAGACGGCGGTGCCGGGTTCCATTTCGCAGTGAACGAGTTCGAGCCGCTGTTCGGCGAGGGCGACGCGGGCGGGGTCGGCGCCAGTCTGATCGCCGAAGCGGCCGTGGTTGATGCGGCCGAGGTGATGCGAGCCGCGCAGGACCTGGAGGCAGCCGTTGGCTTTGGTGGCGCGATCGACGGCGATCATGCAACTGGCCTGGTGCGGGAACAGGATGGAATCGTTGTACCAGTAGCCGTAGTCCTGATGCCATTCCCAGGCGCCGCCCACGCGCGGTTCCTTCAACATCATCTTGTGGTGCAGCTGGCAGATCTCGCCGCCGAGGACCTGCTCCATGGGGTCGGCGATGCGCGGCGAGTGGGCGAAGGCGCTGTAGATGTCGTCCTCGAGTTCGGCGCGGATGAAGATCTTGCTGCCGCGGCCGGTGGCATCCTTCATTTCACCGGCGTTGGCGATGGCGTGGTCGGCGCGCGCGACCTCCAGGAGCAGGTCGATCATGTCGCGTGGGAACAGATCCGGAACGAAGACGTAGCCGTCGCGCGCAAAGTCGGATTGCTGAGCGGGCGTGAGACCGAACTGGCTGTGCATGCACCCTCCGTCGCTGGTCGTTGGCAAGTCGCGGACGCCCTCATCGTTCGCGACGCGATCCGGTATGCTAGCGTGGGTGCGCAGTGGGCGCCAGCGGAATGCGGCGGGGCCAGCGGCGACGAATCGCCGCTGGGGGTGGCCGGGTTTCGGGTTTCAGGTGTCAGGGCGGAGGCGGAGGAGAAGGCACGTTTCATAGACGGGCTCGAACCAACTCGCAGATGCGGGCGGCAGAGGCTGCGTCTTGACATGGTGGTCGGGCGTTTCTAAGGTGGCCCTTCCTTTGGACGGAGCGCCGGGGCGGCCGGGTGCGCTGGGGATTGATCGGAATGGAGAAGGACAGGGACGAATGAAGGATGTAATCACCGTGGTGTCGGGGCTGCCGCGATCCGGCACGTCGATGATGATGCGCATGCTGGATGCGGGCGGGGTTCCGGTGATGGTGGACAACATCCGCACGGCGGACATCGACAATCCCAAGGGGTACTACGAATTTGAGCGGGTGAAGAAGATCGACCAGGACGCCGCCTGGCTGCCGGAGACGCAGGGCAAGGTGGTGAAGATGGTGTCGATGTTGCTGATGAAGTTGCCGGCGACCTACCGCTACAAGATTGTGTTCATGCGGCGGCAGATGGATGAGATCCTGGCGTCGCAGGGGAAGATGCTGGAGCGGTTGGGGAAGACGGGCGGCACTGCGCCGACGGCGGCGCAGATGGCGAACTTGTTCACGCGGCACCTGGCGGAAGTCGAGGGCTGGCTGGCGAAGCAGGCCAACATGGAGGTCTGCTACATCTGGTACCACGAGGCGCTGAAGAATCCGCGCGCGACGGCGGAGACGCTGTCGACTTTTCTAGGCGGGCTGGACGTGGAAAAGATGGTGGCGGTGGTGGATCCGAATCTGCACCGCAACAAGGCGTAGGCGGCGCGAACGGCATGTGATTTTGCACCGCCCGCGCGGCGGAGCGCACGGGCTACCCGGGCGTTGTGGCCGGGGTGGCACCCGGCCCTCCCTATCGCTTCTTCTTGAGGAAGAGGATGAGCTGGTAGGGGTCAATCAGGTTCAGGTCCATGCCGACGATGTCCCAGCCGGTCCACTGGCGGCGCACGAAATCCAGCGAGATCGAAGTTTCGCCGAAGGTGGGTTCGCCGTCGGCGCTGACGAAGACGCCGATGGGCATGAAGGCGATGCCCTTTGAGCGGTGCTGCTCGCGATAGGCGGCGACTTCCTTGGGCGGCACCACGACGTTCCAGGACTCCTCCGGGCGCACGGTCACGACCAGCAGGCCGTCATCGTCGAGGTGGTCATGGATGACCTTGAGGACCTTGAGGTGGGCCTTCTCCGAGAGGTGGGTGAAGATGGAGAAGAGGAAGACCATATCGAGGCGCGAGTTGGCGAGGGGGCCTGGCAGGCTGGTGGGCAGGGGGTCGCAGGTGAGGATCTGGGCTTTGACGCCGAGCTTCTGGCAGGTCTCCACATGGGGCACGAAGGGATCGACGCCGTAGAGTTGGGTGGAGGGGACGAACTTTGAGAGCATGCGGATATTGCGCCCGAAGCCGACGCCGTAATCGAGCACGCGCGCCTCGTTCAGGGGTTTGCGCAGGTGCTGGCGGGCGCCGTTGGTCATGCTGCGGATGAAGGCGCTGGTCATGAGTTGGAGTTTGAGACCGCTGGCTCCGACGGTTTCTTCCTGCACCTTGGTGGAGGGCCAGTCGGGGAAGAAGGCGAGCAGGTTGCGGTATTGGGGCGGGCGGTGGAAGGCGAGCAGGCTGAAGACATCGAAGGGGATGCCGTCCCAGAGGGCGGGGATATCGGCGGGGGCGGTAGTGGCGATGCGCGCGTCGATGTCGCGCAGCTTGGCGGCCATATCGGTGCTGGAGAGCCAGAACTCGAGGCCGGGGTAGATGCTGATGCTGTTGTCCTGACTTGCCATGAGCCGCTCCTGTGTGCGCGCGTGTCCCGCGCGGTGTAGCGAAACAGTACCCGTATGCGCGCGGGCGATCAATGCGGAAAGCACAACGGGATCGGAGGCGCATCGGCAATTGGGCACATCGATGCGAAGAACGGCTCACCCGGAGGGTTCGCCCTACCCAGATCTCATCTTTTCGCACCGGTAGGGCGAACCGTCCCGGTGAGCCGCACGGAACCGCAGATGCGCCCATCAGAGGTGGAGATCGACTAGGCCGCAGGCGGTGGTGCGGGGCGGATGGGGGGCGAAGCTGAAGTCTTCGGTGGCGAGGGAGAGACCGGGGTTGTAGTAGGGGTCGCCGGCGGCGAGGGCGGCGGCGTGGCGTTGTCGGAACCAGGCGGCCTCGGCGTCGAAGCGCGCGCGTCGGGCGGGATCGGCTTCGTAGCCGCGCGAGGCGGATTCGCGGTGCCAGGCCTGGGCGTGCGGAGTGAAGACATTGAGCCAGCCGCGTTCACGCAAGCGCAGGCCGAGGTCCACATCGTTCAGGGCGGTGGCGAGGTGTTCGGCATCCAGCCCGCCGATTTCCAGGTAGCGGTCGCGGCGGATCATGAGGAGGGCGGCGGTGACGGCGCTGACGTTCTGCGCGATCTGGAGGCGGTTCAGGTAGCCGCAGGAGCGGCGATCGAGATAGCGGTGTGCGTGCCCGGCGAGGCCGCCGACGCCCAATACGATGCCGGCGTGTTGCACCCGCCCGTTGGGGTAGAGCAAGGTGCAGCCGACGGCGCCGACCTCGGGCCGCTGGGCGTGCTCCAGCAGCGCCTCGATCCAGTCCGGCGTGATGACCTCCACATCGTTGTTCATCAGGACCAGGTACTCACCCGTGGCGACGGCGGCAGCGTTGTTGTTGAGCAACGCGTAGTTGAAGGGGCCCGGCGCGGCGAGGACACGCACACGGGCGTCGCGCGCCGTCAGCCCGGAGAGTCGGTCGCGCGTACGCGGTTCCACGCTGCCATTGTCGATCGCGAGGATCTCGAAGTCTTTGTAAGTCGATA
>CAZWQJ010000346.1:0-3982 GCA_964635825.1 uncultured Victivallales bacterium | reverse complement strand
CTCCACCCGCGGTTCGTAGTGATACGACGGCCAGATGTAGGCCGCCACGTCGTAGTGTCGGGTCATAAGCTTCGTTCCTTTCCAAATGGCTGTTCTGCTGGACCCGCGACTGGCGACTTCCGACCAGCGGTCTTTTGTCCCCTCGCATCGCTGGTCAGCACGTAAATCGTGACTCCCGATTCCGGATACGAGAACGGGGTGAATAGATGGCGGTTGTTGAATGTCATTACGGTTGACGAGTTCCTCTGGGATAAACGATTCCGGTCAAATCGGGCGCGGTGTGCATGTTGTTGGCAATGACGCTGGCGGTATCCCCGCAAGATGCGTATAGTTGTAATTCACAGTCTGACCCCGTCACTGGCACGACAATCGTCACTTCACCCAGCTGACGCTCTTGCCTTTTTGGCTGCCCCAGGTGGTGGCGGTGATCTTGGTGCCCGCGGGGGTTTTGGCCAGGAACCGGCGAAACTCCTTCAGGGTCGCGATCTTCGTGTCGTTCAGGGCCGTTACGACCGTCAGCGTGGTGAAGCCCAGCTCGTGGGCCTTGCTGCCCACGGGGCAGTCCACGAAGAGAACGCCCGTGACGCCGAACATGCCGGTGGCGGACATCTCGCCTTCGGTCTGCATGCTCTTGATGGTGGCCCCGAGCCAGTCGACGGCGTCGCTGGCGGGCCCGGCGTCGGCGCCGGCTGTCTGGGGCAGCGCCGGCGTGCGGGCGATCGCGCGGAGAGAGGGTTTGCGGACGCCGACGTGCGACATGTCGAAGTTCACGAACCCCAACGCCCGGGCCGGGGAGTCGTCCGCCACGCGGTAATCGCCCGCGCCGGGGTTGAGGAACTTCGCGTCGGCGGCTAGGGAGTGCTTGTCGGCGTGGGAGAGTTTCTGGAGCGCCTTGGCCGGCGCTGGAGTTTTCCCGGCCTGCCCGGCCTTGCCGGGGGTGTGCAGGAAGTTGGAGTCGATCTCCTTACCCCAGGCGGCGGGCATGTGGACGGGCTTGTAGGGGCCGGCGACGATGTTGCGGCGGACGACGTCCTGGCTGGCGCCGTACCACACGTGCGGGTGGAGCGAATTCGTGGCGATGACGTTGTTTTCCGCGACCCGGTAGAAACCCTCGCGGAGCTTGAGCCCACCGCGGAGGCAGAGGTTGTTGTAGATGTGGTAGTTGGTCGAGCCGTCGTCCAGGTCGATGTCCCACCCGTGGTCGCACCGCCAACGGTTGAGCCGGATCACCGTGGTTTCCATCGCGTCCAGCAGTGGCAGGCCCTTGTGCTCGCCGAGCGTGAGGGTGTTGGGGTCGACGTCCTTGAGGCCAAAGAACCGGTCGCGCCCCCAGGAATTGAACGAGCCGTGGTCGCCGGTCTCCAGGACGGTGTCGAACACGTCGCAGCCTTCGATGACGTGCCCGCCCCACGTGCCCTCGGAGATGTTGATGCCCGCCCGGGGCATCTCGTAGATGCTGCAATGCCGCACGGTCACGCGGGCGGCCCGGGAGATCTGAACGGCCGCGATCTGCTTCTCCACCCGCCCGCACCGGAACATCAAGCAGTCCTCGACGAGGCAGTCGGCGGGGTATTCCTCGTTCGCCGGGCCGGGCGTCAGGTCGATGTCCTGGACCGATCCGGTCGCGTCGGCCACCCCGCGCCGGACGGCGGAGGCCTCGCCCACGAAACACACGCCGCTGGCGCCGTTGTCGTGGATGTGGCAGCCGCGGACGCTCACGCGGCGGGCGTGCCCGCTGACGAAGACGGCGTTGCCGCCGACCTGGTCGAAATCGCAGTCTTCCACTGTGCAGTCCCGGGCGCCGGCGAGGAACACCGCCCCGCCGCGGTAGATCGTCCAGTCGCTGCGGTGGAGGGGCTCCTTGGTGTCCATGAACGTCCGGGCGGCGTGGCGAAAGGTCAGCCCGCGTAGCGTCACGAACTCCACCGGTTTGGCCCCCGTGCCGCGAAGGTCCACCAGATGCGCCAGCCGCACGCCCTCGACGCTCGCCCGGGCCAGGTCCACGCCCTCGGGCGGGTAGCAGTAAAGGATGCCGGCCTTGGAGTCCAGGAACCACTCGCCGGGAGCGTCGAGTTCCTCGAAGATGCCCTCGACGAAACGGTACTCGTCGTGCATGCCCAGTTGTCGGTTGTTCTGCCAGCCGCCCTCGTACTGGAGCGTGCCGTCGGGGGCCCTGCCCGTGATGCGATAGTGGAACCCGCCCCACATGTGCCTGTGCATCACGTGGATGAACCCGCCGGCGGGGTTGGCCCACCGCGCCGCCCGGGCGGGGCTGAAGGCGTCGGCGGCGTATCCGCCGAAGATCCGCACCTTCGGGTCGTGGTTGGGATACCGCGCCATCCGCTGGGCCACGCCGTTGACGAAGAGCTGGTCGGTCGTGACGCCCCTGGGCACGGCCGCCTGCTTGATGGGACCCTTGTAGTCACGCCAGGTGAGGTCGAGCTTCATGCCGCCGCTGATGACGGGCTTCTCGCCGGCGGCCGCGGTGTACAGGACGGGGGCATCGGCCCGCCCGGAATCTTCCGGGCCGAAGATCAGCGTGTTGGGCAGGTAGTACGTTCCCTCGCGGAGGATCACGGTCACAGGCCCTGCGGCCTTGGCGGCCCGGGCCGCCGCCTGGGCGGCCGCGAGCGTCGCCAGCGGTTTGTCCTTCGTCCCGGCCGCGGCGTCGTCGCCGCCCGGAGCCACGTAGATTTCCCTTCCCGATGCCGCCGTCGCCGAAGAATTCATGATTGCCGTTCCTTTCGTGAGAATTGATTCTACTTCCCTTCAATCTTCACGGGGGCGCCGGTTTGGGCGCTTTCGTAAATCGCATCAAGGATGGTGTTGATGACAAGGCCCTGCTCGGGGGTGCAAGGCACCGGCGTGTCGTTCAGGATCGCATCCAGGAAAGCCTGGCGCACATTGGTCGCCGGGCCCACGGGTGAATTGCCGAATTGCCCTTCGACCAGCTCGACATGGGCCAGCTTGCCATCCAGTTCCAGGAATAGTTGGTTTTTTGCGTTGCAGCCGCTGCGCATCAACAGGCCGCCCTTGGTCCCATAGATACGGGTGGCACCCTCTTCTCCCTCGCGATTCGATGCCCAGGAAGCCTCCAGTTCGAGCATGGCGCCGTTCTGCATGCGAATCATCGCCACGGACATGTCATCCAATTCGAAGTTCGGATATTCCTGGACCTCGATCTTGTTGAACGCATTGCCCAGTACCCATTGCGGCTCCGGGTACGAACAGTGAGTCGGTCATCATGGGTTGCGTCCATTCTTTGTGAGCAGAAGCATGCGTTTCTCCATATTCACTTCCGCACCACCCGCACCCGGCCCCGCCCCAAGACCTTGACCTCGACGCGGACGGCCGTCCGGCCCACCGTCACGGTGTGCCGGCCGCGCGCGGCCGTGTAGGTGACGGGGATCCAGCGACCATTGAGCGGCACGCGGAAGCGCGTTTCGCCGTCCGCCTCGAACGGCGCGACCAGCAACGTTAGCTCGCGCGTGGGCTCGGCGTCCACGTAGGGCAGCACCGGCCCCATCGGGATGACAGCGCCTTCGCGCACGTAGAGCGGCAGCGTGTCGAGGTCGGCGGTCACGTCGATCCACCGGCCGCCCGGGATGCGCTTCCGCGTCCACCAGTCGGTCCACTCGCCGGCGGGCAGGTAGACGCGGCGCCGGCCCGAGGGGTCGCAGATCGGCGCCACGAGCAGGCTGTCGCCGAACAGGAACTGGTCGCCGAGGTTCCAGGTGGTGGGGTCGTCCGGGTACTCGAGCACGAGGGCGCGCATCATCGGCAGGGACTGTTCGACGCACCGCGCGGCCATGCCGTAGATGTACGGCATCAGCCGGTAACGCAGGCGGATGAACTCGCGGCAGATGCGCACAACCTCGGGACTGAACTTGTACAGCTCGCGGTCGCCAAAGCCGTGGATGCGGCTGTGGGAGATGAACATGCCCATCTGCATCCAGCGGATGAGCAGCAGGTCGTTGGTGGT
>CAZWQJ010000345.1:0-4034 GCA_964635825.1 uncultured Victivallales bacterium | reverse complement strand
CGAAAATTTCATCGTGCGGCTGTTTTGCCGCGCCCGCTGGCGCCGCCTGCGCGCCCAGCGCTACAGTGCCGCCCGCCTCGTCGAGTTCCACACCCGCCACAAGTTGCTGCTGATGGCCCACAGCGAGACGCACATGCGGCAGCTGGGGAAGCAGGTGGCCACGATCAAGGGCCGCCCGGCCGCCGAGGCGCTGGCGGAATACGAACGGCTCTTCTTTGAAGGCATGGCGCGCGCCGCCACCCCCAGCCGGCACGCGAACGTCCTGCACCACATCGCCGGCTACTTCCGCGGCAGCATCGCCGACGTCGCCCGCCAGGAACTCGCCGACACCATCGATCAGTACCGCCGCGGTCTGCTCCCCCTCATCGTTCCGATCACGCTCATCCGCCACCACCTCCTGACGGTAAACGATCCGTACCTTCGCGATCAGATCTACTTGAATCCTCATCCTCGCGAACTCATGCTCCTTAATCACGTCTGACCATGCATACACCGTTTGAATGGGGCGACGCCTTTTCGGTTGGCTTCGCGAAGGTGGACGAGCAACACCGGCGCATGTTCCAGCTTGCCAATGACATGCCGGAAAAGCTGGATCGGACCGAGATGACAAAGGTCCTCATGGCCCTCGTCCGCCATGTGCGCGAGCATTTTTCCAGCGAGGAAGACTTGATGAAAGGCGTCGGCTACCCCGGCTTCATCGAGCACAAGGGCTTTCACGACGACCTCATCGGCAAGCTCAGCACCATCAACGTGGCCAGTTTCGGCAGCGACGCGAGCAGCGCGGAGTTTCGTGCCTTCGTGCAAGACTGGGTGCGCGACCACATCCTCAGCCACGACCGCGACTTCTTCGATTACGTGCGCAGCCAGCGCCAAAAAGCGCCAAGTCCGCCCGAGAATCCTTGATCCTGTACAGAGCGGTTGGCACCACGAAGAGCACGAAGGACACGAAGGAAGACGTTGTCGCGAGTGCGCGGTCGGGACGGCTTGCACGCCGTAGGCCTGGCGTAGGCGGGAGCCCGACCCTCCAGTGTCACGGGAAAACGCTGACCTCCGCAAGCTGGAGGGCCGGCCTCCGTGCCGTCCGGTGGCCGATCCATGAACCACGGATGTGACGGATTACACGGATACCGAGCCACGCCCACCACGAGCCCCACGCTCCCTCAGCGTCCGCGCGCCGCGGCGGCCAGCGCATCGCGCGCCGACTCGACCGTGTTGAACAGCAGCATCGTGATGGTCATCGGGCCGACGCCTCCCGGGACCGGCGTGATCAACGAGGCCTTGGCCTTGACCCCCTCGTAGTCCACATCGCCGACGAGGCGGAAGCCGGACTTCTTGGTCGCATCCGGAATGCGGTTCACGCCCACGTCGATGACCACCGCGCCATCCTTGACCATGTCGGCGGTGACCGTGTTGGGCCGCCCCGCCGCCACGACAAGAATATCGGCCTGACGGGTGAACATGCCCATGTCCGGAGTGCCCGTGTGGCAGATCGTGACGGTGGCGTTTGCTTCCGGCTTCTTCTGCAGCAGCAGATTCGCCACCGGCTTGCCGACGATGTTGCTGCGCCCCACCACCACCACGTGCGCCCCCGCGGTCTTGACCCCGCTGCGCGCCAGCATTTTGACGACGCCGTGCGGGGTGCAGGGCAGAAAGGCCTTCTCCCCAATCACCATCCGCCCCACGTTCACCGGATGAAATCCATCGACGTCCTTGGCCGGATCGATCGCCAGCAACGCCTTGCTCTCGTTGATGGACTTCGGCAGTGGGAGCTGCACCAGAATGCCGTGAATCCGCGGATCCGCATTCATGCGCGCGATCAGCGCGAGCACCTCCGCCTCGCTCGTCGTCGCCGGCAGATGATTGTCGTCGGAGAAAATGCCGATGTCCCGGCAGGCCTGTTCCTTTGCGGTGACGTACGAGCGCGAAGCCGGATCCTCACCCACCAGGATCACTCCCAGCCCCGGCCGCATCCCCGCCGCCGTGAGCCGCGCCGTTTCCACCCGCAGCTCCTCCCGCATCTCCGCCGCAATCTGCTTCCCATCCAGAATCCGTGCAGTCATGGAATCCCTCACCTAAGATTCGGAACCGCAGATGCGCGCTGATGAACGCAGAGGGCCGGCCACCATCCGCCCTGCATCTGCGTCAATCTGCGTCCATCCGCGGTTCCATTTTCCACTCCTAGAACATCCCCGTGACCCGCCCGGTCTTGACGTCGACGTCGATGTTGCGGAAGGCGGGATTGGAGCCGGTGCCGGGCATGAGTTTGATGTCGCCCGCCACCGGGACCACGAAGCCGGCGCCGCGGTAGACAAGAATATCGCGGATGGGCAGTTGCCAGCCGCGCGGGCGGCCCTTGAGCGTGGGGTCGTGCGACAGGCTCAGGTGCGTCTTCACCATGCAGGTGCCCAGCTTGGAGGTCGCGGGATCCGCTTCGAACGCCTTGGCCTTGGCCAGCGCCTCGGGCGTGTAGGTCACGCCGTCCGCCCCGTAGCAGGTTGTCGCAATCCTCGCGATGCGCTCGCGCAGCGGCGTCGACAGCTCATAGAGGAAGCGGAACTCGTTCTTCTCCTCGCAGGCCGCGATCACGGCTTCGGCCAATTCGCGGGCGCCTTCGCCGCCGTGCCGCCAGTGATCCGACAGCGCGCAGAAGGCGCCGTGCTGCTCCGCAATCCGCTTGATCGCCGCAATTTCGGCCGGCGTATCGGTGTGGAACTTGTTGATGCACACGACCGGGCGCAGGCCGCTCTTCTTCACCGTCTCGATGTGCGCAATCAGGTTGTCGCAGCCGGCTTCCACCAGGCCGATGTTCTCCTGCAGATAGACCGGGTCGATGGCCATGCCCGGCTTCACCGCAGGCCCGCCGCCGTGCATCTTCAGCGCGCGCACCGTGGCCACCACCACCACCGCGTTCGGCGTCAGCCCCGAGAACCGGCACTTCAGATTCCAGAACTTCTCAAAGCCGATGTCCGCCGCAAACCCGCTCTCCGTCACCAGGTACTCGCCCAGGCGCGTGCCCAGCCGGTCCGCGATGATCGAGCTTTGTCCGATGGCGATGTTGGCGAATGGGCCCGCGTGCACCAGCATCGGCTGCCCTTCGATCGTCTGCAGCAGGTTCGGGTTGATCGCCTCCACCAGCCACGCCGTCATCGCGCCGTCCACCTCGAGATCCGCCGTCGTCACCTCGCGGCCGTCGCGGCTGTACGCCACCACCATCCGCGCAATGCGCTCACGCATGTCCTTCAGATCCGTCGCCACCGCCAGGATCGCCATCAGCTCGCTCGAGACGGAAATCTGGAAGCCCGAATCCATCTCGAAGCCGTCGGTCTTGTCCCCAAGCCCAATGCGAATCTTGCGCAGCGATTGCGCACAGAAATCGATCGCCCACTTGATCGTGACGCGCTCCGGGTCGATGTCCAGCCGCTTGAGCTTGCTCTTCGCCAGCCGCGCGTCGTCGTAGTTGCGCTCGTGCTGCAGGCGCGCCGTCAAGGCCACCAGCGCCAGGTTGTGGGCGTTGGTGATCGCATCGATGTCGCCGGTCAGCCGGATGGAGAAGGGGGTCATCGGGATGCACTGCGCCAGCCCGCCGCCGGCCGCCGACCCCTTGATATTGAACGTGGGCCCGCCGCTGGGTTGGCGGATGGCGCCGATCACGCGCTTGCCCAGGCGCCCCAGCCCCTGCACCAGCCCCAGCGTCGTCGTCGTCTTGCCTTCGCCCAGCGGCGTCGGCGTGATGGCCGTCACGTCCACGTACTTGCCCTGCGGCCAGCCCTGGATGCGCTCCATCGTCTGCCGGTAGTCAATCCGCCCCAGCTGATGCCCAAACGGAATGAACTCCTCCGGGCGCAGATTCAGGTCGGATACAATCTGCGAAAGCGGCCGCATCGAGGCTTCCGCCGCCTCCGCAATCTGCCAATCTTTCAAAACGGTCGGATCCAACTTCATCAGAGTCCCTCCCCCGAGTACACGCATGCAAGTTAAACGCCCGAAATTAGTAAACGCCCCCCGCAATGTCAATGCGCCAGCGTTGGGAGCGC
>CAZWQJ010000344.1:0-4083 GCA_964635825.1 uncultured Victivallales bacterium | reverse complement strand
CGCTCAACACCCAGGTGATCCGCTGGATCGAGCGGGACCTGACGCCGGAAGAAGACGTGCGCCTGCAGGCGCTGATCGCCTCCGGCACGACGGCGCTGCCGACGACAGCAAGTTGAACGGCGTACTGGCAGCAATTCGCATGATGGCCGTCCAGCCGGTTCGCAGACCGGCTGAAGCCGGTACACCAACGCGGAAACGCCAGTATTGAGGCCCGTTGGTGTCCCGCCTTCAGGCGGTCCGCGTCCATAATGTGAGTTGCTGCTGCGCCTGCCGGACCGGTGGACGGGCCCTGAAAGTGATTGCTAAGCTTCACGTTGGGGTGGACCTTGAACTGGAAAATGCATAAAGGCACGAATTGACTCGCGCGCGGCTCAGCGTGTATCTGGCCGGCTTGGCGCTTGGCTTGGCGGCGGCGCCACCGGCGCGTGCGCAGACCCGGGATACGTTCTGGGATTTCAACTCGCTGCCTCCGGGTGGGGGCGTCACCACGGGCACGGCAACGCCCTATCGCGGCAACGGGTCCATCGCCGACGTCGGCGGCACCACGCACAGCTTCACGGCGGGCCATCCCGCCGACCGCAATTCGGCGGACAACTCCGGCTACCAGACCACGCGCTACCCCGAGCAAGGAGCCGCGCGCCGGACCGCCGGCATCCAGCTCAACCTCTCGACCGTGGGCTGCCCGCGCCGGGTACTGGAGTTCTACCAGCGCCTCAGCAACTCCGCCGCCAACACGTGGGTGCTCCAGTACACGCTGGACCGTACCGGCACCAGCACCGGCGGGACCGTCGCATGGGCGAACGCCGCGACCTACCGCGTCACCCCCGCGGCGACCGGGACCGGCGACACCTGGTATTTCCGGTCCTTTGATTTCAGCGGCGTGGCGGGCCTGGCCGAGAACCCACTGGCCGCGTTCCGCGTGGTGTCCGACTTCGATCACGCGGCCGGCACGTATGTGGCGGCGCGGCTGGGCACCGCTTATGCGACCACCGGCAGCGCGCGTTTCGATCTGATCGCGTTCTCCGCGCGCCCCCCCTCCGGTTGGTTGGCCCTGCCGCCGGGCGCCGGCGTGACCACGGTTCTGGCTGCGGCCGACAACGAGTTCAATTGGTACGCGGGCCCGGACTATCAACTGGAGTGGCTGAACAACAACGGCAGCGCCACCGACTTGCGGATCAAGGGCTGGCAGGACGTATCCGGCCTGAAGTTCAACCTGGCGTCCTATCGCGGGCGGACGGTGGCGGCCGCGGAACTGCACCTGGCGCGGGCGGACTCGAACCTGGTGGCCGGGTTGGTGGCGGCGACGATCGCCGCTGACTGGGCCGAGGGCACCGCGTGCTGGCGCTATCGGGCGCTGCCCGCCACGGAGTGGGCCTTCGCGTACAGCGACCTCTCGGCGGTGACCTTTGGCAACGGCGGGTCGCTCGTGGCGTATGCCTTCGGCGACGGCGATGCCGACATCACCGATGGCGACACGTTCCGCACCTACGTGACCAATGGCCAGACCTGGATCGCCATGGTGCTGGAGCCCTCGTTGGTGCAGGCGTTGATCCTGGACCAGTACGGGCTGGTGGTGACGGATCCGCGGTTTCACCTGACGACGTCCAAGAACCCGTCGGTGTTCTCGCGCGAAGCGGGCTCCGCGACGCGGCCGCGGCTCTACCTGCGGTTTGCCACGAACACGGACGTGACGGCGGCCGCGCCGGTCGCGGGGCTGTCGGCGGTGGCGGGAGAAGCGCGTGGGGAGGTTGTGTTGCGCTTCACCGCGCCAACGGACGCGGGGGAGGGGCGGGCGTTCGGCTACCACGTGTGGTACGGGACCGGGGGCGGTTTTGCCGCGGCCACGCCGGCTGAGCGCTGGCGGATTCCGCGCCCGCGCGACCCCGGCACGCCGCAGCGCCTGCTGATCGAGAGCCTGCAGCCGGGCGGCAACTACACCTTCTACGTGCAGGCCTACGATTCGGTCGGCAACACGAGCACGACCGCGTCGGTGTCTTTCGCGCTGCCGGCGGCCGTCCCGACACCCGCGCTGGCCGACGGCGGGCTCACGGTGCCACCGGCAACCAACCAGGCCGTGCGAACGGTGGCGGGGGTGATGCGCTACTTCGCCGCGAGCGAGGTGGCCACGATCAATCCGGCCACCGGCAACCGCAGCGAGGACGGCTACGCCGGCGTGGGCGCCGACGATTACAAGAAGGCCAACGTGGTTTGGGACGCGGCCAGCAATGCCATCGCGCTGCGCGCCTGCCGCAACGAAATGGTCGGGGCGCAACTCATCGTGCAGCGGCTCGGCGCAAGCCTGAGCAGTATCAACGTCAGCGTCAGCGATCTGGACGGCCCCGGCGGTGCGCACATCGCGGCGAACCCGAACGTCGAGCTCTTCCAAATGCACTACGTCACCAGCGGCTCGAACCGCTACGCGGAGGCGGCGCTCCCGCTGGCGGCGCCGTTTCCGACGAACTTCGCAATCCCGGACGCGAGCCACAACGTCGGCGGCGCTTACCAATCGGTGTACATGGACGTCTACGTCCCGACCTCCACCTGGCCGGGCGACTACACAGGCACCGTGCGCGTGACCGCCGCAGAACTGGGCGGCAGCGACGTGCGCATCGGCCTGAAACTGCGCGTCAGTGCGGTCGCGATTCCGGACGCGCCGACGTTCCGGTTGGACCTGAACGGCTACGGCAATCCATGGGACTTCGGGCCGAACCGCAATGACACCTGCCTGAAGTACTTCCAGGTCTGCCACCGGCATCGCGCCGTGCTCAACACGCTGCCGTACACCTGGAACGGCAGCGTAGAGGCGGACCGCGCGCCGACGCTGTCGGGCAACGGCCCGACCCGGCATGCGGCTTCATGGAGTACGTTCGACGCCAAGTACGGGCGTTTTTTCACGAGCGATCCCGCCGCCTCGGCGTTTGGGGCCGCCGCGGGGTACCACGGCCCGGGCGCGAACACGCCGGTGGCGCACTTCTACACGCCGTTCCACGAAATGTGGCCGCAAGCGATCACGGATACCACCTGCGGCTTCGACGCCTCCGCCCGAGGGCCGGGTTACTGGGATGGCCTGCGGGCGAGCGGCAGCTATGGGACGCTGTTCGCCTCCTGTCCGGACGTGTGGGCCGGCTTCGGCGAGGGCTACCGGCAGGCCCAGCGCAACGTGATGGCCGACTGGCTGCGGCACGCCGCCACCAACGGCTGGACACGGACCGCGTTCCAGAGCTACTTGAATCACAAGTACACCTACAGCGGCACGCGCGCGCTGTGGGTGCTGGAGGAGTGCGAAGCTGCCGACGACTTCCGGGCCGTGGGCTGTTTCCAACAACTCTGGCGCGAAGGGCAGGCGGCCAGCGGCGTGACCAACGTGCCGTGGCAGTTCCGCATCGACATTTCCGAGCGTTGGGGCCAGCACTACGGCGAGTTGGACAACCGGGTCAACCTGCAAGTCGTCGGCAGCGGGGCGGCGGACTGGCACTGGCCGAGCAAGAAATACCGCCGCTACCTGCTCGACGCGGACCGCCAGGAGGAGTGGACCTGGTACAGCGGCGGATCGCCCGTGGCCGGCAGCGGGGTGGGCAATGCCCGGTTGTTCCTGCGCAAGTGGTGCCAGGGCTTCAACGGCGGCACGCCCTATTGGGATAACTTCAACACGAGTTGGACGACCGGGGACGAAGGCGCGCCGTGCATCGTGTATTCCGGCGAGAGCGTTCCGGGTTTCGGCTTGTATGCGGGACCGATTGTCAGCCGCCGCCTGAAGCAGATGCGCCAGGCCCAGCAACTCGTCGAACTGCTCAACCTGTGGGCCGCCTGCCCGGGCATGAACCGCACCCGCGCCCGCGATGCCCTCAGCGCGCGCTACGGCGATGGCACCTGGAACCACACGTTCGATGGCCTCGACGAAGTCCAACTCTACCGCCT
This sequence comes from uncultured Victivallales bacterium, assembly GCA_964635825.1. Taxonomy (GTDB): domain Bacteria; phylum Verrucomicrobiota; class Kiritimatiellia; order UBA8416; family JAIOPI01; genus CAZWQJ01. Next base: position 165 of record CAZWQJ010000344.1, on the reverse strand, counting down.
GCGGGCCGACCTGGTGGCGGAGTTGGAGGCTTGGAACGCCCGCCGCACAGCCGGACTCGCCATCACGCTGCGGTAACGAGCCGTAGCTTCCGAGCGAAGGTAATTATGGCACCTGCGGCTCGCCCGGAGGGTTCGCCCCACCGCGGAAACGGGGAGAACACAAAC
>CAZWQJ010000343.1:2568-4097 GCA_964635825.1 uncultured Victivallales bacterium | reverse complement strand
CCGTGGTGAATTCTTCTCCCGCTCCTGCGTTGCGTTGGGGCGGGGAAAGCCGGTATCGTGGCACGGTATGAACTGGTACGTGCTATATTTGCGGCCGCGCTGCGAGAAGAAGCTGGCGGAATACTGCCGGATCCACAAGCTGTCGCATTACCTGCCCCTGCGCCGCGAGACGAAGATCTACCAGCGCCGCAAGGTGACCGTGGAGAAACCCCTGTTTTCTAGCTACTTCTTTTGTTCCTTCGATGGGGAAGGGCGCTTGGGGCTGCTGAAGACGAACAACGTGTTACGGATATTGGAGCCATCGAGTCGGCGCAAGCTGCTGCACGATCTGGCGCAGGTGCGCAAGGCGCTGCGGGTGGATCCGACGCTGGAGGCCACGTCGGCCGTGCGTGTGGGGCGGCATGTGCGTATTCTGGGTGGGCCATTCATGGGGGTGGAGGGTATTGTGCAGGCGGTGAAGGGGAAGATGAAGGTCTCCCTGAATGTGGACATGATTGGGCGCGCGGTGGTGGTGGAAGTGGATCGGGGGTATCTGGAGGTTGTGGATTAGGGAAGGGAAGAGGGGAAAGGGGCGAGGGGCGAGGGGCGAGCAGGAGCAGGAGCAGGACTAGGAGGATGGGGATGACGAAGCAAGTGGCGCCATGGAAGGGGATCGTGCTGGCGGGAGGGGCGGGAACGCGGCTGCACCCGATCACGCTGGTGTCGAGCAAGCAGATCCTGCCGGTGTATGACAAGCCGATGGTGTACTACCCGATTTCGATCCTGATGCTCGGGGGTATTCGCGACATACTGCTGATTTCGACGCCGGCGGATCTGCCGCGGTTCCGGGAGTTGCTTGGCGATGGCAAGCGGCTGGGGATCAATATTTCTTACGCCGAGCAGCCGGAGCCCAAGGGTATTGCGCAGGCGTTTGTGATCGGGGCGTCCTTCATTGGTGACTCTCCGGTGTGCCTGGTTCTGGGAGACAACCTTTTTTATGGGAGCATGACGTTTTTGCGGAACGCGCTGCAGCGGCGCGAAGGGGCGACGGTATTCGGTTATCCGGTTCACGATCCGGAGCGCTACGGGGTGGTGGAGTTCGATGCGACGGGCAAGGTGATCAGCATCGAGGAAAAGCCGAAGAAGCCCAAGAGCAAGTACGCGGTGCCGGGGCTGTACTGTTACGACACCGATGTGGTGCGGGTGGCGCGCGAGCTGAAGCCCTCACCGCGCGGCGAGCTGGAAATCACGGACGTCAACAAGACCTACCTGGAGCGCGGGACGCTGCGGGTGGAGTTGCTGGGGCGGGGGATGGCCTGGCTCGATACCGGGACGCCGCAGAGCCTGCTGGAAGCCAGCAACTTCGTCGCCAGTATCGAGAATCGCCAGGGGCTGAAGATCGGCTGCATCGAGGAAGTGGCGTATCGCATGGGGTTCATCGACGGCGTGCAGTTGGCGGCCCTGGTTGCCGCGTTCAAGGGGAATAGCTACGGGCAGTATCTGGCCGAGATCCTGACGGAAAGCATGCCGTTGCCGGCAGAGTGATGGCG
>CAZWQJ010000343.1:0-2468 GCA_964635825.1 uncultured Victivallales bacterium | reverse complement strand
GCCCGCCCGCGGAGCGGCCGGGCCACCGGCTACGGCAGATGCTCCCAGGTTCCCGAGCCGTAGTGATACACCCAGGCCCCGCTGGGCGGGGCCATCAAGTAGATCCAGGCGCCTGCATCGAGGGAGTAGCCGTAGGGCCAGACGTACCATACCCAGTTTGACGGGCCTTCGCTGGACCAGGTCGAGGTCGAAAGGTTCAGGAACCACATCGGGTTTTCGGACAGGAAGATCCAGTTGGACTCATCGGCGGAGAAGGCGTATGGGCTGTCCGGCGACATCCATACCCAGCCCGCCATCGCCTTTTCATCCTGACCCCGTGCCGTTGAAGGCGCGATGCCCAGTGCGACGACCAAGCCCATCAAGGCCAGCTTGCTCATCCAGGTGGTATGCATGGCGGACTCCTTTGGTGTGTGTGCAATCATGCAGAAAGACGTTAGAACGTTTGCCGGATCGCCTGTCCGGGCCGGCCCTCCTTTCGGGACTGCTTGGGGTGAGCGGTGCGATATACGCTGTCCTGCTCTGATTCTGCGCGGGGAAGGGTGCGTGTCAAGGCGGTTTTGGCATGTCTGCAAGGGACGACCGCGGGCGGTAGATGCGGAGCCCCTCCAATTCGTAGACCCAGCCGGGCGTGCGGCCGCGGTCGAAGGCGGCAATCTCGCGCCCACTGGTCAGCAGGCGCTGCACGACGTCCCGAGTGGGTAGATAATTATAGGCGGTGAAATTACCGTAGAACATGGCTTCGATGTGGTGGGGGACGGCGAAGAGGACGGCATCGGGGTTTGGGCAATCGGCGGCGAGGTCGCGCAGTTGCTGGGCCCAGGCGGGATGGCGGTCGTAGCGGCCGCGGAGATGCAGTTGTTTAAGGGATTGTCTGGTGGGGAGCAGGAGGATGACGAGGAGCACGCCCTGGAGGAGGATCCGGGGCGTGCGGCGGTTGAAGCGGTTCGAGAGGTAGGCGGGTGCATCGAGCAGCAGGAAGGCGATGAGCAGGAACCCGGCGCCGGCGGCGATGGTGACATAGGACGGCATCTTGGTGGCGACGAAGGAAAAGAGCAGGTGCGGGATGCCGAACCAGAGCAGGAGGAAGACGAGAGCGGGCGGGGGCGAGCGGCGGGCGAGGCGGGCGAGCGCCCAGGGGATGGCCAGGTAGGCGATGGGCCCCAGCCAGACTCCGAGGCGCCCGAGGTAGTAATGCCAGGGCTTGGCGTGGCCCTCGAGTGTTTCCGCGAGATGGCGCAGCGAGTAGCCGCTTTCCCACGCGCTTTCGAGGGGGAAGGCCCAGCGGGTGTAGAGGGACCAGGGGGCGGCGATGGCGACGGCGATGGCGGCCACGCGCAAGCCGCGGAGGGCCTCGCGGCGCCAGCAAGGACCGTGAGCGGCGACGGCGACGGCCCAGAGGCCGGCGATGAACAGTCCGGGCAAGCCCTTGGCCAGGCAGGCGAGGCCGGTGAGGACGCCAGCGGCGATGTCAAAGCGCCGGAGATGTGGCGCCGCGGCCGCGCGCAGGGCGGTGAAGGCCCCGGCTGTGACGAGCGCGACCAGGAGCATGTCGACGTGGTCCGTGGCCTCGCGGCCTGATGCCAGCTCGATGAGGTGGGCATTGACGGCGCAGAGGGCGGCGGCGAGCAGGCCATGTCGCCAGTCCCCGAGCAGGAGGCCCATGCGGTAGACCAGCACGATCATGGCGATGGATAACGCGATGCTGGGCGCACGCAGGGCGAACTCGTTGATACCGAAGAGGTGGTACGAGGCGGCGATGAGCCAGAGGGCGAGCGGGGGCTTGTGCAGCCAGACGTGATTGGCAAGCCAGTCGCGATAGTCGTAGGGCAGGGCGGGCGCGTGGTAGAGAACCGGCTTGAAGGGGTTCACCATACAGTGCTTGGCGACCACGGCATGGAAGGCTTCGTCCCAGAGATGCGGAAAGGCGTCGGTGGCCGCGTATACCCGCAGGAGGGTGCCGAGGGCGACGATCAGCACCAGGGCGGTGCGGGGCCGTTGCCGGGCGGCGGCGATGGCGCCGGCGGCGATCAGGATGGCGCCGGCCGTCAGCACGGACGCGCGAAGATACGGCTCCAACGGCAACATGGTGTCGAGAGTAGCCCGCCTGTGGTAGGCGCGCAAGAGCGCGGGGGCTGCCCGCCTATTGCCCAGCCCGGCCTCGAAGGCCGCAACCAACCGGCGGGTGCACCACGAAGAGCACGAAGGGTTCGGAGGTGCTGGCCTTCGTGATCTTCGTGGTGAAGTCTTCGCGGGAAACGAAGAATTGGCGCGTTAGTCGTACGAGCGAATTCACGCTCGTACGACTATCAGGCAACTTCTTGTTTTCCTGAGAAGATTTTCAGCCACAAAAAGGGCACAAAAATCACAAAAGCACCGGCGCTATGGCGCCGTTCATTGTTTGCGCATTTTGTGCCTTTTTGTGGCAAATCCAGTTTGGTTGCGGCCTTCAGAGGCCGCGCTGGGCAACA
>CAZWQJ010000342.1:0-4121 GCA_964635825.1 uncultured Victivallales bacterium | reverse complement strand
GCTGTCAACGTCTTTCCCGCGCGAACGATTTCGCTCTTGCGTTTCGTAGAGGCCCGTGACTATTCTGGCGCGTTTAAATGCGGCATGTTGCCGCCCGGTTTTAACGACGGCGACTTCGCGTGGTGCGGGGTCCCTCATGCCGAGGAATACGATTGTGAGAAAGCTCCTCCAGGTGATGACCATTGTGCTGCTGGTGCTCAGCGCCGCAGCTCTGTTCCTGGGTTCCCTCTTGTTTTCAAAGCGCGAACTGCTAAAGGGACGTACCCAGGCGCTGGAGAAGGCCCTCGTGCAATTGAGCGCCATCATCGAGGCCCCCGTTGAGGCCGATACCAAGCTGGTCGGCTATCCGGAGCGCGACATCGCCGAGGTCACCGCGCAGCCGGTGGCCACGCCGGAAACCACGACCTTCTGGCAGGGCTACCCCGCCCACCTCGAGGACGTGGACAAGCCCTTCGCTTCCGTCCGCGCCGAAGATCTGATGCATTTCTACAAGCTCGATCCCATCACCCAGAAGATCGAGAAGGATCCCGCCACCGGCTACCCCATCACCAAGGGCGAAGGCACCATGGACGCAACCATCCAGGGCTTGCTCGGCGCCGCCCAGTACCAACTGGACATCCTGAACCAGACGCGCGCCCAACTGACCCGCGTGCGCGAAGAGCTCATCGTCGCCAATCAGGACGTGAATGAGCGCAAGCAGCGCCTGCGCCAGTCCCTCGCCGAAATCAACACCCTCAACGGCACCATCTCCGGGCTGCAGGATGACGTGCGCCGCCTCGAAGGCCAGGTCGCCGACCTCGAAGGTGAGAAGCGCAACCTCGAAGACACCATCGCCCAGCAGGAAAAGCAGATCGAAGAGCAGACTGAGGAAATTCGCCTGCGCGACGAGACGATTGCCCAGCAGCGCCAGCGCATCAACGACCTCGTCAGCAACCAGAAGGCCAGCAACGTCGTCGGCAAGTCTTTCGTGGATCGCGAGGTGGAAGCCGGCCAGAAGGGCCGCGTGGTCTCCGTCAACCAGGACTGGACCTACGTCGTCATCGAACTGGACGACAAGTTCATGGCGGAACTCGAAGCACTCAAGGCCGCCCTCAGCAAGAACGAAACCCCGGGCATCCCGACCGTGGACCTCTTCCTCAAGCGCGGCGACAAGTTCGTGGCCAAGGTGAAGCTCGTCCAGATCAAGTCCGAAGAAAAACTGGGCATCGCCGACGTTCTGGTGGACTGGCAGCAGATGCCGGTTCTGCCGGGCGACATGGTGTTCTACTAATGGCCGCGAGGGACGTCGTCATGCGCCAAGCCTGGGTCGTCCTGTTGATTCTGTTGGCGGCCATCGCCGTATCCGGTTGCGCCACCAACGCCGATTCGGATCTACCCTGGAATACCCCACAACCGTGGGAAGGCAGCCCGACCATCCCCGGCATGTCCGGTTCAGGATCCGGCTACTAGCAGCCCGTTGAAATGACCCGGCTCAGCCGGAGGCTTCGCCCTACCTTGCAGAATTCGGCCTTCTGGGTAGGGCGAGGCGTCACGCCGAGCCGTCTTTGACGCCATGACGCCCTTTTCGCCGGCCGCCCGCCTCAGCCCTTGATCAGGACTTCCGCGATCTGCACCGCGTTGAGAGCGGCACCCTTCCAGATGTTGTCACCCGCCACGAAGAGCGCCAGCCCATTCACGGTGCTGTCATCGCGGCGAATGCGCCCCACTAGGGTGTCGTACTTGCCGGACGCGTCCACCGGCATCGGGTAGATGCCCTTCTTGACGTCGTCCACCAGGGTCACGCCCGGGGCCTTCGCCAGCAACTCGCGCGCTTCCGCCACGGTGATCGGCTTCGCGAACTCCGCGAACAGCGCCTCGCTGTGCCCATTGAAGACCGGGACACGCACGCAGGTGGCAACCACCCGGATCGACTCGTCGCCGAGAATCTTGTGGGTCTCGCGGCGCATCTTGGATTCCTCGGTGGTTTCGCCGGAGTCATCCTTGACGCTGCCGATGCACGGCAACAGGTTGAACAGGATGTTGTGCGGATACACCTCGTGGGTCAGCGTCTGCCCCGCCGCCCAGGCGCGCGCCTGCTGCTCCAACTCGCGGACCGCCGGGGCGCCCGTGCCCGAAACCGCCTGGTAGGTGGAGGCCACCAACCGGCGCAACCCCGCCGCACGATGCAGCGGCGCCAACGCCATCAACGCAATGATCGTGCTGCAGTTCGGGTTCGCAATGAACCCCTGGTGCGACTTCAGCGCCTCCGGGTTGATCTCCGGAATCACCAGCGGCACCCGCGCATCCATGCGGAAGTCGTCGCCATTGTCGATCACGATGCAGCCGCGCTTGACCGCTTCCCAGCCCAGCGTCTGCGAGGCCCCCTTGGCGCCCTCGGTCCCGGCGAAGAACGCGAAATCCATGCCGGCAAACGCTTCCGGAGCCGCCACCTTCACGGGGTACTCAACCCCGTCAATCGTCTCCGTGCGCTCGCTCCGCGCCAAAATGGTGAGACTCTTGACCGGAAACTGACGCTTCCGCAGCACCCGGATCATCTCGGTGCCGACTGCCCCAATGCCGACTACACACACATTGTACTGCTTCATTACACTCTCTCCGCCACCAGATCCCCAACCTGTGTCGTGGAATACCCCATCTTGCCCGCCGCGAGACTCTTCACCTTCGTCGCCGTCACGTCCATGACCGCTTTCTCAACCGCATCCGCGGCCGCGTGCTCGCCCAGCGTGTCCAACATCATGCCGGCCGCGCAGATGGCCGCCAGCGGGTTGATCACATTCTGGCCCGTGTACTTCGGCGCGGAGCCCCCGATCGGCTCAAACATACTGACGCCCTCGGGGTTGATGTTGCCGCCGGCCGCAATCCCCATCCCGCCCTGCGTCATCGCGCCCAGGTCCGTGATGATGTCGCCAAACATGTTGCCGGTGACGATCACATCGAACCACTCCGGGTTCTTCACCATCCACATGCAGGTCGCATCCACGTGATAGTAGTCGCGCTTGATCTCGGCAAAGTCGCGCGCACCCATCTCATGGAAGGCGCGTTCCCAGAGATCGTAGACATAGGTCAGCACGTTGGTCTTGCCGCACAGCGCCAGGGTGTTCTTCTTCTTGCGCCGGCGGGTGTACTCGAATGCGTAGCGCAGGCAGCGATCCACCTGGTGGCGCGTGTAGACCGCGGTCTGCATGGCCACTTCGTGCGGGGTGCCCTTCATGCTGAACCCGCCCGCGCCCGTGTACAAATCGCCCGTGTTTTCGCGCACCACGACGTAATCGATGTCCGCCGGACCCTTATCCTTGATCGGCGTCTCCACTCCCGGGAACAGCTTCACCGGCCGCAGGTTGATGTACTGGTCGAGCTCGAACCGCAGCCGCAGCAGGATGCCCTTTTCCAGGATGCCCGGCTTCACCTGCGGATGCCCGATGGCGCCCAGCAGGATCGAATCGAACTTGCCCAGATCCGATACCGCCGAATCCGGCAGCGCTTCGCCCGTCCGCAAAAAGCGCTCCCCGCCAAAGTCGAAGTCCGTCAACGCCACCTTGAACTGGTGCTTCGCCGCCACCGCGTTCAGCACCTTGATGGCCTCGCGCACCACTTCAGGCCCCGTCCCATCGCCGCCAATCACCGCAATCTGATACGTCTTGCTCATAAATCCACATCCCGCCCGCGTTGAATTCCGTTACGAGAACCTGTAACGGTAGCCCTCTCACCGCCCCTTTTCAAGCGGATTCCGGCAATCGGGCGGAAATTGACTGTTCTCGGACGCGGTCGGGACAGAGCCCGCCCCTCCAAGGCACCGAAAGCCCCTGCTTTGGATTTGGAGGGCCGACCTCCGTGTCGGCCGTGTGTCCGAAATGGGCACCAAAGAGGCCCTTCCGGGTTCGTGGGGGATCTTGAGTGCTACTGGCCTGTGTTCTCTGAAATCCTTGTCACAAGCTTTGTCGAAGATGTGAAACAAACTATTTCACGCCGTGAAACACAAGCGCTTTCGGTCTGGTTTTGCGGTTTACAGGCGAGTGTCTTGTCCCGCAAAATATCGCGACTTTGGGGAGACCACATGAGCGACAAGAACGCGCCGGCTGCGCGGGAAAATTGGAGCAGCCGCTGGGGGTTCATTCTGGCGG
>CAZWQJ010000341.1:0-4148 GCA_964635825.1 uncultured Victivallales bacterium | reverse complement strand
TGCAGCACATCCCGGCCATCCACGAGCACTACCGGTACTATCTGCCCCTCTTCCCCGCCGCGATCAACGCCCTGCGCCCCCCGGCCGCCGACCTGCTCCTGAGCACCAGCCACTGCGTCGCCAAAAGCCTGCGCGCCCCGGGTTCCACCCCGCATCTCTGCTATTGCTTCACGCCCATGCGCTACGCCTGGCTCTTCCAATCGGAGTATCTGGGGAACCAGCCGGTGAAGCGCCTCCTGGCGCGTCCACTGCTGGCCTGGCTGCGCTCCTGGGACCGGCGTAGCGCCGGCCGGGTGACCTCCTTCGTGGCAATCAGCCGCCACGTGCAGGAGCGTATCCGCCGTTTCTACGGCCGCGAGTCGGAGGTCGTGTATCCGCCCGTCGACCTCGACCGCTGGACGCCCGGCAACACCCCCGCCGACGGCGGCTATGACCTGATCGCCACGGCCCTGGTGCCCTATAAGAAGATCGACCTCGCCCTGACCGCCTACGCGCGCCTGAATCGCCGCCTGAAGATCGTGGGCACCGGCACCGAGATGGCGCGACTGCGCGCCATGGCGCCGCCTAATGTCGAATTCCTGGGCTGGCAGTCCGACGGGCAACTGCTGGAACTCTACCGCCAATGCCGCGTGCTGGTCTTCCCGGGCGAGGAGGATTTCGGCATCGTGCCCCTGGAAGTCCAGGCCTGCGGCCGGCCGGTCGTCGCCTATGGCCGGGGCGGCGTGCTGGAGACCGTCGTGGAGGGCGTCAGCGGCGTCTTCTTTGCCGAACAGACGCCCGAAGCCCTGTGCGCCGCCCTCGACAAGGCAGACTCCATCACCTGGGACCGTCACGCCATCCGTGAGCACGCCACCGCGTTTGGGGTTCAGACCTTCATCGACGGCATGGACCGCTGCATCACGAAGCTGTTGGCGTAAGCGCAGATGAATCTGGGGTCCTTCACACTCGAAGCGGCCCCTTGGAACCTTGGGCGACAAGCCCTGACCCATTGATCGTGACTGCGGCATCTGGGGCGCATGTCCGCTTATGTTGCGCGCAACACAAGGTCACATGCGCCCCGGCATCTGTCTTTTTCTTGACGGATACCGATTCCGCGCCGAGAATCCCGCCATGAAATGTAACCTGTCCCAATCCGGCGATGTTAACGTCTATAACAGGCGTCACGCCCCGCTGTTCCGGTGTCCGCTTGCGGCGCTTCTCCTTCTATTCTTCCTGGCCCTGGCGCTGACGTCCATGGCGGGAACGCGCACCTGGAAGGATGCGGTCAGCGGGGTCTGGTCAGACACGAACCGCTGGGATCCGGTTGGAACCCCGGCAGTCGGCGACGATGTGTCCATCACCAATAGCGGCGTGTTCACGGTAACGTTGTCCAGCAACCCGCAGTACAAGAGCCTCGTGCTCGGCGGCGACACCGGAACTCAGAGTCTCGACTGGGTTACCGGCACCATGCCCAATGGGGCCGTCCTGATCGCCACCAACGGCGTGGTGAACATCGTATCGAACACGGGGTCATGGACCCTGTCGGGCGTGGTTACAAACCGAGGGCAGATCGTCTGGCGTAACGGGAGCGCATCCACGTGGACCTGGACATCGGGAGTGCGATTCGAGAACGCGCCGGGCGGTCTGCTGGATGTGCAGCAGGACGGCACGATCCTGCTAAGCCCAGGCTCCGGCTCGTTCAATAACCTGGGCACGTGGCGCAAGAGCGGTGGCAGCGGCATCCTGACGCTGGGCAATAGCATCAGTCTCACCAATGCGGGCGTCGTGGATGTGCAGCAAGGCGCGGTCGTGTTCGGGAACGGGTTCACGAGCAGCGGCACGTTCGCAGTGGCCAGCAATGCGGCGGTGAGGTTGACCGGAGGCACCGTGCACCTGCTGCCGGGGCATCAGTTCACCGGCAGCGGATACTATGGCGTCTATAGCGCGAGTGTCACGGTCGATGGACCCATCACGGAGCCGAACTTCAGGATGGACGGGGTGACGCTGACCCAGAATAGCCCACTCAGCGGCACCCTGCAGTGGACGGCGGGCACCCTGGCCGGAACGTGGTCCATCGCCACCAACGGCGTGGTGAACATCATCTCGAATGCGGGCACCTGGTTCCTGTCGGGAACGGTAACCAACTACGGGCAGATGGTCTGGCGCAGCGGGAGCGCCTCCACGTGGTACTGGACCACGGGGGTCCGATTCGAGAACGCGCCGGGCGGTCTGCTGGATGTGCAGCAGGACGGCACGATCCTGCTAAGCCCAGGCTCCGGCTCGTTCAATAACCTGGGCACGTGGCGCAAGAGCGGTGGCAGCGGCATCCTGACGCTGGGCAATAGCATCAGTCTCACCAATGCGGGCGTCGTGGATGTGCAGCAAGGCGCGGTCGTGTTCGGGAACGGGTTCACGAGCAGCGGCACGTTCGCAGTGGCCAGCAATGCGGCGGTGAGGTTGACCGGAGGCACCGTGCACCTGCTGCCGGGGCATCAGTTCACCGGCAGCGGATACTATGGCGTCTATAGCGCGAGTGTCACGGTCGATGGACCCATCACGGAGCCGAACTTCAGGATGGACGGGGTGACGCTGACCCAGAATAGCCCACTCAGCGGCACCCTGCAGTGGACGGCGGGCACCCTGGCCGGAACGTGGTCCATCGCCACCAACGGCGTGGTGAACATCATCTCGAATGCGGGCACCTGGTTCCTGTCGGGAACGGTAACCAACTACGGGCAGATGGTCTGGCGCAGCGGGAGCGCCTCCACGTGGTACTGGACCACGGGGGTCCGATTCGAGAACGCGCCGGGCGGTCTGCTGGATCTGCAGCAGGACGGCACGATCCTGCTAAGCCCGGGCTCGGGCACATTCAATAACCTGGGCACGTGGCGCAAGAGCGCAGGGAATGGAACGTTGACTCTGGATACGGATATCGAACTCATAAACACGGGGGTCGTGGACGTGCAGCGAGGGGCGATCGTGTTTGGAGCCGGATTCACGAGCAGCGGCACGTTCGCGGTGGCCAGCAATGCGGCGGTACGCCTGACCGGCGGCACCGTGCATCTCTTGCCGGGCCATCAATTCACCGGCCCCGGATACTATGGCGTCTATAGCGCGAGCGTCACGGTCGATGGACCCATCACGGAGCCGAACTTCAGGATGGACGGGGTGACGCTGACCCAGAATAGCCCACTCAGCGGCACCCTGCAGTGGACGGCGGGCACCCTGGCCGGAACGTGGTCCATCGCCACCAACGGCGTGGTGAACATCATCTCGAATGCGGGCACCTGGTTCCTGTCGGGAACGGTAACCAACTACGGGCAGATGGTCTGGCGCAGCGGGAGCGCCTCCACGTGGTACTGGACCACGGGGGTCCGATTCGAGAACGCGCCGGGCGGTCTGCTGGATCTGCAGCAGGACGGCACGATCCTGTTAAGCCCGGGCTCGGGTATTTTCAACAACCTGGGCGCCTGCCGCAAGAGCGGCGGCGCGGGTACTGTGTCATTCAGCGCGGGCATTTGGGTGACTAACAGCGGCACCCTGGCGGCGCAAAAGGGGACGCTGACGCTGCCGGCGACCTACGCGCAGGATGGCGGACTGTTGAGCATCGCCATCCGCGCCACCAACGACTACGGCCGGATTGCCTTCACCGGTTCGGCGCCCCTCACCGGGCGTGTTGAGACCGTCGTACAGGGCGGGTTCCGGCCTCCGCTCGGCGCCACGTTCAACGCGCTCAGCTACCCATCGTACACGGGAATGGTTGAAGGATTCAATGGCATCGACCTGGACAACGGATTGCGCCTGGACCCCAGGATTACGCCGGCGCGCCTCTCGTTTGTGGCAACTGCATATGACACGAACGAGCTCAAGCGGGTCGGCATCACCAGCCTGCCCCGACACGTCTTCCTCTGGTGGCCCGTCGCCTTTACGAATGGCGAACTGGAGGCGTCGACCGAACTCATGGCGCCTTCCTGGGACACGATCCCCGCAACCAACAACAATGCCGTTCTGCCCACCGATGGGTCCCACCGCTTCTTCTGCATCGGCGAAGCGCTCTGAAGTCCCCCTCCTCGTCACGGCATAACTTCCGTTTGACTCCGTGGAAACGTGCCGGTAGGGTTTCCCGAACCGGCGGCGGGACGTACCGTCTCCATGGAGGCTAGCGTGAA
>CAZWQJ010000340.1:0-4156 GCA_964635825.1 uncultured Victivallales bacterium | reverse complement strand
TCGACATCCTTGAGGAAGGCATTGGCGCTGGCGATGGAATCGAAGCTTTCGCCGATGTGGAGCCAGACGCCTTCGGGTTTGAGGGCGCGCAGGACGGTGAGGGCGTCGTGGGCGTCCTGGGCGTTGACCTGGATGGACTTGCCGGCATCTTGTGCGCGGCGATAGGTGTCGATCCAGGCGGCGGCGGGGCCGCGTCCGGCGCCGTAGACCCACTGGACGGCATTGAGGCCGGGCAGAGCCAGCATGAGGTCGAAATGCATGAGGGCCTGGGGGCCATCGAGGTGGAAGAGGCTGCGTTCGAGCGGCAACATTTCGGTGAGGAGGGTGGGGACGACGAAGTCGCGGGCGAGCTGTGGTGAGAGCATGCACCAGAAGTCGCAGCTGGGGACATAGGCGGGTCCTTCATGGTAGAAGGAGCACCAGGTGGTGGAGCCGAATCCGGCGGCGGAGACCTTTTCGTATTGGCGGGTGAAGGCGGCATTCATGACGTCGGCGGCGTGGCGCGCGGCGGCATCCACCAGTTCCGGCGTATCGAGCAGATCCGTGCAGAGGTACATGGGCTCGCGCAGCCCGGCGATGAGGTCGTAGTTGCCGTGGAGGTCGGTCATGCCGACGATGAAACGCCCTCGGCACAGTTCGATGGCGAGGTCCATGGCGCGTTCCATGGCGCGCCAATAGACGTTATCGAAGTTGGGGGGGGCGGTGGCGACGCGGCGCCAGTCCTCGGGCGAGTGGATGACCGGCTTCGACCAACTGGTGTATTCGCCGAACTCGAGCTCGCACCCCAGCAGGGTGGAGGTGATTTCGGGGCCCAGGTTGGGGAAGTAGCAGGGGAAGCTGTCACCGACCCAGTCGTGTGCTTCCAGGGCGGCGATGGCGTAGCGCACGTTGAACTCGATGTCCAGCCAGCGCTCGCGGTGGGAGCCATGGCGGCCCTCCGGCACGAGCGCGGGCCGGCTGCGGCGCACGCTCAGGGTCACGGGGGGCCGATCCAGGATGGCGCCGTGCCACCACGCGTCGAAGCGCTCGACGGTTTTACCGAAATCCGGTTTGAGCGCGAGCTCGCGGATCATGGGCGCCTGGCCGCCGGGGCCTTGGTCTGGTCGAACGTGAGGGTGACTTCGTCCTCGAAGAGGAGGGCGGACTCCTGAACGGGGCTGTAGCCGGCGTCGGGCCAGCGGACGCGGGTGAGTTCGGTTTCGTGGCGGCTGGTGTACGTGACGGGGGTCTGGCCCTTGTGCTGCCATTGGTAGGCGGCGCGGCCCTTGCCCTTGGCGTATACGTCGGCACCGGGCGGGTTCGAGTTGACGTGCACGGTGGTGCTGCAACCGGCTCCGGCCAGCAGGGACAAGACAAGCATCGAACGGGCAAGCGTCCAGCGTCCAAGTATCATGAGATGGATCCTCCTGTGCGCACCTTACCCTTGAAGGCCTTGCGATGCCAAGTGCGCATGTGCGATGAAGATCGGGATTGACTCTGAGGCGCGTCTGAAGAATACATACTACGATGTGGTAGTATGACGTTGGCGGAATGCCGGTGTGCAGCCGGTTTCAAACACGAGGAGTGCAGCGATGAGGACGTTTGTGTTGGGCGTGATGGCGCTGGGGCTGGCGGTGACGGTGGCGAGCGCGGATGAGGCGACCGAGAAGATCTACAAGATGAAGTGCAAGATGTGCCACGGCGCGGATGGCCGGGGGCTTGACGCGGAGGCGGCGGCGAAGCGCAAGCTCGACCCGACCAAGTTGTCGCTGGAGCCGATGCTGCAGAAGACCACAGAGGAGAACATCAAGATCACGGCCGAGGGCAAGGACAAGATGCCGGCCTACGCGGAGAAGCTGACGGTGGACGAGATCAAAGCGGTGGTCGAGTATTGCGGGACGTTGCTGGCGGCCCCGGTGGCACCGGCGGCGGAATGACGCGATTGGCGGATGCGTGCCGTCCGATCGTGAGGGAAGCTTGAGGGCATCCGGAGCCGGTTCCGGGTGCCGGTGTGGGAGGATGAACATGAAGCGGATACTGGCGTTGGTTCTGGTGGCGGGGGTGGCGGCGGCGGTGGCGCGTGGCGATGAGGCCACCGAGCGCACCTACAAGATGAAGTGCAAGATGTGCCATGGGGCGGATGGCAAGGGGCTCGACGCCGAAGCGGCGGCGAAGCGCAAGCTCGATCCGGCGAAGTTGTCCCTGGCGGCGATGAAGGACAAGTCGGTGGACGAGAACGTGAAGATTGTGACCGATGGCCATGAGAAGATGCCGGCCTTTGCGGAGAAGCTGACGGCGGAGGAGATCAAGGCGCTGGTGGACTACTCGCTGACGCTGGTATCGGCGGAAGCGGCGCCTGCGGCCGAGCCGGCTCCCTGACGCGTGGAGGCTGAAACGCGGGCGTCGACCGGCCGTTGGGCGGGTCGACGCCCGGGGTGCATGTCCCGCTGGATGTGGTGGCCGTCGCGTGAACTGACTACGTATGAAAACGGAACGCTCGCACACGCTGTTGCGCAATTGGATGAGCCTGCTGGGCATTCCGCTGGCGGCCTTTGGTTTTGTTGTGGGGGCGGGGCTGATCGTCCTCGATATCCTGAATCCCTTTGCCAGTCCTTATCTGGGGATATTCACCTATCTGATCGTGCCGGTGATTCTGATCGGGGGGTTGTTGCTGACGGGGTTGGGGGCCTGGCGTGAGCATCGGCGGCGCCTCAGCGGGCGGCCCGCCTCGCTGCCGAACCTGCCGGTCATCGATCTGAATACGACGCGGCATTTCTACACATTTGTGGCCGTGATCGTGGTGGCGTTTCTGTTCTTCACGCTGAGTGGGGTGGGGAGTTACCGCGCGTACCATTTTACGGAGTCGGTGGAGTTTTGCGGCAAGACGTGCCACAGCGTGATGAAGCCGGAGCACACGGCGTACGGCGAGTCGCCGCACGCGAACGTGCGCTGCACGGAGTGCCACATCGGGCCGGGCGCGGGGTGGCTGGTGAAGTCCAAGTTGAACGGGCTGTACCAGGTGTATTCGACGATGTTCAACAAGTACAGCCGTCCGATCGAGACGCCGGTGCACAACCTGCGTCCGGCGCAGGAGACGTGCTACGAGTGCCATTGGCCGGCGAAGTTCTTCGGGGCGGTGCAGCGCACGCGCACGTACTTTGCGGCGGATGAAGAGAACACGGCCTGGTCGCTGCGGATGCTGATCAACGTGGGTGGTGGCAGCCCCGAGCACGGGCCGGTGGAGGGGATTCACTGGCACATGGTGGGCGCCAACAAGATTGAGTACGTGGCGACGGATGAGAAGCGGCTGGTGATTCCCTGGGTGCGGCAGACCGATCGGCAAGGGAACGTCACGGTCTATGTGAGCGAGGATTCGAAGGACGATTTTTCGCCCGAGGGGTTGGCGAAAGCGGAGGTGCGGACGCTGGACTGCATCGACTGCCACAACCGGCCGACGCACAATTTTCACGATCCGAACAAGTCGTTGGACACGGCGCTGGGCACGGGTGCGATCGACCCGGCGCTGCCGTGGGTGAAGCTGGCGTCGGCGGAGGCGTTGCTGGCGGAGTATACGACCGAGCCGGAGGCGATGGCCGGCATCGAAGCCCGGCTGCGCAAGGAGTACCCGGATGGTGGGGCGAACGTGGATCGGGCGGTGGCCGAGGTGCAGCGGATCTACCGCACGACGTTCTTCCCGGAAATGAAGGTGGACTGGCGGCAGTACCCGGATCACATCGGGCACTTCATCACGCCGGGTTGCTTCCGGTGCCACGACAACAAGCATGTGAGCCCGCAGGGCCGGCGCATCACGATGGACTGCAAGGCGTGCCACAGCATCCTGGCGCAGGGGCCCGGGGGGGCGCCGGGCGACATTGCGATCTCGGCCGAAGGGCTGGATTTCGAGCATCCCGGCGGCAACGATCTGCTGGATGGGACGCTGTGCAGCGAGTGCCACACCGGTGCCCCCGAGCTTTGAGCTGGAGCGATTCAGTTCGGAGGAGCGGAAACCGCAGATTCGCGCAGATGAACGCAGATGGGCGGCCGGCAACCGAACACGGAATACCCACGCGGGCTCACAGTTCCTGATTGAATCGTTTCGGTGGAGCGCGGCCAGCCCGAATATTGCTCAGCGCGGCCTCTGAAGGCCGCAACCAAACGGGATTGGCCACAAAGAGGC
>CAZWQJ010000339.1:0-4183 GCA_964635825.1 uncultured Victivallales bacterium | reverse complement strand
GGGGGTGGGGCGGTGGAGGCCGGCGAGCATGCCGCAGGCGGCGTGGATATCGCGGCCGCCGGAGTAGCGGCGGGCGACGGGCATGCCGAGGTGGGTGCGGAGGGCATCGCGGAAGGTGTTGCGTTCGGCGTCGGAGGGTGGTTGGAAGCGGCCGGAGGGATCATTGACATCGATGAGGTCGAGTTGGATGGGTAGCCCGCGGGTGAGGGCGGCGAGTTGTTGGGCATCCTGCGGGCGGGTGTTGATGCCGGCCATCATGACCCAGGCGAGGAGGACGCGGCGGCGGGTGGCGGCGTGATAGTCGCGGAGGGCGTCGATGAGGTCGGGGGTGGGGTAGGCGACCTCGATGGGGAGGAGGGTGCGGCGCTGGTTTGGGTCGGCGGAGGTGAGGGAGACGACGAGGCGGTAGGGGCGGCGTTCAGCGGTGAAGCGGCGGATGCCGGGGATGATGCCGACGGTGGAGATGGAGATGGCCTTGCCGGCGATGGCG
Source organism: uncultured Victivallales bacterium (assembly GCA_964635825.1). Classification (GTDB taxonomy): domain Bacteria; phylum Verrucomicrobiota; class Kiritimatiellia; order UBA8416; family JAIOPI01; genus CAZWQJ01. The sequence goes on along the minus strand of CAZWQJ010000339.1, from coordinate 3,693 downwards.
AGGCCGCAGGGTTCGGAGAGGATGCGGGCGGCCTGCATGACGGCGTCGTAGTTCAGCATGGGTTCTCCCATGCCCATGAAGACGACACCGCCGATGGGATGAGGGGAATCGGCGCGGATCTTGACGACCTGGTCGACGATTTCCCAGGGGGCGAGGTTGCGGCGGAAGCCGGGGCGGCCGGTGGCGCAGAACGCGCAGCGCATGGCGCAGCCGACCTGGGAGCTGACGCAGACGATGTATTTGGGGGCGTCGGGATTGTGGAGGAGGGGGATGCGTACGGCTTCGAAGGGGTCGGGGCCGTTGCCGCGGAAGAGGTACTTGGCAAAGCCGTCGGTGGGGGAGACGGTTTTGTCGATCTGCGTGAGGTGGGGGAGGGTGGTGGCCGCGCGTGTCGTGCGCAGGGCCTGTTTGGCGACGCAGGCGATGGCCTCGGGGAAGGCATCGTCGCGGAGGACGGCCATGTGGATGCGGCGCGCGGCGAAGGGGCTGACGCCCAAGGGGGCCAGCGCGGCGGTGAGGTCGGCGGCGGCGAGGTTTTTCAGGGTGATGGCGGGATCTGTCACGCCGGCAGTGTACTGACTCGGAATTGCCGATGCGATTCGCTAGTGGCGACGATCCGGATTTACCACCCGCTGCGCCCGCCTTCGCCAAGCCTCCGGCGGACGAGCTGTAGGCACAGAGGGGCGGCGGTCACGTGTGGGACGTGGGGCTGGCGGGGGCGCAGGCAAAGGGGACGCGATGGATGGGGGCGGGGGCGCCGGCGGATTCGATGCGCAGCAGGAGGTGGTCGACGGCGGCAGAGCCGATTTCGCGCCAGGGGACGATCCAGGAGTCGAGTGGGGTGCCGGCGACCCAGGTGGGGGCATCTTCGGGGAGGCGGGCGAAGACGAGGTGGCGGGCGAGGGCGGCGAGGACGCGGCTTCAGGTTTCGGGGCGGAAGAGATTGCCCTGGCCGTTGACGATGTAGCCGGCGGTCTGGCGCGAGACGCCGGCGTGCCGGGCGATGTCGGCGACGGTGACGGCGGCGACGCGTTTGGATGGGGGCGTTGTACGCACCGGGCGAGCGTAGCCAGCCTGTTGGATCCGCGCAAGCGCGCTGGTGATGAATCCGGGTCCGCACAGGTACAGGTAAACGGGAAGAGATGGTCGGCGTGGGCGACATAGATTAAGATCAGGATTAGGATTATGGGGCGGGCGGCAAGCGGAGGAAGCAGTCATGACGTCACGGTTTGATGGGGATGCCAAGGAGCCCGTGCGGTGGATCGGCTGCCCGGACGCGCGGCAGGCGCCGTTGGTGACGGCGTACCGCCTGCGCATCGCGTTGAACGCCGCGGTCCGGATCCGCATCCATCTCTCGGCCGACCAGCGCTATGTGCTGTATGTGGACGGTGAGCGGTGCGCGCGGGGACCCGAGCGCGGCGATCGGTATCATTGGTTCTACGACTCGCGCGAACTCGAGTTGGCGGCGGGCACGCATGTGCTGGTGGCGCACGTGTGGTCGCTGCCGCTGGAAACCATGGATGCGCCGAAGGCCCAGGTCAGCGTGTGGCCGGGCTTCGTGCTGACCGCCGACGCGCCGCACCGGAATCTCGTCGCCACCGGCGTGGCGCCCTGGGAGGCCATGCGGCTGGACGGGTACTCCTTCCTCCGCCTGACCAGCCAAGGGCCCTTCATCGGGTTCACGGGGAGCCGCGTGGATGTGGATGGCACGTGCTTTCCATGGGGCTTCGAGCAAGGGGCGGGGGAAGGCTGGGTGACGGCGGAACGGCTCCAGGTGGCGCGCGACTCGCTGAGCGGGCGCTGTTGGGGCGATCTGGATCGCTGCCGGCTGCAACCGGGAACACTGCCTCCCATGGTGGATGGCTCCCTGCGGTCGCCTCGTGCGCTGCGGCATCTGGATGCGCCCGCGGATCTGGACACACGCACCACGGCGGTGGCTGCGGCCCACCACCTGGCGGATGAGGCGCCGGCGTGGGTGCAGTTTCTGGAGAGGGGCGCGGCATCCGGCGCCGGCATCTCGATCCCGCCGCACACGACGCGGCGCGCGATCATCGACCTTCAAAATTACTACTGCGCCTACCCGGAACTGACGCTGTCCGGCGGCCTTGGCGCCGAGGTGCGGCTGGGGTGGGCCGAGTCGCTCTTCGAGTCGCTCGGGTTCTTTGGCGTCAAGGGCAACCGCGACGCTGTGGAGGGCAAGTCGTTCTGCGGGGTGTGGGATCGCTTTCGCCCCGACGGCGAGGCGAGGCGCACCTTCCGCGCGCTGTGGTGGAACTGCGGGCGGTATCTGGAACTCATCGTACGCACGGGGGACCAGCCGCTCACCCTGGAGCGCCTGGACCTGTTGGAGACGCGCTACCCGTTCGAGCGCGAGGGGCGACTCGCGTTGTCGGAGCCGCGCTTCGCCGCCGCCGATGCCATGATGTGGCGCAGCCTCCAGATGTGCGCGCACGAAACCTACATGGATTGCCCGTATCACGAGCAGTTGCAGTATGTGGGCGATACCCGCTTGCAGGTGTTGGTGACGTATGTCAGCACGCGCGACGACCGCTTGCCGCGCAAAGCCATCGCGATGTTGCAGGCCTCGCAGCTCGCCAACGGCTTGTTGCAGTCACGCTACCCGGCCAACGGCGGGCAAATCATCCCGCAGTTCTCCCTCTACTGGGTCGGCATGGTTCACGACTTCGCGCGGTGGCGTGGGGACCGCGCATTTGTGCGATCGATGATGCCCGGGGTGCGGGCGGTGATGGAGGCGTTCATCGCCCAGATCGATGAGGTGGGCCTGATGCGCACGCCCGAGGGGTGGGATTATGTGGACTGGGTGCCGGCGTGGCAGCAGGGCAGCGGTGGCCAGGCCACGCTCGATGCCTCCGGCCTCAGCGCCTTCAACCACCTCCTGTTCATCGCCATGGCCGGGCTCGCCGCCGAACTGGAACTCTGGATGGATGAGCCGGCCCTGGCCGCGCGCCTGACCACGGTGCGCACGCGGCTCATGGAGCAAACGCGCGCCACCTTCTGGGATGCCGGGCGGCAACTGTTTGCGGACACCCCGTCGCGCGACACGTTCTCCGAGCACACGTTGAGCATGGCGTGCCTGACGGGGCTGCTGACGGAACCGGAGCGGGCGGCGTTGCGCGAGGGGTTGCTGCATGCGCCGGACCTGGCGCGCGCCACGGTCTACATGCAGCACTATCTCTTCGAGGCCTACTACGCGTTGGGTTGCGCCGATGCGATCCTGGCGCGACTGGATTTCTGGTATGGGCTCACCGCAACGGGCCTCAAGACCACCATCGAACAGCCCGAGCCGTCCCGTTCGGATTGCCATGCCTGGGGCGCCCATCCGATTTACCATGCCTATGCATCCCTGCTCGGAATCCGCCCAGACGGATGGGGCGCGCGCCGGCTGCGGGTCGCCCCGGGCGTGACGACGCTGGCGTCCATGGAAGGCACCTGGCCGCACCCGGCCGGCGATGTGTCGGTCCACGTTCGCAATCAGGACGGAGCCGCCGAGGTCACCGTCACCGCCCCGGCAGGCGTGGAGTGGGTGGTGGTCGCTCCCGGTACGCGCCAATTCCAAGTCTGATCCGTGTAACAGAACCGCAGAGTCTCGAACAAGGAACCGCAGAAGTCTGAAGTCCGGATCTGGGGCGGCATGTGCGCTCCGCGCGCGGGTTCCTTGGAACTTCGTCGCGA
>CAZWQJ010000338.1:0-4220 GCA_964635825.1 uncultured Victivallales bacterium | reverse complement strand
CGCGAACAAATGGCTCGAGCTTACCCTCCACCCGCGGCACGCCAGCTGCTTGCGCACCTGCCGCGCCGCGGATTCCGGGCAGCTCAGCCATGACGTTCGATCCTCCAAGAGTGATCGGGACTAAGTTGCGCGACCACAATGAAGAGAGAAATCTGAAACCGGCATCCCTCAATTCGGCGATGTGATCCGGAAGAGACACGCGCGGGGAAAGGTGGGATAAGGTTGGTGAGTCCCGCGCATGAGCAAGGTGATCCGGAAGAGAGACGCGGGGCGAAGGAATCAGAAAACCCGCGGATCGAAACGTGTGCAACGCGTTGAGCGCCAGTAGACAACGAATGTCGGAATCGAACAAAGGGGTCGAATGTACCGGTCACCCGCGGCACGCCGGTTGCGTACGCACCCGTCGCGCCACGGCCGCCCGGCCATTCACCCCGGACGTTCGCCTGAAAGCAGAGGCAACATCACCACTGCGACGGGAGGGGAGAACAATGACTCGACTTGCCCAACATGTGCTCCAGTTGATGACGCTTTCATTATGTTGCGCTTGTGCGACTCACTCGCTTGTCACGTACGACGGGCACGGCGACGGGTCATTGCGATCGGTCTCGCAGATTTCGCCAAATGAGTGGGACGCGCTCAGAATGGCTGCGCTCAATGGTGACAAGAAGGCGGCTTGGCGCATGCGTAGCTACTACTTACAGGTTGATGGCAGGATCGCATATCTTTGGCTCAAGTACTTGGCCCAATCAGGTGATCGAGTTGCGCGAAAAATGGTTACTGAGCACGTCCTTTTCGAAATGACAGAGGACGAGTATCGAAACCTGCTTATCGCCGAAAAGGGCGAGCCTATTGTGAGCGCCGATGAGGAACTGGTCTGATTTCAGCGATCTGGATCTGGACGGGGTGAAGGGCGGATCGCCGCCGGCGATCCGCCCCCATTTTCTTCAGTCCGCAGCGCGCTCCTGCATGCGGTAGCTGGATCCTTCGAGCACCACGGTCTCGGCGTGGTGGAGCAGCCGGTCCAGCACCGCGGAGGCCAGCGTGCTGTCGTTGTTGAAGATGCCTGACCACTGCTTGAACGCCTTGTTGGTGGTCAGCACGATCGAGCCGCGTTCGTAGCGGGCGCTGATCACCTGGAAGAGCAGGTCGGCCCCATGCTTGTCGATGGGCAGGTAGCCGACCTCGTCGAGGATCAACAGCTCCGGCGTCAGGTACTTGCGCAGTTCGAACTTCAACCGCTGGGCGGCCTGCGCCGCCACCAGCGTGTTGATCATGTCCACCGCCGTGGTGAAAAGCACGTGGCGCCCCTCCAGGCACGCAGCATGGCCCAGCGCCGTCGCCAGGTGGGTCTTGCCCAGCCCCACGCCGCCCAGGAAGATCACGTTGGCCTTGGCTTCCAGGAACTGGAGCCGGAAGAGGTTCTGCACCTGCGCCCGGTTCACCTTCTTGGGCCATGACCAGTTGAAGCCGTCCAGGGTGCGCAGGACCGGGAAGCGCGCCGCCTGGATGCGCCGCTGGATGCGGTTCTCCCGTCGCCGGTGGCATTCGCCTTCGACCAGCCGGCCCAGATACGCCACATGGGTCCAGTGTTCACGCGCCGCCTCATCGGCCAGCGTTTCGTATTGCTGTAGCGGCCAGACCAGTTGCAGTTCTTTGAGGCCGGCCGTCAGTTCGGGTTGCTCAGGGGTTCTCATCAGCGTTCTCCGGGTTGGTTTCATACAGGCCGAGGTCGGCCGCGGGCAGTTCGATATCCAGCAGGTCCTGCCGCCGGGTCAGGTGCAGCGCGCCGGCTTCGGGCAGTTGCCGTTGGCGCGCTTCGAGCAGGTTGGCGATGTACTCCGCGCTGAAGGCTTCGTACACGCTGGCATCGGCCATGGCGCGGGTGACCGCATCCGCGCCGTAGATCTCGCTGAGGGCCACGATGCGGGCCACATGCTGCTGGGGATTGAGACGCCGCTCGCCCAGTTGCCGGTAATACAGTTCAGCCTGCGGCGAGAGTTGCAGGAACCGCTGGAAGAGGTGCTGCTCCCGGGCGCGTCGCCGGTGCTGGAGCAGCGCCCGGACATGGTCGGGGTTCTCCAGGTCCCGGCCCCGGTCATAGAGGCGAAGATGCTCGGCCACCAGCCGCTCCTGCTGGTAGAGCAGGAGCCTGTCCGGGTACAGCCGCAGCACCAGCCGGCTGCCGGCGTATTCGCTGGGCACGGAGTAGCGGTTGCCATCCACCGACACCCGACAGCGGCGGGTGGCATGCACGACGCGGGTCGCACCGACATCGTAGAGCGTCGCGCTCAGCGGCTGCAGCCGGGGCTTCTCCTCAGTGAAGAGCTCCCGGGGCTGGCGGCGGGTCTCGCGGTGCACCCGCTCGCCGGCCACCTCCTCCAGCCAGCGGCGCACCATCGGATTGAGCGGGGCGAAGTCGGTCAGCTCCAGCCCGTTGAGGAAGCTCTGCCGCACGTAGCCGACGGCGCGCTCCACCCGGCCCTTCTCGTGCGCAGCGCGCACGTTGCACGCCCGCACCGCGAAGCCGTAGTGCCGGGCGAAGTCCACGTAGCGCGGGTTGAACACCACCGGCCCGCCGGCGGGGTGCGAGAGCACCGCCGTCTTGAGGTTGTCGATCATGACATAGCGGGGCGCGCCGCCGAAGTACGTGAAGGCGTTCTGATGGCAGGCCAGGAACTGCTCCAGCGTCTCGCTCAGCGTGAACTCGACGTAGAGCTGCCGGCTGTAGCCCAGCACCATCACGAAGAAGCTCAGCCGCCGGCGGGTGGAACCAACCGGGACGCTGCCGGCGCTGCCCCAGTCCACCTGGGCGCACTCGCCCGGTTCGAAGTGCAGCGTCAGGAAGGCCGGCGCCTGGCGCGGCCGCACCGCCCGCACGAACGTGCGCAGGATGCTCTCCCCGCCGGTGTAGCCCCGCTCGCGCAACTGGGCGCCGATCTGCGTGGCCGTGAACGGATGCTGATGCACCAGCCGCACGACATCCGCCTTGAACGCATCGAGCTTGCTCCCTCGCGGCGGGGGCCGACGCGTCTGGAACTGCGCCCGGTCCGCCCAGAGCCGCACCGTCTTGATGTTCAGCCGCAGCTCGCGTGCGATCTGGGTCCGGGTCCACTTCTCCTGATCCATCAGGTGGCGCAGCCGCAGGAAGATGGCGTAGTCGATCATGCCGCACCTCCCAGGGCGAGCACCTGATACAACGGCCGCTCATAGGCGATCAGCCCGACGGCCACCAACTGCCGGCGCGCCTCCTGCATTTCTGCCACGCTCAGCGAGAGCAGCCGCGCCGCCGTCGCGTCGGAGTAGTAGCTCACCCCCTGTGCATCGCCGACGGTGACCAGCAACAGATACAACGCCAGTCCCCGGCAGTCGCACCGCCGAATGTGGTCATGGCGGACCAGCCGCTGGTCCACCCAACTGAACTGCTCGGGCACCTCGCGCACCCGCTCGCGGCACACCACGCGCTTTTCGATCATGTCCCATCTCCAAGGGCAGAGGCCCGGGGCTCATCCCCAGGATCTGTTGCCCGCGATGGTGCAGTTGCCGCACATGCGCCTCTATCTGATCTTGTAACGCCTGCCCGGTTAAGCTGGCGATAAGTCCCACCAATAGAGCGGGTTGCGTCAATGACGCCTCTTGTAACGCAGGGGGCGCTAAGTTCGGCTTAGCCCGTTGCGGTTCAACCGGTTGCGTGGTTGACTCATCTTGTAACGCAGCGCCCGCTATCCGCCTGCGGCGCCAGTAGCCAGGATTCTTCCTGCGCCAGGCCTGTACTCGCCTCACCTCGTCGGGCCCGCGCCAGTAGTCGCGGTTCTCCGGGCGTTGGGCCCATCGGCGTTGGCTGGCCGTGTGGCTCGCCTGCTGGCAGCCAGCGGCCGCGCAGTAGCGTTGGCGGGAGGCAGCGCACGGATCGGCTCGGTATAACTGCCCGCATTCATTGCACTTGCGGCGGCGCGTACGTTTCATGCGCGCCACTTTCGCGGCCCGTCCATGAAGCAGCAACCAGACCGCCGATCCCCATCCTGTGCCCTGGAATCAAACGGGGGAAGAAGACGGAACAAGATGTTGTACGGGCTTAACCGGGGAAGAAAACGGGAAGAAGAACCGACCAGTTCCTCACCGCTGAAATCAGTCCAGTTTCATTTCGGCGCTGACAACTTCCTGCCGGAGTGATGTCCAACCGGCCTGCGCTGGCCCAGACACCCTCGTCTCCGCCCCCCTCG
>CAZWQJ010000337.1:0-4220 GCA_964635825.1 uncultured Victivallales bacterium | reverse complement strand
ACCCGCGCCTCCGGCACGAAGACCGAGAGTGTCGCCCGCGCCAACCGCCGGCCGGTGGCCGGCGCAGGCAGGTCAAACCGCAGCAGCATGCGGTTGTCTTCGCCGCGCAGATGAAGCACGCCCGCGGCCGGCACGGCCGGCGGCGCCTTGGGCCAGAGCGTGGCCGAACGGCAGCCGACGTAGAAACGATCCGGCGCGGCGCCCTGCTGCAAGACGACCGGCTCGTCCGCCCGCCCGCGAGCAGCCAGGAGACCCAATGCCGCCACACCCGTCAGGACCTTCACGATTGATCCTTTCATCTGCCGAGATCCTTCCTGTTTCCTGACCTGATAGACTTATCAGACTCTACCATGGGTCCTGCTCTAAAGCACAACACGAAATACCCCAGCAATTGTAATTATGGCCGCGCGCGGAAGATGGGCGGGCTTGGAAGCCCGCCCCCACGGCCCTCGGTTTTTCACTCCGCCGTTGGTCGTTACGCGCACGGGATTGTCCAGAACCACCTGGATCGGCGAGTCGCTCTCCGACGCCTTGAGTTCAAACAGCCCGCTATCGAGCGTCAGCAGGCCCGCCCCGCCGCCGAACCGTAGCGTAGTATCGCTCCCGCCGGCCGTCGTGTAGCCCCACTGCAGCAAGCCGCTCTGCACGCGCGTGCCGCCCGCATGCGCCGGATTGTCCGTGCGCGCGTAGACCAGCCCCTGCGCGCCGCTCTTGATCAGTGCGCCCGCGCCCGAGGGGTTCGCGCCCCGCGGTAGCGCGGAACCGCCCTCCGTCCGGAACTCCGTGTCCTTACCCAGCGTGAGCGCCCCGGCGAGCGTCTGACCGCCCGCACCCGACTGCGACCAGTTTACGCCCGAGTTCCAGCCGTTGCCGGAAGTCGGATTCCAGACCTTGTCCGCCGCCCCCACCCTTCGATTCTTCCACCCTTCCAGTCTTCCATTCCTCCCACCAGCGCCAGTCCGATATGTGTCTGTGTTTTCATGTGGTCGGAACGCCTTCAGGGCTCGTCACTTGCCCTCCACCCTGTCTATTCCGCGACGATCCGGTAAAATCCGACCGGTTGCTGCCGCGCGTTGGCGTGCACCCAGCTCATGTTGGTGCCCATAGAGGGAAGCGTGGCCAGGTTCGTCCAGGCCACCAGGTTGCTGCTGGCTTCCACCCGGCAACTCGGACGCAAGCCGCCGGACCACGCGATTCGCAGATCGAGGGCGTTGGTCATGGTCAGTTCGCGGATGACCGGCGGCGCCACGCTGCCGCCGCCCGTAGTGTACGCGACCATCAGGCTCGGGCGGTTGGCCGCGGCACCGGACAGCGAACTGTAGCTGTCGAAATCCGCCGGGCCGCTCGGATACGTCAGCATGCCGTAATTGGATGCCGGATTGCTCACCCAGCCCTGCACGAGCGTGACCAGCCCCGTGGTAATGACGTACGCGGCCCCATCGGTGTTGGGCGGCAGCTCCGGCGCCATGACGCTCGTGGCTTCATTGGCTGGCGGCCCGCCGCCGAAATACGTCCAGCAGGCGGTGTTCGTACTCCAGGCCTGCGTCACCTTTCGCACCGTCAGCGTCTTGCCCGCCGCATTGTTGGCCCGGAGGGTCGTCAGCGTCAGGCGCGCATCCGTCACGGTGGCCCCCGTGGGAATGGACGACAGGTCGAACTGGACCAGGACCTGCGCGTTCTCCGGGGACTGGCTACGGCTTCTGAGAAAGGAGTAGCCGCTGGGATTGCCGCAGGTGGCGCTCGGGATGCCCGGCCCCACGCCATAGTTCCCGGAGAAGTCGAACGCGGTGATCCAGCAATCCCGGGCGCCCATGTATCCGTCCAGGCCGTTCCGAAACGTGACCGTGTTGCTGCTGCCGGTACTGACACTGAACCAGTTCCCGTCGAAGGCAATCCCCCGACGCCCGATGTCGTAGAGGTACCGCGCCTTGTTCTGATCGATCGTCTCGTTCTTCAAAACGACCAGCGACGCCAGCCCCATCGTGCGGTTCATCGCGCCGGCGCCGCCCAGCCAGCGGCCGATCACCGCCCCGTCGCTCTGTTGCCCCGGCGTGAACGTGAGCTGCATCCCGCCCCCCGTCGGCCAAGGCAGCGGCCCGGTGGGATCCGCCCCCGGGTAGTTGACGGTTTCGCCATTGACCCACATGTGGAAGGTATTCGCCGTGCCGTCGGCGCTGATCACCAGGTGAAACCAGCGCGCCGCGGCCGCTTCCCGGCGGGCCCAGGGAATCTGGTAGCTGCCGTACGTATTAATGCCGTTGCCAACGTCTTCGACATAGACCCGGTCAACGCCTGTCCGCATGCTCATGCGCGCGTCCGTCTGGCAAAACCGGAACAGGCCGTTGACGCCCGAGCTTGTCGAAAACGTCGGGGTCATGCCGCCGCCCCCGCCCTGCGTCTGCAGCAGGTACCATCCCGCGATCGCGAAGGTCCGGATGCTGCCGTCCGAGCTGCCCACCATGGCCGACGCCAGCCCCGGGATGTGCACCCAGTTGCCGGGATTCGCCGAATACACCGCCAGCGCGCGCGTGCCGATGGGCGTGTTGACGCCCGGCAGCAGACCGTTGTCCGGTACGTTCGCGAACGTAGCCCACCCGCTCCGCGCCGCCTGCACCGTCGTCTGAAGGTCGGCGCGTCCCACCGAAAACCCCGCCTGCATCACATCCGTTCCCGCCAGCATGGCCGCGTCGAATTCCATCAACACCGCGGGCACCCCGCCACCCGGCGCCGAGTTCGTGACGTTCCCGCTGCCGTCGGCCGCGTTGAAATTCCAGATGCCCAGAACGCTGGCGTGCGCCGGAACCACGACGGCCAGCGCCAGGGTGAGGAGGAGGGGAAGGGAAAGACTGGGGGATTGGAAGACTGGAAGGATGGATGAACGGACGCAGGCGCGGAGTTGCGCCGCCCATCCCCACAGGCATACACACGCCCAGCCCTCCAGGCGCCCTGCCATCGCCAGTCCGATATGCGTCTGTGTTTTCATTGTGTTACCCTCTGTTGTTGAACGTGTATCGACGGAAGTTGGTGTACCGCCTTCAGGCGGATTCCGGCTAAAGCCGGTACACCAACGCCGCAAGGCGTCATCCGCGCGTAGCGAAGTCTTGCTCCTCTGAGACACCCGCATGGGGTTTCCGTCGTAACATACGGCCCATGAACATCGAACACCGAACATCCAACATCGAACGCCGAAGTCCGGATCTGCGCCTGACTTCGACGTTGGGAGTTCGATGTTCGGTGTTCGATGTTTGCCGGTCTCATTGCCATGTTCCATCCGGCCCGCCGCGGGCCGGCGGCCCCACTGAATACTGAACACTCCTCTACTCGCCCCCCCTGCCGCCACGGCCCTACGGCGCGTTGGTGCTGGCGCTGACCTCATAAAATCGCATCGCCATGCCGACGGCGGTCTGATCCGTGTACACATTCGACGGCGGCGTTGCCGGCAGCAGGCCGGTGATCGGCCCAAAACCGGTGTTGAGGTTGCTCGCCACGTTGACCCGGTACCAGCGGTTGGAGACCGAGGACCAGCGCAAGACATAACCCGCGCCGCTCTGCCAGTCCGCCCGCGCCACCGCCAGCACCGACGTGGTCACCGTCGGATCCGTGCCCGCCATGCGCTCCTGCCAGGCCGCATGTCCGTCGCCGTCGGTGTCCCCAATGGCCGCATTCGCGAAGTCATTCGTCGCCGGGTAGTACGGCGCCAGCCACGTCTCCGGCACGCCGTAGGCCGACCAGAGGTTCTCGTCGAACGCCGCGCTCAGCGTGCCGTCGGTCTGGATGTTGCTCCACACCCAGGTCGTGTTGGTGAACGCATTGTCCGCGTACGGGCTTCCGGCCACGTGCGCGCCGTTGGTGAGGATGCCGCCGATGTGGTAGTGCGCATCCGCCCGGATGACGAAACTCGTCGAGCCGCCGGGCGCCACGTACACCGCGCCGGCCGGCGTGACACTGCCGTGCGCCCCGACGGAGGCGTCCACCCGGACACTGCCGCCGCCGCCCGCCGTGTATGTCCCCGTCACGTGCAGGTCCGGCCCGGCCCAGGCGGTTCCCAACCCGCTCCAGCCAGCCGCGTTGTTCCACGTCATATTGCCGGTGAAATCGCCCACGCCGATCTTCGCCCCCGTCCCGTCAATGATCGTCGCGTCCAGCGCCGTGTTGGTCGTCGGCGTCCACAGGTTCACGGTCAGTTTCGCGCCCGCCACCACCTGCACGTTGCCGGGGCC
>CAZWQJ010000336.1:0-4227 GCA_964635825.1 uncultured Victivallales bacterium | reverse complement strand
GCAACATCCTCAAGCTGGAGGCCGCCACGAAACAGGATCTGCAGTATTTCATGGCTTCCATCGAGAAGCCCGATGCGAAGGATCGGGAGGCGCTCGGGCGTTTCCTGGCCGCGACCCAGATGCGCGAAGTGCTGCCCATGGCCTACACGGTGCTGAACCGCCTGCCGGCCACGGAGGCCGCCGCGCTCAAGGCCCAGCTGGCGTCCGCGGCGCTGCCAGAATTGCGGCTCGCGGCGGAATAGATCGGTAGGAAAGCAGGGGAAGGCGTTTTTTTTGCGGGCGGTCATTCCGAGCGAAGTCGAGGAATCTCGTGCTTCAAGATTCTATGACCCGTTACGTAACCGCACTTCGATCTTGGAAGCGAGAACAGACGGATGAGTGCAAAACATGAGGGGGGACGCGTCATGGGCGATATTGTCACCATTGAAGAAGTCCAGCAAGTTATCTACCTCCTTCGAGAGCAACGGGTTATGCTGAGCGCCGACTTGGCACGCCTATACGAGGTCGAGCCGAAAGCGCTCATGCAGGCGGTCAAGAGAAACGCCGACCGGTTTCCGGCCGATTTCATGTTTCAGCTTAAGCCGCAGGAGGTTGCAAACTTGAAGTCACAAATTGTGACTTCAAGTTGGGGGGGCATTCGCCGGGCCATGCCGTATGCCTTCACCGAGCAGGGCGTGGCCATGCTTTCGAGCGTTTTGCGCAGCCCGCGCGCCATTCAGGTCAACATCGCCATCATGCGGACGTTTGCGCGGCTCCGCCTCATCCTGGTCTCGCACGCCGATCTGGCGCGTAAACTGGACGAGATGGAGAAGAAATACGACGAGCAGTTCCGAGTTGTATTCGACGCGCTGCGGGAGCTGGTGAATCCGCCGGAACCACCGTCCAAGCAGATCGGCTTCAGCGCACGCGAGCGCCGCGCTGTCTATCGGACGGCTTCACGCAAAGAGCGGTGAAGGTCATGAACGCTATTCCCCGCCTCTCTTCCCTCTTGACCCTCCCCCTCCACCGGCGTATAAATCGATCCACTCGCGCGCCGTTCCCGAATTCGGGAGGGGGTGGTGGTTGTCGGGCGGGCAAGTGTCTGGGAGAGCATATGTCGAAAGTCGAGATCTGAGGTTTCTACCATGCCTCAAACCCGAGGTGGCGGACGCCAAACAGAAGGCCGTGAAAAAGGGCGCCAAATGACCTATGGCGGTAAATCAAACATACATTAACATGTTGCCGCGCAACTAGATGCAAGCGATTATCGCCGGCTGGAATGGGGGTCAGCTTCCTGTCGCAAGGCAATTTAGTCATCCGAGATTTTGGCGCTATGTTCCGGCCTGAGGGCAGGCCGGCTCTAGCAGACGCATGGCACTACGTCTTGGTGCGGGTATTGGTCGAACTCCACTTTTCTAGCCGGCTGGAATTGGCCTGAATCCCTTAGAGCACGGCGTCCGGGCCGATCGGCATGGACGCCGTGGCTGCGCGCATCTCATCGGTGGCCGGGATCACCCGGATATCGGCGGTGATGGGGCGGAAACCGTCCGGGGCCATCAGACTGCACCGGCACAGGCCGAAGCTTCCCTTTTCCAGCGCGGAGAGCATGCCGGCGTTCCAGATGGGGATCCGGATTTCGCGGGATTCGCCCGGCGGGCAGCTCATGGGCACATCGCGGAACTGGCGGGCCATTCCCATCCATTTGCCGCCGGCGTTCTGCTGGGTGCGCAGTGTGCACGCGTTCAGATCGATGGCGTTATATTGATTTTCGACCGTGAAGCAGATCTCGGTTTCGCCGGGATGCCACACCACGCTCTTGGGGAACCATACCGGGCTGAACAGCACCCGCATGGCCCAGAAGAAAGGCTTGGGCATCAGGTCGGCCGTGATGACGCCCCAGTCCGCATCCTCGCCCCAGCGCACCCAGCCCCACGGATTGCCGCCCTTGGCGCTGCCGGCGCCGGCGCATAGCCAGGGGAAATAGGCGCCGCCCAGGCAGGTCGGCTCGCTGCGCATGAGACCCCACTCGCGTTCGAGGCGCTCCTCGAACGCTTGAAGTGTGCTCTTATCGGACATCGGATCTTCCGGGACGTCGTCGATAATCGAGCCATAGGCGCTGTGCAGCAGGTCGGGGATGGTGTTGAAAATTCCGTATTCTGAACTGAACCAGACCCCGGACCAGCCGCGCGCCAGGGCTTCCGCCCGCGTCGTGCGGATCATGTCTGCTGCCCAGCTGTTGGGGTTGTTCACCGCGCCGTCCCGGAGGAACCGCTTGATGTGGTTGAAGCTGTAATGGGTGTCGGCGATGTCGCCGACGCGCAATTCGAGAATGCCTTCGATGGCATTGGCCGGGCCCGGCGGCGGGAACATGGTCGGGCGGCTCGGATCGAGTGCCTTGACGAGTGCCTCATACTGGTGCAGGTGGGCCCAGCCCGCCTCCGCCACGGCGGCGGTTTTCGGCATGTTCTCGTTGCCCACGCTCCACACCATCACCGAGACGTGATGCCGGTCGCGGCGCACGCCGCCCTCCAGGCGCAGCAGGGCCGGTTCGACCCATTCGGGATCGTGGATGTAATCCGTCCCCCAGTCGATCGGCAGTTCCTGCATCAGGTAGATGCCCAGTTCGTCGCACACGTCGGCCAGGCAGCGCGGGCCGAGGAAGTGGGTGCGGATGGTGTTGACGTTTGCCCGCTTCATGAGCGTGAGGTTCCGGACCAGCCATTCCCTCGGCGTGTGCATGCCGAATTCGGGGTGGATGGTCAGATGGTTGACCCCGCGGAACTTGACCGGATGGCCGTTGAGCGTGGCGCCCTTCGGGCTGAGCTCGAAACGCCGGAACCCGGTGCGGTAGCGGATGGTTTGGGTTGGCTGGCCGTTCAGGGCCAGTTCGATCGTCACGCCGTAAAGAGTCGGGAATTCGTCGTTCCACAACGCCGGCTGTTTCACCTCCAGGGAAAGGGGGAGGTCGCAGCGGGTTCCTCCCGCGGCCGACACCGGGCAGGTGGCGGTGGCGACGCTGGCGCCGCGGGCATCGGCCACGGCGACACGGAGCGTGCCTTTGGCGGGGTGGGCGCCGGAGTTGGCCACCGTCACGGTTCCGGCCAGCGAGCCGGTTTGCCGGCTCAGGTCGAGGTCGCTGATCACATGATAATCGGCCACATGGCACGCCCCGACGGCGAACAGGCTGGCGGATTGCGCCAGCCCCGCGAATTCCATCGCATGCCGGACCATGTCCATCTGCACGAACTTGTGCCGGCGTATCAGCCGCACCGCCACGACCGCGTCGCTTCCCGGGCGCACCAGCTCCGTCACGTCAAACTCCACGGGGGTGAGGCCGCTCATGTGGGCGCCGAGCAGCGTGCCGTTGATGTAGAAACGCCCCGCCGGATAAACCGAGTCGAAACGCAGGATGATGCGCTTGCCATGCCAGGCGGCCGGGACGGCGATCCGCTTGCGCATCATGGCCCCGTCCTCGGGGTCGATGTGCGCCAGCGTCACCCGGTTCCAGTTGGGGATGGTGTCGCGTTCGCCGTCGGGATCGGCATAGAAAACTTTGCCCGGCTGGGCCACGGATTCCCACGCGCGGTCGTCGACCGATGGCGCCGCCGCCTCCGTCTCGGCGACGGCAAACGGCCATCGGTTCACTTGCCACAGGCCGTCCAGGCTGACGGTGAGGGCGGGGTCGGATAGGACGGGAATTTGACTGGCGATTAGGTTTGTTTTCATAATGTGCGGCAAAGACTAAACTTTTTGGTTTCGTTACGCCAGCGCAAATCGCGCGGAGAAGACGGCTCGACGGAGTCTCGCCCTCCAACTGGCGCGAAGCATTGGAGGGCGAGACTCCGTCGAGCCGCATTGTAACCGCATGAAAATAGACCAGGAAAAATGAGGTTCCATGCAAAGCCCGCAGGGTTGTAGTAGCCGGGTATCTTGAGTTTTTTGACTGGCGTTGAAACCCAAACACGTGCAGAGTGCATTCCGCAAAGGGCGGCAGGACGGCCTGTGGGGCCGAGTGAACCGAGTCCGCCCAGCCACCAGGGAGGCATGGAATGACGACGCATGAACAAACACGGTCCCGGAAAATGACGCTTCGACAGCGGATGGAAACTGTGCTGGCCGGCGGCAGGCCGGACGCGATGGTGTGGTACGGCGACCTGACTTACTGGCATGCGGCGCACGAGCAGATCGGCGATATCCCCGCCCGATGGCGGGGAAGCGAGGGCCGGAGCCTGATGCACCGGGAACTGG
>CAZWQJ010000335.1:0-4251 GCA_964635825.1 uncultured Victivallales bacterium | reverse complement strand
GTCGTCGTGCTCGTCGTTGTGCTCGAACTGGTCGTGCTGCTCGTGGTCGTGCTCGTGGTCGTCGTCGACGTCGTGCTCGAACTCGTCGTGCTCGAGGTCGTGGTGCTGCTGGTCGTCGAGGTCGACGTCGTGCTGGTCGTGCTCGTCGTCGTGATCTCCTGCGGCTCGCCATAGAGGAAATCGTCCATCACCACCACATCAGGGCCCTCTGAATCGCCGCCACCCGTGGAAATATCCACGTTGCCACTCGTAATCCGCACGCGAGCCGCACGCTCACCATTGCGGAACACCAACCCCGCAAAGGTCAGTTGCCGGTTGCGAGTCGGCGGCACCATCAACATCCCCACCGACTTGCCGTCCACATCGAAAAACTCCAGCCGCGTGGCCCCGTGGGACTCCACATCCGTGAAGACCGCCCCAAACGCCCCGATCGTAGCCGGCTTCGACGGCGCCGACGGCACAAAGAACGACGCATCCACCGCCGTGCTCCCTAGCGCCGAGAACAGCCGGTTCGGACTGTTGGTCGTGAACTGCAACAGATAGTCCGGATTGAAGTCCCCGAACAGCCGCTCCGGCGACGTCGAACTGTTGCTGCTCACCAGCAGCCCCGTGCCCGGCGTGCCGAACACCGCCCCGCGCTTGGAGTTGTTGTTGAAGAAGTCGCCCGGCATGTTGCCCGGCAACGCCGCCGCATCCCAGTTGATCTCGCGCCGCCCGGTCGGCAACACCGGACCGCCATTCGTCGAGACCCCATTGTTCAAGCCACCGACTGCATTGCGGAACGCGTCCAGTACCGGTAGCAGCGCCCCTCCATCCGCGCCCGATCCTGTCACCACCAACGGCTGCACCTGCGGCTCCGAATAGATGAAATCGTCCATCGCCGCCACGTCGTTGAACTCGCCAAACCCGTAATCGAAATCGGAGCTCTGCGGCCCCAGCGGCATGTTGCCCGCCCGGAACGTGACGCGCGCCACGCGCTCCCCACCCCGGAACGTGATCCCAATGAAGGATAACCCCTTGTTCGTGGACACCGGCACCGGCAGGCGCGCCAGGCGCACGTCGTTCATGTCGAACAACTCCAGCGACGAACTATCATAATCCACATCCGTGAAGACCGCCCCAAAGGCGTGCACCGTGGCCGGCAGCGCCGGGCTCGCGGGCACAAAGAAGTCCAACGCCCCCAACGCCCCTCCCTCCACCGTAAACAACCGGTTCGGGCTGTTCGTCGTAAACTGGTTCACGTAGTCCGGGTTGAGGTCACCAAACAAACGCTCAGGAGCCGTGGCACTGTTGCTGCTCACCAGGAACCCCGTGCCCTCCAGCGCCGTGAACACCGCGCCCCGCAACGACGTGCTGTTGAAGAAGTCCGGGGGCATGTTGCCCGGCAACGCCGCCGCATCCCAGTTGATCTCACGCCGACCCGTGGGCAGCACCGCCCCGCCGTTCGTCGACACCCCGTTGTTCGCGCCGCCGATGTCCGCGCGAAACGCCGCAATCGCCCCCGCAATGTCGGCCGCCGTCAACCCCGTCGCCTGCCGCACGATCGGCGCCGGCTGCGGCTCGCCATACAGGAAATCGTCCATCGCCACCACGTCGTCTTCCAAACCATCATTGGCGGTCGGGCCCAGAGGCAGCGTGCCACTCGTGATCCGCACCATCGCCACCCGCTCACCCGCGTCGAAGGAAATCCCCGCAAAGGAAAGCGAAGCCAGGCCATTCTGCGGCGTCACCACCCGGGACGCCGGCTGCCCACCGCCCGTCGGCGGCGCATCCACACTCCCCAGGAAGCTACCACCCACGTCGAAGCACTCGATCCTCGTCGCGAAGGACTGATCCACGTCCGTGAACACCGCCCCAAAGCCACTCACCGTGGCCGGCTCCGTCGGCTGCGACGGCACGAAAAACCGCACCTCCACCACCGTGCTGCCCGCCGCTGCAAACAACCGGTTCGGACTGTTCGTCGTAAATTGAGTTAAATAATTAGGATTGATGTCGCCGAACAGCCGCTCCGTCGATGTCGCACTGTTGCTGCTCACCAGGAACCCCGTCCCCGGCGTCGAAAACACCGCCCCACGCTTGGAGTTGCTATTGAAAAAGTCCGCCGGCATGTTGCCCGGCAACGCCGCCGCGTCCCAGTTGATCTCGCGCCGACCCGTCAAAAACGCCGGCCCGCCATTGGTCGAGACCCCGTTGTTCGCACCACCCAGATCCGCACGAAATTGCGCAATCACCGGCGCCAACTCGGCCCCACCGCCCCCAACACCCGTCCGCACCACCAACCCAGCACGCGCCAGCCCCGCCTGCGCCAATACCACCATCACCACCCACAACCATGTTCGCTTCATTGCTTCTCTTCCTCAGTTTGCAGCACCAACCCCACTGCTGGCGACGAAGCCGCAGAATATCACAGCGTCCCTATGTGTACAGTATGAATTTCGGACGGGCGCGCACGATTCGGCGGCCATCGCCCCGCAAAAGAGGCACAACTATAAGCGCCCAAACACGTTCAGACCGATCGATCCGTCACCCCGGTCACCACGATATCGATCTCCGCATCGTCATCCGGCCATTCCGGCGACGGAGAATTCACCTCCACCGGCTTGAATGTCGCCAGATGCCGATAGAACACTTCGAGCATCAGCGTGCACAATGTCGTGCTGTATACCCGGCCATAGCGCTCCCGCTCGTGTGGCGAATCCCAGTAGCCCACATCCCGCCCACCCGCGGCCGCCCCCGCCACCACCACCTGCCGCCGGATCAACTCACCCTCATACGCCCGATGCCAGCGCGTCCATGACACCTGGCCCGCATGAAAGTAGGCCTGGGTGGCGTAGTACCAACCATAGAGGGGACGCATCTCCGTGGGCTTCTCCCAGTTGAAGGTCACGGACTGATCCATGTACGACAGCCCCAGTCGTGCGGCCCTCGCCTGGTTCTCCCCCAGCAGGTGCAGGCTCAGCACCCCAACGCCCGTGAGACTGGTGCGTCCCGGTTCCGTGTAGCCGAAGCCCCCGTCCGGCGCCGCGTTGCGCCGAAACGCCGCGCCGGAACGCCGCAGCCCCTCCGCCAGCGCCGCGTTGCGCAACCCCGCCACCAGCCCCGCCTTCAACGCCTGCACGCACCACCCGGAATACGAGGTGTCGTTGCGAGCACTCTCCTGGCAGTTGTAGTCCCAGCCCCCCGCCGCATGCTGACCGTCCAAAATCACCGCCACGGCCCGCTCCGCCGCATCGCGTATGCGCGGCACCCGCGTCATCATGAACGCCTCGCTCAACGCATACGCCGCAATCGGGTGGCTGTACTCGTGCTCGTCCCCGCCTCGAAAACGACCGTCCGCCTGCTGCGCCTCCAGCAACCATTCCAGCCCCCGCTGCAAGGTGCTGCCGAACTCCTCCGAAGCCGGCGTGTCGCCATGCGCCAGGTACGTCAGCAGGGCCAGCCCCGTCATCGCCGCCGGTGGATCCTCCCACGCCCCGTCCGGCCGCTGCACACTCTTGAGCCAACGCAACGCCCGCAGCACGGCCTCCTCGTTGCCCCGGTCCGCATGCCCCTCCAACAGCGCCTGCTCCCGTCCCTGACCTCGTTGCGTCGGCAACCCGGCCATCGCCGGTATCGCGACCGCCGGCAACCATCGCTCCCCGACGGCCGGCAAGATCACGTCATGGGGTCGCGTCTCCATCGCCACCTCGCGCACCACCACATCCGGTTCCGTGACCTCCGCACTCCACCCCTCTGTCGTCATCGCCGATTCTGCCATGGATTCCGCCACCACCGGATCCAGCATCGGCTGCTCGTCAAGTGGTGGCAACTCCTCCTCCTGCCGCGCATCGACCACGATCGCCTCGTCGGCGGTCTTCGGCGGACTCCCCACCGTCGCCATCACCAATAGCAGCGCCACCAGCGCGGGAATCAAAATCGCCGCCACCCAGGCCAACTGTCGCGTCAACTGCAGGCGCGCGTGACGGTACGCTCCCGTCGCATGCGGCTGCCGCAACCCCCACAGCACCAGAATCACACGGCGGCGCCACGAGGCACGCGCCTCACCACCGGCCTGCATCATGACCAGCCCCTTCGCTGATGAGTGTCGGGTTGCGTCCCCATTCATGTCCGCCTCCTTCCGCATCGCCTGAGCCACCGCTGATCACCCTTAGAACGCCCGTCACCCCCGTTCCCTTAGCAGCCCCCGATGAAGAAGCCATGCGGCGCGGGTGGCACCGCGCCCTCCCCATAGATGATGCATGTATTCGATGG
>CAZWQJ010000334.1:0-4267 GCA_964635825.1 uncultured Victivallales bacterium | reverse complement strand
CCTCCTCACCGGACCATGGTTCTGGAGCAACGAGCCCAACGGTTCCTCCGAGGCATGGTACGTCACCCTCGTCTTCGGCACTCGAGACACCAACCGCGTGGGGTACCTGGATTTCAGTCGGGCTCTGTGTGTACGGCGGCCCTGAACATGCTGCTGGGTCATTTGGTGATTCGGTGATTTGATTATTTGGGTGATGGGTCATTCGATGTTGCCGGCGGCATGAATCCGTAGAAATCTGGCGGCAGTAAATGGCGGCGTAATTTGGCGGCGAGAAGTGGTGACGAAGTAGACGAAACAGGGGCCAAGCGGGCCCCTGGGAGACACAGGATCTGAAGCAGGTCAGAACGGCGGATCGGTGACCTCGACGTCGTGACGGGTAACGCGCTCCTCGCGGAACTGGGTCATCAAAGCGACGTCGTAGTGTGCCCAGATTTGGTCGCGCAGATCATCAAGCAACTCAATGACCGCCATCGCCTGTTCCGGGGACCAGTGCGGATCGATCAGCAGTTCCAGACCGCGCTGCAGGCCGGAGGGTTGATGATGGTGTTTCACGGCGCCCCCTTCGCCTTGCGCTTTCTGGATTTCGCGGCCGCATGCTCCTGGGCCTCCTTGCGCCGGTAGGACTCGCCCTTGATCGAGAGTATTTCCGCGTGATGGACCAGTCGATCAATCATGGCCACCACACAACTGGCGTTCGGAAACACCTCTGACCACTCCGAGAACGACTTGTTGGTCGTAATCAAGGTGCTCTTCTTCTCGTGGCGGCGGTTGATCAACTCGAACAGCAGATCGGCATGGCGGTTCGAGTAGGACAAATAGCCGACCTCATCGATTACGAGCAGATCCGGCGCCGCATAGCGACGCAACCGGTAACGCAGCGCCGAATCACTGTCCAGGCCGGCCAGATCGCCGAGCAACTGTCCGGCCGTGGCGAACAACACCGTGTGTCCCTGCAAGATGGCCTGATACGCGATGTTCTGGGCAATCATCGTCTTGCCCAGGCCACTGGTGCCGACCAGGATGGCGTTGGTCGCCGAGGGCAGGAAGTCCAGCGTCATCAGTTCCGCAATCGCGCGCTGATCGCACTGCTGCGGCCAGGCCCAGTCGAAATCGGCCAACGGTTTGAAGCGCCCAATATGAGCGCAACGCAGCCGTCGCTCCAGCGAGCGGCGAGCGCGTTCGGTTTCCTCCCAGGCCAGTAAAGGATCCAGCCAAGGCTGATCGGCACACTCGGCCCAGTGAGCCAGCATCCCGTGCAGTTGCAAAGCCGTGGCGCGTTGGCGCGCATCAGCAGTCGTCGTCATGGTCATTCTCCATCAGGATGTCGTAGTCATCGAGCTTGTGGGGACGCACCGGCACATCCCGGCGTTTCACGTGGTCGGGCAGCGCCACGGGGAGCGGCGGCGGTTCTGCATGGGCGTGCCGTCGGCGCTCAAGCGCCAGCCGGACCGCATTCGGATGCGGCACACCGCGCCCGAGTGCCTCGGTAATGGCCGCCGAGAGTTCGGCCACGCCGTAACACTCCAGAAGATCGGTCAGTGCGCGAACCGTCCGCCCCAGCGGTTCGCCACGTTCCACGGCCTGAGCCAGCAGATCCCGGGCTGACGGCACGGCCTGAACCAGATGATCCGTGCCGCGATGAGCGCTCGCCTGATGCTTGTGCAGGACCAGCGTCGCGATGTGTTCGGGGATCTCGATTTGCTGCCGGCGGTCATAGGTGCGCGGATGCGTTGCGATCACCGCCTGGCCATCAAGGACGCGCACCTCGCTGGGGCTCGCGGCGACGGTCAGGGTGCGCGCCACACAGGTGTGCGGGATCGAGTAGTCATTGAGATCAAAGCGCACATACGGCGTCTTGCCGGCCGACACGGCCTTGATCTCGTCGGTCGGGAAGGTATCCCCCGGCAGCGCCAGCAGGCGTTCCCGCTCCTGGGCGAATGCCTCACTGACCGTCAGCGTTTCGTCCTCCGGGCAGCGGCGCAGGCCGGCAGGCCCGAGTACCCAGGCGTCGGCCTGCGCATTGAGCTCATCCACATCCTTGAAGTTGCGACCGGCAAAGAAAGCGTCGCGGATATAGCGGATGGCCCGCTCCACGCGTCCCTTCTCGTTGCCCCGCGCCACGGCCACCGGGCGAGGGTCGTAATGGTAGTGCCCCGCCAGCGCCAGCAGGGTCGGATGGAAGCGAATGACGTTGCCGCTGCGCTCAAGAACGGCGCTCTTCAGATTGTCGTAGAGCGCCACGCGCGGACAGCCACCCCAAGCGGTCACGGCGCCGACATGGCCGCGCAGGAAATTCTCCATGTGGGCGCCGAGGTAGAAACGCAGAAATATCTGGCGCGACCACGACAGCACGGCAACAAAGCCCATCAGGGGCCGACGGGCACAACCAATCGTAAGGCTGCCGAAGTGCCCCCAGTCGATTTGCATTTGTTCGCCCGGCAGGGTGCGCAGGCGCAGATACGCTTCCGACTTCGGGCGCGGCCGGTGATGGGCGATCAGGTGGCGAAAGTGATCGGGGCGTCCGGGGTAGCCCCGCTCCTTGACCATGTCGTACAGGCGGCTGGCGCGTAGCCGCGGAAACTGGGTCAAGGTCTCCAGGATGAACGGCAGGTAGGGATCCATCGCACTGGGCCGCCGAACGACGCCCAGGCGCGGCAGGCCGGCCTGCGCCAGGACGCGGGCAACGCTGTCGCGATGCACCCGCAGTTGGGTGGCAATGGTGCCGATGGGCCAGCGTTCGGCGTGGTGATAGCGCAGGATCTGCGCTTCAGTTTCGGGGGTAAGGGCCATGGACGCTCCGGTTGGTTTGGGTTCGACGAACCGACGAGCGCAGGAAGTCCTGGCGTACCCACTCCGGCAAGGCGTGGCGACAGCGCCAGCACTGCCAAGGCGGCAGCAAAGCCGGTACCGTCGGTTCAGGCGTCAGTTGAGCAGGCAGGGCCGCGGGTGGGGAACCCTGATGCGTCACTTTCTGCACTCTGGCCCGGTAACGGCGTTGCCGCTGTGCATGCGCGTGACGGCCGCGCAGGCTGGCTTGATAGCGATTTCCGGCCGCACGCCGGGCGTGACGGCGGGCTTCTTCGGCGCAGGTCGTGGTGCAGTAACGGTGGCCACGATCGCAGTGGCTGCAGATCAGCACGGCCGTGCGGCAGGCGGCGCACAGGTAGCGTCTTCCGGGAAGGTCCATTGGCAGTCGTGGCCAATGGGGTGGGTGCCGGGAACGCCTGCGTCATGACATACTTCGCGCGCAACGTCGTCCCCGGCAGAAGGGGGCTTCGGGGCGCGGCATCGGAACTGGCTTGGCGGTTGGGACCGGTGTCGCGCCTGCGTTTCCACCGGCCGGTCAGCTTTCTACTCCATCGGCACCGAATCTGCCGCGCTTCGCTTGCCAGACGACGATTGCTGCGCAATCCATCCGCCGAAAGCCCTGCGGGCAGCAAATCGTAAAACCGGCATATTCATGCCTGACAATCAAAAACCAAAATCACTACCGGCTCGCTTCGCTGCGCTTCCAACTCGCCGCCGCCAGATTTCTACGGAAATCCGACGCCGTTAACAGGTTAAACCATGAAGCTGACGATTGACGTGGTTTCCGACGTGGTCTGCCCCTGGTGCTTCATCGGCAAGCGCCACCTCGATGCCGCGCTGGAACTGTGGCGCGAGGAGCAGCCCGCTTGCGAGGTGACGGTGCATTGGCGCCCCTTCTTCCTCAATCCGGACACGCCCGAGGCTGGCGAACCCTATCGGCCCTTCCTGGAGAAGAAGTTTGGCGGACCGGAACAAGTGGAGGAACTCTGGCAACGCGTCAGCGCGGCCGGGCGCAGCGCGGGCATAGCGTTCGCGTTCGAGAAGATCGAGCTGCGTGCCAATACGCTAAATGCGCATCGGCTGATCCACTACGCACAAAGCCATACTCCGGAAGTCGGCGCTGACGGCGACCCGAAGGTAGTGCAGAGCAAGGCGATCGGCGATCTGGTCGAAGCGATTTTCGCCGCGCAGTTCCTCGAAGGGCGGCATGTCGGCGATCGCGCGGTATTGGCCGACGTCGCCGCTGCCTGCGGCATGAACCGTGAGGCCGTGCTGCACTACCTGGAATCGGGCGAGGATGCCGAGGCGGTGCGCGGCGGTGCCATCGAAGCGCAGCGCAAGGGCATCGGCGGCGTGCCCTTCTTCATTTTCAACAACCGGCTGGCCGCGTCGGGCGCGCAGCCGCCGGATGCCCTGCTGCAGGTAATGCGCCAGGCCGCGGCGACGGGCTAGCTGCGCC
>CAZWQJ010000333.1:0-4282 GCA_964635825.1 uncultured Victivallales bacterium | reverse complement strand
AGTCCTGGGGCATCGCCTACGACTGGGACCGCGAAATCGCCACCTGCCACCCCGATTACTATCGCTGGACCCAGTGGGTGTTCCTCAAGCTCTTCGAACGCGGGCTGGCCTACCGCAAGAACGCCCCCGTGAACTGGTGCGAATACTGCACCACCCTGGCCAACGAGGAGGTCAACGCCGACGGCACCTGCGACCGCTGCGGCCGGCCGGTCCATAAGAAGGACCTGACCCAGTGGTTTTTCAAGATCACCGAATACGCCCCGAAACTGCTGGATGACCTGAGCCTGCTGGACCAGTGGCCGGAGAAGGTCCGCACCATGCAGGCGAACTGGATCGGCCGCTCGGAGGGCGCCAAGGTCGCCTTCACCATCGCCGAGACCGGTGACCCCTGCCCCGTGTTCACCACGCGGCCGGACACCATCTACGGCGTGACCTTCATGGCCATCGCGCCCGAACACCCGCTCGTCGAGAAACTGATCGCCAACCACCCGCGCGCCGCCGAGGTCCGGGCCTTTGCCGCCCGGCAGAAAATGGTCTCGGCCGCCGAACGGGCGGACGATTCGACGAAGAAGGAAGGCGTGTTCACGGGCTTCCACGTGAAAAACCCCTACGACGGCTCGCTTGCCCCGCTCTGGGTGACCAATTACGTGCTCATGGAATACGGCACCGGCGCGGTCATGGCCGTCCCGGCGCATGACGAGCGCGATTTCGTGTTCGCCAAGACCTATGGCCTGCCGGTCAAGGTGGTGATCCAGAACCCCGACCGTTCGCTCAGCGCCGCCGCGATGACCGAGGCGTACGTGGATGATGGCACGATGGTGAATTCCGGTCCGTTCGACGGCCGGAACAACCGCGAGGCCATGCATGACCTCATCCAGTACGCCCGGGACGGCGGGTTCGGCGAATCCACGACGCACTACCGCATCCGCGACTGGCTCATCAGCCGCCAGCGCTACTGGGGCTGCCCCATCCCCATCGTGCATTGCCCCGCCTGCGGCGCCGTGCCGGTGCCCGAAAAGGATCTGCCCGTACGGCTGCCCGACGACGTCGACTTCAAGACCGAACACGGCAACCCGCTGGCCCATCATGAGGCCTTCGTCCAGACGACCTGCCCGAAGTGCGGCCAGCCCGCCCGGCGTGAAACCGACACGCTGGCCCAGTGGCTCTGCTCATGCTGGTACTTCCTGCGCTACGTCAACCCGCGCCTGACCGACGCGCCGTTCCGCAAGGCCGACGTGGATGCCTGGCTGCCGGTCGACCAGTACATCGGCGGCATCGAGCACGCCGTGCTGCACCTGCTCTACTCGCGCTTCATCCTGAAGGTTCTGCACGATGCCGATTGCGTCTCGTTCCCGGAACCCTTCCGCGCGCTGTTCACGCAAGGCATGATCTGCAAGCGCAGCGAGAAGGACGGCCAGCTCTACAAGATGTCCAAGTCCAAGGGCAACGTCGTCTCGCCCGACGAGCTGATCCGCGAGTATGGCGCCGACACGGTGCGGCTCTACACGCTATTCATCGGACCGCCCGAGAAGGACGCCGAGTGGAACGACGCCGGCGTCGAGGGCGGCTCGCGCTTCCTGCGCCGCATCTGGCGTCGCGTCCACGAGACGCACGCCCTGCTGCAGGCGTCGCGGGATCTGAAGCCCGACCTGGCCCGCATGGAGACGCCGGAACGCGATCTTTACCGCAAACTGCACGAGAGCATCGCCAAGATCACGCAGGATCTCGAGGGCGCCTTCCAGTTCAACACGGCCATCGCCCAGATCATGGAGCTGATGAACGCCCTGGATGACCTGAAGGTGAATGCCGCCTCCAGCGAACAATGCCGGGCGGTCTTCCGTGAGGCGGTGGAGTCGCTGGTGATCCTGATTTCGCCCTTCGCGCCGCACGTCGCCGAGGAATTGTGGGGCGAGCTCGGGCATCCGCCGAGCATTCTCACGGCGCCCTGGCCGCAGGTGAATCCGCAGGCGCTGACGCGGGACGAGATCGAGATCGTCATCCAGCTCAGCGGCAAGATCAAGGGCCGCACGATGGTGCCCGCGAACCTGGGCCCCAAGGAAATCGAGGCGCGCGTGATGGCGGAGGAGTCGGTCAAAGCGCTCATCGCCGGCAAGACCGTGCGCAAGGTCGTGGTGGTGCCCGGCAAGCTGGTGAACATCGTCGCGACGTGACGAACGCGCCCCGGAACCTGCCGCATGTCGAACCGCTGGAAAGAGGGTTTGCGCGCGCTCACCGCCTCGTGGAGCGCGTTGACACTGGACGAGCGGAAAGTGCTCTGCCTGATCCTGGCGCTGGCGTTCCTGGGCGTGGGCGCCAAGGCCTGGCATCAGCACCGAAACGCCCAAGGCACACCGTCTGCCGCCGAACGCTCTTCCCAAAGGTAGGGCATGGACGGACTCATTGTGTGGCCACGCCGCTGTGCGGCGTGCATGACTCCGACGCATCGCGCAGCGACGCGGCTACAGAACGGGCCGCGTACCGTTTTTCAGAACTTGGAAGCCCCGCCGCGGCCACTGCCCATTTCCAGCCGCTGACCGAGGATGACGCAGTTGTACAGCGCGCGCCCGATCTGGTCGCGCGTCATGAACGCATTGCTCCCGGCGGCCTCATCGAGCGAGACCACCACTTGATTCCGCACGTCCCAAGTCCTGACCATCAGGGCCTCGTGCTTCCACACGTCGGGGTTGATGAGGTCGATATCCGAGGCGAAGCGCACCAGCAGTTTCTGGTTCTCAAGATACACCCATGCTTCGTTGGCCACGGGCGACAGGGGCGCAAGGTAGGCAATCTGTCGTCCCGGCAAACGCCCTTCGGGATGTAGTCCCATCTCCTTCCGCACCGCCATACGCAAGCGCTCGATCAGTGCTTCGTCCGGGAAAACAGCATCCGCCCGAGTCCGGAACAGGTATTCACGCATTTCGGCATAGGGGATATTGACTACGCGATGCCCCGGCAGGGGCTTGCCGGGAATCCCGACCTTGGAAACGCCTGTGATTCGGAAGGTGCCGCTTGTCACCGCAAGATTCATCTCGTCGATCCGATAATCGGCCTTCTTCACCCTCACCACGGTCCCGACCAACGGCATCACGATTTCTGCCATCTGGCTGCAGTCACCCGCATCCAGGGGCCGGTCCAGCAGATGCACCCAGAACGGAAACTCCTTTACACCCGAGAGGCGATCGACATCGTTCTCGTCGAGATGCCAGCGATAGACATGCCGGACGATCTCGCTTAGGTAGACCGGCTGAAGCAGTTCCTCCGGGGGCTTCCCGGCCGCGTCCCGCGGGGGAGCGCCCGCGCGCGGAGCGGTGCAACCTGAGAGAAGAAGTGAGAAGACCAGCGGCATGACGAGTGCAAGCCGAGTGTCCGCGACACTCAACCGTCGTCCTCTGCCCCTCGGTCTCCAATCTTTCCTGTTCATTTCGGCTCCTTTCGTAATGTAAAAAAGCGGTTACCCCCTGGTGAGCCGTCTTGCGCATCCGGAATGGCCACAAAATTACCCCCCGGTTTGTAGCAGTCGCGATCCGTCATCCATGAATACGCACGTCCCGTCACCGGGGTGCGGTTAATGACGGAGACCCCCGCGAAGAGATCGGCCGCTCCGATCCCGCCGCTGTCATACGCCGTGGCCAGTCCCTGCCCGTAGTTGAGCAATTCCGCGAATTTCCCCGGCTTCCCGCCTTTGTTCGCAATACCCTTGAGATAGTTCAACCGCTCCTCCACCCGCGGGGCAAAGGATGGATTGCCCCTGGGGTCGCGGTAGAAACCCTCGCACTGGTTTTTCGCCGTGATGACATCAAGAATGTTCTGGGAGCGGACTGAGGCAATCTGGGCCTGCGTGTAGCCGGGCGGTATGTAATGCATACGACTGTGCAACACCCACAGCACCTGCCGCATCCCCGCTTTGGAATCCTCCACGCTGACATAACCCCGCTCGCCAGGAAAGGGGTTCTCGTTGATCAACAGACGCGCCAAGTAGCCCGCCGTCGTGGCCGGCGCGGCAATTGTGGCGCAATCGGTCGCCGCCGTGATTCCGGCGACACAGAGCCACACCGCCACGGCCCACGGCAAAGCGGCTGTCGCAAGCGCGGGCCTGAATAGTCCGCAGTGGATGGGCAATCTAGAAACCATGTTCACTCCCTGTTGTCACCAGAAAATATTGGCGGCCCTTGGCGGCCCACGACGTTTGTGTCTCGATAATGCGATAACGCCGACCCACCCGGTCGAGTTGCCGAGTAGACCTGGGCGTTGCCGCCCAGGCCCCTCACAGACCCGGACGTGC
>CAZWQJ010000332.1:0-4302 GCA_964635825.1 uncultured Victivallales bacterium | reverse complement strand
GACGGTGACGGTGCGTTAGCCCGCATGTTGCCCAGCGCGGCGCAGCCGCAACCGAAGAGGATTTGAACAGAAGGCCGCAAAGGAAGCGAAGGGCTAGACACTTGCTAGTGGTGAAAACTCGTGCTATTTACCTTGTTCCTTTTGTGGTGTGGCCCGATGAATGCTCGAGACGCGCATATTGTGCTGAACATGATGGAGCGGATCGGTCCGGTGCTGGTGCGGTCGTTGGTGGACCGGCTCGGGACCGTCGAGGCGATCTTGTCGGCGGGCGAAGACGACCTGCGGGGAGCGCGCGGGGTGGGGCCTGAGCTGGCGCGGACGATTGTGGAGCAGCGGGACCGGCTGGATGCGGCCGGCGAACTGGCGGCGGCGGAGGCGATGGGCGCGCGGGTGCTGACGCCGGAGGATGCCGAGTACCCCGATCCCCTGCGGCAGATTCACGATCCACCGCTGGCGCTGTACGTGCAGGGCGTGCTGGAGGCGCGTGATCGGCGGGCGCTGGCGATTGTGGGAACGCGTAGCCCCTCGGCGTATGGGCGCGAGGTGGCGGAGCGGTTTGCCGGAGAGCTGGCGCAGGCGGGGTACTGCGTGGTGAGCGGGCTGGCGGAAGGCGTCGACACGGTGGCGCACCGGGCGGCGTTGCGCGCGGGTGGGCGGACGCTGGCGGTGCTGGGCGGCGCGTTGGATTGCCTGTATCCGGCGTCGAACGCGGAGCTGGCGCGGGAGGTGGCGGCGCACGGCGCGGTGCTCAGCGAGTTTCCGTTGGGTCGGCGGCCGGATCGGACGACCTTTCCGATCCGCAACCGGGTGGTGAGCGGGTTGTCGATGGGTGTGATTGTGGTGGAGGCCGGGCTGACGAGTGGGGCCCTGATCACGGCGCGCCAGGCGCTGGAGCAGGGGCGGATGGTGTTTGCGGTGCCGGGGCGCATCGATTCGGCGAGGTCGCTGGGGTGCCACGCGCTGATTCGCTCGGGGGCGACGCTGGTGCGGTGCCTCGAGGACATTCTGGAGGAGTTTGAATTTTTGATTCCGCGCGCCGCGATGGCGGGGAGCGCGCGAGGGGAGACGGCCGGGCCGACGTTGAGTGCGGAGGAGTCCGCGGTGGTGGCCGCGCTGGGAGATGGTGATCAGGGCGTGGATGCGCTGATTCGGACGACGGGGCAGCGGCCGGCCGCGATGAGCGCACTGCTGTTGGGTTTGGAGATGAAGCGGGTGATCCGAATGCAGCCGGGACGGGTGGTGTCCCTCGTTCGGAGTGGACCGGGTTGAGGACGAATTGCCGAATGGCCTAGTGGTCCGTTGAAAACCGGCCGACACGGAGGTCGGCCCTCCATTCAGGGTTTTTCGATCAGGGTTTTGAAGGCAAGAGAATGAGGCCGCGAGGCCGGGAGCCGGAAGGCGTTATGGGCAAGAAACTGGTCATTGTGGAATCGCCGGCGAAGGCGAAGACGATCAACAAGATTTTGGGTGGGGACTATGTGGTGGAGTCGTCGGTGGGGCACATCCGGGATTTGCCGGAGCGCAACATTGGCGTCGACATTGAGAAGGGCTTCAAGCCGAAGTATGTGCAGGTGCCGGGCAAGAAGAAGGTGATCGACACGCTGAAGAAGGCGGCGCAGGCGTGCGATGAGATTTACCTGGCGCCGGATCCGGATCGCGAAGGGGAGGCGATTGCCTGGCACATTCATGAGGTGCTGAAAGGGGAGAACAAGGACAAGCCGTTCTACCGGATTCAGTACAACGAGATTACGGCGCGTGCGGTGCGGGCGGCGTTCGAGCATCCGGGCGAGATCAACATGGCGCGAGTGGATGCGCAGCAGGCGCGGCGCGTGCTGGACCGGATCGTGGGTTACATGGTGAGTCCGATGCTGTGGCGGCGGCTGCAGCGCGGGCTGAGTGCGGGCCGGGTGCAGTCGGTGGCTTTGCGGTTGGTATGCGAGCGTGAGGGTGAGATCGAGCGCTTCGTGCCCGAGGCGTACTGGGTGCTGGGGCTGACGGCGCGCAAGCGGGTGGATCCGTTGGATCCGTTTGACGCGATGCTTTCGCGGATCGACGGCGAGAAGGCGGAGATCAAGAGCGAGGAACGGGCGCTGGCCGTGCAGGCGGATCTGGAGGGGCGTGCGCTGCGGGTGGCGGACGTGTCGACGAAGCCGGTGACGCGCAATCCGCTGCCGCCCTTCATCACGAGCACGTTGCAGCAGGCGGCATCCAGCGTGTGCGGGTTTGCGCCCAAGCGGACGATGCGGATCGCGCAGGGGCTGTACGAAGGCATCGACCTGGGCGAGGGGCCGGTGGGCTTGATCACCTACATGCGAACGGATTCGTTTGCGATTTCGCAAGATGCGCAGGCGGCGTGCCGGGGGTGGATCACATCGGAGTTTGGGGCGGAGTACATACCGGAGAAGGCGCCGGCGTATCGCAGTCGGAGTGGGGCGCAGGAAGCGCACGAGGCGATTCGGCCGACGGATGTGACGCTGACGCCGGAGCGGATCAAGGACCGGCTGGATCCGGCGGATCTGAAGGTGTACCGGTTGATCTGGGAGCGCTTCGTGGCGAGCCAGATGAGCCCGGCGCGGCTGGAGCAGCGGACGGTGAAGATCGAGGCGGTGCCGCCGGCGGGGAAGACCTCGACGTACCTGTTCCACGTCAGTGCGTCGGACGTGGTGTTCCCTGGCTTCTACAAGGTCATGCGACCGCTGAAGGTGAAGAAGGAAGAGGGCGACGAGGAAGGCGAGACGGAGCAGGTGCTGCCGCCGATGGTACCGGGGGAGAACCTGGACTGCCTGAAGTGGCTCTTTGACCGCAAAGAGACCAAGCCGCCACCGCGCTTTAGCGAGGCCGCGCTGATTCGCGAGTTGGAGCGCAATGGGGTGGGGCGTCCGAGCACCTACGCGCAGATCATCGCCACGCTGGTGGACCGGTCTTATGTGTCCAGCGAAAAGCGCCAGTTGGTGCCGACGGAGCTGGGCCGCAAGGTCAGCAACCTGCTGGTGGAGGTGCTTTCCGATTTGTTTGATGTGGGCTTTACGGCCTCGATGGAAGTCGCGCTGGACGAGATCGAAGAGGGCAAGGTCGAGTGGACGCAGATGTTGGCGGACTTCTACGCGCGCTTCGACAAATGGATGGAAGGCACGAAGGTGCCGCCGGCAGACACGGACAAGGTGCGTGAGATGCTGGGGGTGCTGGCGGCGATCGGGCAGTGGGCGGAGCCGGTGACGCGTGGCAAGCGGACGTATAGCGACGAGAAATTCGTGGCCTCCGTGCAGAAGCAGTTGGAAGAAGGGAAGCGGGCGATCAGCGGGCGTCAGTTGGAGGCGCTGGTGAAGATGGCCTTCCGCTATCGCGAGCAACTGGGCGGGGTGGAGGCGCGGCTGCGCGAGTTGGGCTTCGACGAGTTGCTGGCGCGGCCGGAGATGCAGCCGCCGCAGGAGGATGCGGGGCGCAAGCTGGCGTTGGCGGCGGCGTTGCCGTTGAGTGAGCGGTCGAAGGCGTTTGTGGATTCGCTGAAGCAGCGGGTGGACAGCGGCTGGCGGCTGAGTCCAGCGCAGGTGGACGCGTTGCACCGCATCCTGGAATCGCACGCGGCGCGGATCGAGAACTTTGAGGCGATCCGGGTGGAGCTGGGGCTTGGACAGGCGCCGGAAGAGGATCGCGAGAGCGGGCCGTTGCTGGAGGCGATGAAGCACGTGCAGACGTGGAATGCGCCGACGAAGCGGGGCAAGCGCGTGTTTGACGACAGCGAGTTCTTCCAGTCTCTGAGCCAGCACTTCCAGAATCGGCAGGCGTTGACCCCGCGGCAACGGGCGGCGTTGAAGAAGATGATGAAGCGCTACCGTTCGCAGATCCCGGGTTTTGAGGAGTTGGCGGCACAGTACGGGCTGGATGGTGGCGGGGCGGCGGAGGCGCGTTGATTGCGGAATCGGACACGACAGACACGCCGGCGGTAGTGGATCCGTTGATGGCGGCGTTCCGGGCGTACCTGGTGACGGAACGCAATGCATCCGATCACACGCTCAGTAACTATTTCCGGGATCTGGACCAGTTTGTGGCGCTGACGTGGGAAGGGGCGGCGCCGCCCTATGCGTGGGGTGCGCCGGACCGGTTTGCCGCGCGGCGGTTCCTGGTGCACTTTCAGAAGGCCGGCAGCCGCCCGACGACCACAGCACGCAAGCTGGCCAGCCTGCGCTCGTTCTACCGATTTCTGCTTCGTGAAGGGAATGTGGAGCGGAATCCGTTCAGTGGATTGCGCGCGCCCAAGGCGGGGCGGTCGCTGCCGGATGTGTTGTCGGTGGATGAAGTGCG
>CAZWQJ010000331.1:1894-4337 GCA_964635825.1 uncultured Victivallales bacterium | reverse complement strand
CGGGCCACCGGCGACGGCCACCTCACGCTGATCGACAACCATTTCGACAACAAGCCGATCGATATCGATATAGGGGTGATTCTGGGGAAGCCGCCGCGCATGCTGCGTGACGTAACCCGCCAGAACCCGACACCCGCGCCGCTCGATCTCGCGGGCATCACGCTGGATGACGCCGTCGCGCGCGTGCTGCGGTTCCCGGCCGTTGCGGACAAGACCTTCCTGATTACGATCACGGACCGGACGGTCACGGGCTGCGTGGCGCGCGACCAGATGGTGGGGCCGTACCAGGTGCCCATCGCCGATGCGGCGGTGACGGTGAATGGATACCGCAGCGTCTACGGGCAAGCCATGACGATGGGCGAGCGCACGCCTGTGGCTCTGGTTTCCGGCCCCGCCTCCGGGCGCCTGGCTGTGGGCGAAGCGCTGACGAACATGGCCGGTGTGGATGTCGGCGAGATTGGTCACGTCAAACTCTCCGGCAACTGGATGTGCGCCTGCGGGGAAGCCGGCGAAGATGCCGCGCTATACGACACGGTGCAGGCCGTCGGCATGGAACTCTGTCCGGCACTTGGCGTGTCGATCCCGGTGGGCAAGGACTCGCTCTCCATGCGCACGCTCTGGCAGGATCCGGCGGGCGTGAAGCAGCGGATGGTGTCGCCGCTCAGCCTGGTGATCTCGGCCTTTGCGCCGGTGGAAGACATTCACCGCACGGTCACGGCGGAACTCAAGGCCGGCCCCTCCGCGCTGCTGTGGATCGACCTGGGGCAGGGGCGGCGGCGTCTCGGCGCCAGCGTGCTGGCCCAGGTTTACAACCAGCTTGGCAATGAAGTGCCGGACTTGGATGATCCTGGGGTCTTTCTGCGCTTTTTCGGGGCCATGCAGCGACTGGTGCGCGAAGGGCGCCTGCTGGCGTACCACGACATTTCCGACGGCGGGCTTTTTGTGACCCTGGTCGAGATGGCGTTCGGTGGTCGCCGGGGGCTGCGGGTTTCACTGCCGGCGGGCGGCGACGCGTTGCTGCCCGCGTTGTTTGCCGAGGAGCTTGGCGCGGTGATTCAGGTGGCGGAGGATCAGATTCCGGCGGTGCAGGCCCTGCTGCGCGAGACCGGGCTCGATGCGCTCACCTGCGAAATCGCGCGCCCGGCCGAGGGCCGCGAACTGTGGATTGAGGCCGCCGGCCGCACGGTGTTCCGCCAGCCGCTGGCCGGGCTGCGCCGCACGTGGTCCGAGACGACCCATCGCCTGCAGGCCCTGCGCGACAACCCGGCCTGCGCTCAAGAGGAGTACGACAACCTGCTCGACGATGCCGATCCGGGGTTGTCGATGGTCGTGACGTTCGAGACTGCGGCTGGCCTCCCCCTTGGCTCGGCACAGCCTCGCCCTCCAGCGGGGAACGCGAAAGTTCTGCGTCCCCGGGTGGCGATTCTGCGCGAGCAGGGGGTGAATGGGCACGTGGAGATGGCGGCCGCGTTCGACGCGGCGGGCTTCGAGAGCGTCGATGTGCACATGACCGATCTGCTGCGCGACCGGGTCCGGCTGGATGGGTTTTCGGGGCTGGTGGCCTGCGGCGGATTTTCCTATGGCGACGTGCTGGGGGCGGGAGCCGGCTGGGCCTCGTGCATCCTCTTCAACGACGAGCTTCGTGCCGCGGTTGGCGCCTTCTTCGCGCGGCCGGACACCTTCGCCCTCGGCATCTGCAATGGCTGCCAGATGATGGCCCAGTTGAAGGACATCATTCCGGGAGCCGAACACTGGCCGCGCTTTGTGCGCAACACGTCGGAGCAATTCGAGGCACGCCTCGTGACGGTGGAGGTGCTGGACTCGCCGTCGGTGCTGCTGCGCGACATGGCGGGGTCGCGACTGCTGGTGCCTGTGGCCCACGGCGAAGGCCGGGCGGATTTCAGCGCCACCGGTTCGCAGCCCGCGATTTGGGAGCAGAATCTGGCTTCGCTGCGCTATGTGGACAACCACGGACGGCCGACGGTTCGGTACCCCTACAATCCCAACGGGTCGGCGGGCGGCCTCACGGGCGTCACCACGCGCGATGGGCGCGTGACCCTGATGATGCCGCACCCCGAGCGCGCTTTTCGGTCTTGCCAGCTCTCATACCGTCCGCCCGCCGTGTTCAATGGCGAGGCGGGTCCGTGGCTGCGGATGTTCCAGAACGCCCGCGCGTTTGTGGGATGAAATCCCGCACCGCATTCGTCCAGGCCGCGGGGAAGCGGGCGAGGTAGGATTCGTGGCCGGCGGTGGGGAACTCGCGGAAGGTCTTGGGGCCGGCGGCGGCAGCGAAGACGCGGCGGCCGTCGGCGAGCGTGGCGCGGTTGTCGAGTCCGCCATGCATAAACAGGCTTGGGCAGTTTAGCGCGGTGGCGTCTTCCATGGGGTTGTGGTGGAAGCCGTTGAAGCCGCACTGCACGCCGCCCCAGAACACCAGCAGTTC
>CAZWQJ010000331.1:0-1794 GCA_964635825.1 uncultured Victivallales bacterium | reverse complement strand
ACAAACAGTTTGCCCACGCCCCAGAAGAGGCCCTTGAACACGTAGCCGAGCGGGCCGAGGACGGGCTTGCGGTTCAGGGAGAGCACGACCGTCGCGTAGTCGATTTGTCCTTTGAGTGCGCGGATTCGGCCTTCCATGGAGTCGATGTCGGACTGGACCCGATTCAGCTCAGTCTCGATGGCGAGGATATCTTTGACGTCCGTGGCCTTGTCCAGCAACTGCTGCAGGCGGTCGCGCAGGACGACCTTGTTCTTCAGGCGCGCCTCCACGTCGATGTACTGTTCGGTGACGTCCTCACCGCTGATACTGCGGGAGGTCACCTCGCCGAGGGTCTCCAGGGATTTGACCGAGTCGGCGAAGGCCTTGGCGGGGATGCGCAGGGTGAGCGAAGCGGACGATGCGCCGTTGTCGGAGTTGCCCTCGACGTAGCCGCCCGTGCGTGCCGCGAGCGCCGCGGCCTCGCTGACGGTGTTGCTGATGCTCCAGACCTCGAGTT
Organism: uncultured Victivallales bacterium; assembly: GCA_964635825.1. Lineage (GTDB taxonomy): Bacteria > Verrucomicrobiota > Kiritimatiellia > UBA8416 > JAIOPI01 > CAZWQJ01. The sequence goes on along the minus strand of CAZWQJ010000331.1, from coordinate 1,298 downwards.
GCAGATAGGCTTTCCAGATCAGCATGCGGTCGGTCGCGATGGGGGCCGATTCGCCGGACCCACCACGGTCCTGCCGCATGGACGCCGATTGGGGCATGCCGAGACCGCCCATGCCGGCGGACCGGTGTTTGGCCGACGCACACCCCGTTGCCAGCACCGTTCCCGCCACCAGCAGCAGCCCCACCCATGTCTTGTTCATGCCGCGCCTCCCGTTCCGTCGTTGCGTATGGGTCCAAGAGAGACTCCACGATGACGCGAGGGATCATTCTCGTCAATGACGCAGCGGCGGGAAGCATGAGATGCCTGCCTTCGCACATGGGATGGTGCGCGGTCGGGACGGAGCCCGACCCTCGAGGACTCGCGAGTAGAGGTTCCAACTGGAACCTGGAGGGACGGCCTCCGTGCCGTCCGTTGCTTGTTCACGGCGAACGTGCATCTGGCGCAAGCAGATGGATCTGGGCTTGCAGGGTGGCGGCGGCGGATTCGGTGTCGTCGATGGAAGGGATGGCCTCGGCGCCGATGCCGGGGTAGCCGACGTAGTTCAGCCAGCCGTCGGAGCGAGCGCGGCGGCGGCGGTCGACGAGGACGAAGAGGGGATCGGACTGAACCGCGAGCAGATCCCGTTCGAGGTCGTGCGTGGGGATGGGCAGGCCCCATGTGCGGAGAACGGTGCGGGCCATCAGCAAGTGCCCGGCAGGCGACGGATGGATGCCGTCGCGGCTGAAGCAGAAGTCGGGGTTTTGGATGCGCTGGCGCTTGAGGTAATCGGTGAGCGGCGTGTTGAGATCCACGGCGCGAACGCCGGGCAGGTTCAGTCCCGTGATCCAGCGGCTGTAGTCCTGGAGGACGGTGTCGTAGCGGGCGAAGGGAGTGCGGTAGCTGAAATCCGGGGCGTCTTTCGGCAGGAGTAATTCGCGGATGGGGAGCGGGTCGAAGGGCGGGGGCGTCAGGAGAAGGACGGTGGCGCCGGCGGCGCGGGAGTCGGCGATGAGTCGGAGGATGCCGTCCTGGAAGGCCTGCATGCGCGCGGGGCTCTGGGGGTGGTAGATGCCGTCGTTCATGCCGTAGCAGGCGACGACCACGGATGGCATGGCCTTTGCCATCGCCATGCGAAGGCGCTGGTGCACGCAGGGGCGCACAAACCCATGCAGCGGCTCGTGCATGATTTCGGATAGGCCCGACGCGGTTTCGCTCGAGAGACCGAGCCCGATGAGGTCGATCGCGCGGTCGCGAAACGTTTTCTGGAGCTCGTACTCGATGATGCTGACGTAGGTGCCCTCCATGGTGACGCTGTCGCC
>CAZWQJ010000330.1:0-4355 GCA_964635825.1 uncultured Victivallales bacterium | reverse complement strand
CCAGCCCCTTGCGTACCGCCTCCGCCGCATACTCCTCGGGCTCACCGTGCGCGTGCCGGCAAAGCGGCGTGTGCATGTGATAGTCTGGCAGCATGTTGGTTTCTTTCTGTTGAACCGCTCAGGTACTGCATGATTAGCGGAGATCCTCCTTCAGATGGGATATGTCGCCTTTGAGTTCCAGGCAGACGCCGCCGGGGCTGCATATTACCTTGGTCAACGAACAGAAGTCGGTGGGAAGTTCGAAATCCGATCCGAAAAGTCCTAACGCCATGCCGCCCACGGATGCGGAGTGGCCCACGATCAAGACGTCGGAGCCGAACGTGGCCAGAATGTCACGCGCCACCGTGACGCATCGCGCCTTCACGTCTTCCCACGTTGCCTCCGGCCAGACGGGATGCCCAATTGAGCGATAGGTTGTGTCAATGCCGGGGAATCGCTTGTGCAGCAGGTCCGGCGGCGCGTATTCCGGAGGGGTAGGAAACCAGTCCGTGCGCAACCATTCGGTGGCGCCGTGTTCGACTTTAACGGTGAGCTCCAGCGCGGCGGCGATGTGATGGGCCGTTTCTATCGTTCGCAGGAACGGGGAACAGAAGATATGCCGGATTCCCTGGCCGCGCAGTCGTTGCCCGGTTTTTATGGCCTGCACGACGCCATCCGCCGCGAGATGCGGGTCTGTGCCTTCCCACGTGGGATCAACCCAGTCGATCCGGTTTCCATGCCGACACAACCACAAGACCTGCCCGCCAACATCATCCGTATTCGCCACCGTCATCTTCGTACTCCTATTCCTTGGACTGTTCACTTCACCATCTCCCTTGCGACCTCGCCTGCCAGATCGAGCAGTTTCGCGTCCTCTTCGGACTGCATGTAACGATTGCCGAACCAGAACATGAAGCCCTGGCTCCGCTGGTCCAGATAGCGGCTGGCCCGCTGCAGGAGCTCCGGGCTGAGTTTCTTTTCCGTGATCGCCCGCAGCACGAACAGGCGCGCCTCGCTGACCACCATGCCCTCACGGTACACCTCGAACCGCTCGCTGGCCACCGGACCATCAGGACCGGGGTAGAGCAGCGCCATGGTACTGACACCGTGCCACTCCGTACCGCGACCGGCCATTGGACAATAGTAGCCGCCTGCGCCCCTCGGGAGCGGAAATTGATTCGCTCCGAAATCGCCTGTGCCGTCGTAACCTGCCAGGATCGCATGTTCGCCCATCCGGCGCAGGTACGTCAGCGGCGAATTGTCGGAGAACTGATTGCGACACAGGAAGATGCCGGTTTCGCGCGGCGAATTCCGGAAGACGTCCACGGGAGTTCGCATGTTCGCCACAGGGTTCTCGGAATGGCGGACCTTCATAACGTGGTTCGTGTCCGTGCCGACAAATACCGCGCCACGCTCGGCCGCGTGACTGCCCCAACTCCAGACACCCGTGGGCCAGCATCCGTACGCCACGTCCACCATCGCGGGCGTGGGCCTTGCGTGGGAACTGTTAAGGCCAATCGTCGTGGCCTCCAGCCAGCCGCGAGCCTGGACTTTCTTGAGTATTTCGGCGAACACCGGCCGCCAGAAGGCCAGGCTCTCCTTGCTGCCAAGCTTGGGCTGCTCCAGACGCTCCAGCTTGCCGGTCTGCGGGTCGAGCAACGACACCGCCGGGGCCCCGTACCCCCGGTAGAAAGTCGGGTTCCACAGCACCGCAGGCTCTCCCCAGCAGTTCAACCGCAACGGCCACGGCGTGCCGATGGTTCTGGCGACCGTGTCCAAATACTTGTCGAAGTTGGTGAAGTCGTACGTGTAACTGCCGTCCGGCTGCTTGATCCAGCGCACGAGCGACTCGGGGTTGGTGGTCTTCCCGTAAAAATCAACCGCCAGGTTGGCGATAACCTGACGCGAGTTTGCCTCGGCCAGCAGCGCCAGCGTCTTGCCGATCAGCTCGAAATGCTTGTCCGACCAGGGCGGGACCTCATAGTATTTGGACAACACCTCTTCCGCGTAGTAGATGAAGTTCTGCTCGAGGAAATCCCGCGGATCCGGCGCCGTCCACGCGCACACCCGCACCTGCAAGGGAACCTTGACAGGCGGGCACCCCTCGGCCACGACACTCACCAGGCCTTCGTAGACGCCCGGCGCGGCGTTTGAGGGCACCCGGACCGTAAACCAGAGCGGTGCCACCGCACGGGAGACGGCCGCTGTCCGCGCCACGCTCCGGTCGTAGAAACGTTCGACCGGCGGCTGATTTGTGATCGCCGGTATTTCCGCCGGAATGGCGTCGAGCAGGCCGTCGAAGCGGTCCGGCGCCACCCAGGATTTGTCCGCCGTGGCCGGCACGGCGCAACGAATGCGGACGGCGGAGGCGGCGATCTTCGCGCCGCCGCCTTCGTCCTCGTCGTCGTCCTCGTTCTCGACTCTGGCATTCGAGGACGAGGACCGCTTCGCTGAGGACGAGGACGATTTGCGAAGCCGGGCCAGGTCCGACACCGTCGCCTTCAGCCCCTTGATCGGCCCGTCGGCGCCGACCATCAGCCGCCCGGAAAACGCCGCGTTGCGGGCGGCGTTGATTACGATCGGCCGCAGCGGCTCCGCCGGATCGCCGTGGTCGAAGACCGTGACGGCATCATAGGTCGCGCGATTCCAGACCTGGAGACTCCGGGGGGCAGGCCCACTCGTCCCGACCTTGCCGACCGTCGGGGCCGCGCTCGCCGGCGATACCGTCAAACGCGCACGCAGCACCCCGATGGGGGGCCAGCCCGTTTCGCGGTTGCCTTGATGGTGCATGATATTGGGATCGAGCGCCGGGGCGGCATGGGCCTCGATGGCCACGACGTTGACCCCCTGGCGCAGCAGCGACGCCGGGATCTTGACCTCGCGCAACTGGCGAACGCGCAACGCCAGGCGATCACGGTTCTTGTCGTCATCCGTGTTCAGCGGCTTGCCATTCGCGCGAAAGAAAGCCTCCGGTGGGTAGTCTTCGGCCACGGCCTCCATGTTCGTCATGGTGCCTGGTAAATGCTGCCGGACGACCTCCTTGCCGTTGACATACACCACCACTCCGCCCCAGTAGTCCAGGGAGAAGGCGCACGCCTTGACCTGCGCGGGATTCTTGATCTCGAACTTCCCGCGGGCGAGGACGACGGCCGTATCAAACATTTGGACAAACGGCTGCGGCACTAATCCGTAGGGCACCGTAACCGGCTGTGGCCACCACAGTCGCGGCCAGGCGCCGTCGTCGAAAGACGGGCTGCTCCAGTCGGCGGGAGGCAACGGCGAGAACAGCGCCTGAGCAACCGGCGTGTGGGGAAGGCCGCCTGGATGCCACGTGATGGTCGCCCGCTCCAGCTTGCCCGTGGCGTTATTACGGTAGTGCGAGGCGCCCATGACATGAAAGTGTCGCCAGAGCGTGTCCTCGTCCAGCAACACGGCGGTGTCGGCGGCTGCGGCGTTGCCTGCTGCCAGTGCCGGCGGCGCGTCGGCGGCCAAGCCGACCGCCGCCCCCGCCAGCCAGATTGCCATCATTGCCAGCGCGGGCCACACCCGCGCCAGTCCCTGTTTGCTTTGCTGCTTGTTCATCCGTTGCTCCTTGTTTTGCTCGATTGCTGCCGATTACAGTCGATTTTGGTCCTGTGCGACACTCGCCACCCCACACGCTTTACGCCCTCACTTGATCTCCACCTTCAGCGTGCCAGCCTTCTCGAGCTCAACTTCCTTGGACTGCTCCTTGCCGCCGGGCAGGCGCCACTTGAGCGTCACGGCGCCCGCATCACTGCGGCCGATGAACGCCTGGCTCACGCCAGGCAGGACGTTCCACGCGCCCAGGCAGCGTTGGTAGTCGTTCCGCCAGTCGCTGCGGGCTCCGCGCCGCTGCCCACAGACGCCAGTGTTCCCATCAACAGTGCCGCTACCCATGATTTCCGATGCATACTTCTCTCCTCCTTTTGTTCTTTGCCCACGGAAGACACGGAAAGACACGGAACTTATGAATTATTCCGTGTCTTCCTGCGTCTTCCGTGGGCTCACCCGAACCCAAGCCCTGGACTCTTTCCTACGCCCACGCTGCTACTTTGAAAGCACAAAGCGGGGATACAACTCGGTCCTGAAGGGATAGGATATTCCCTCCGCCAGGCGCATGTTGTGGCGCATGCCCTTATTGTCGTCGCCATCGCAGATCAGGGCATCGAAACCGAAGGTGTCGCCAGGCGTCAGACCGAGGGCGGCCAGCGGCAGGCGCACACCGTAACGGGTGAGATTGGCCGCGTCGTCGCGCGTCACGTTGCAATCCAGTGTCTTGAACAGCGCGTCGCTGCCACCCACAAACTGATGGACGGCTACGCCATTCGTGGTCAAGGCCACCGCCAGGTTCCAGT